>CAYHBG010000038.1:0-8980 GCA_964354815.1 uncultured Thermotogae bacterium
AGCGAAGGTAAGAAGTAGTTCTTGAGACGGCGGTCTTGACCTGAGCGCCCCGATACCTCGTGGGGCGCTTCCCATTTGGGGCCTCGAGGGTCGCGCGAGCCGTCCCATCGGCGCCTCTTTCCCTCCGACCTCTGCGGCGGAGCCTTCCGTGCGCGGCTGTTGACTTCTCCGACCTTCCCTCCCAGAATGAGGCCAAGAAGGAGACAAGATGCCGGAGGACGGACGAGCTGCGGGCGCCGACGCCGCGGGGGGGTTGAAAGAGCGTTGGCGCGAGGTGTTGGAGGCGATCGACGATCGCATCCTCCGCGCCTGCCTGCCGAAGGACCCCCAGGCGCTCCTCCTGGACGGGGATCGGCTCGTCATCTCCGTGGACAGCGAGTTCAAGAAGGAATACTGCCGCCGCAAGCAGGCGAAGCTCGACGAGCTCGTCGCCCGCCTCGTCGGGGCGAAGCGCGTCGTCATCGGGGAGCCGCCGCTCGTCGAGAGCGCCCGCGAGCAGGTGCCCCAGGCGGGGCCCGTCGCCCGGATCGGCGTCCTGGGGATCGGGGACGGCGGGGTCAACGCGGTGGAGCGGATGCGCGAGGAGCGTCTGCAAGGCGTGCGGCTGATCGCCGTCGACACCGACCGGCAGGTCCTGGGGATCTCCCACGCCCCGGAGACGCTGCAGATCGGCCTTGACGTCACGGGGGGACGCGGGACCGGCGGCGACGAGAACAAGGGAAGCCGCGCGGCGCAGGAGTCGCGCTGGGAGATCGCGTCGCTCCTGAAGGGGATGGACCTGGTTTTCCTCACCGCCGGCCTGGGAGGGGGGACCGGGACCGGGGCGGCTCCGGTGATCGCCCGGATCGCCAAGGAAGGCGGAGCGCTCACGATTGGGGTCGTGACGAAGCCGTTCTCGTTCGAGGGCGCGGTCCGCCGCGCCCGTACCGAGGCGGGCCTGGCGCGGCTTCGGGACGCGGTCGACGTTCTGATCGTCGTGTCGAACGACCGCCTCCTAGAAACAGCGGCCCGCGGCCTCCCCATGACGAAGGCGTTCGAACTCGCCGACGGCATCCTCCACCAAGGGGTGCGCGGTATCTCGGATCTGGTCACGGTGCGCGGGCTCGTCAACCTCGACTTCGCTGACATTCGCTCCCTGCTCGCCGGCGCCGGGGAGGCGATGATGGGGATGGGAGAAGCGAGCGGGGAGCAGCGGGCGGTGGAGGCGGCGAAGCTCGCCAGCACGAACCCGCTGCTCGAGGGCGGCTCGATTCGCGGCGCGCGGCGGATGATCCTGAATGTCAGCGGCGGCGAGGACCTGACCCTGGCCGAGGTGACGACGGCCGCCGACCTCGTGCGGAAGGTGGCGGCGACGGACTGCGACCTCGTCTTCGGCGCCGTGATCCAGAAGGGCGTCAAGGACAGGGTCAAGGTCACCGTCATCGCTGCGGACTTCGGGGGACCTCCCGAGGAGGAAGAGAAGCGTAGAACCCCGACGCGGCGAGAGAGGATCAAGGTGGGAGAGAATCTGGATGTGCCCACCTTCCTCCGCCGCGGTCGGGAGGCGCGGGAGGAAGAGGCGGCAGGAGCCTGAGCGGCGGGGGAAGGCGAGGACGTATGGCGCGCAGGGAGGGGACGGGTAGGGGACGACGAGAGGAGACCCGCGTCGTCGATCGCCCTCTCGTCCCGGTCGCGGGATCTCTCAGCTGGGTCTGGGAGACGGACGACGAGGGGCGCTACGTCGCCTCGAGTGAGGGCGCAGAGCGAATCCTTGGCTGTCCGGTGGAGTCCTTGCTCGGACGGCGCGTGGACGAGGTCTTCGCTAGAGGAGACCCTGGAACAGCGGATCTCCTCTCCGCGCACCGCGCCCCACGCCCCTTCTTGGAGCTCGTGCAGTTCGCTCCCAACGGCCACGGCCAGACGCGCACCGTGGAGACGGTCGGCTTTCCCCTCTTCGCCTCGGACGGGCAGTTCCTCGGCTACCACGGTGTGCACCGGGACATCACGGACCACCGTCTCGAGGAGGAAGCCCTCCGCGCGCAGGCGGAACGCGCGAGATCCGTCTACGGGACCTCGCCCATTCCCACGTGCACCTTCAGGCGCGTTCGCGACGACTTCGTGCTCGTCGACTACAACGAGGCCGTCGTGTCCCTGACCCGGGGCGCGATACGCGGGTTCACGGGCGCCCTAGCGCGCGAGGTGTACGCGGACCGTCCCGAACTGGTCGGCTTCCTGGAGCGGTGCTGGGAGACGAAGGGAGAGCTGATCCGAGAGGGCAGCTACCGGATGCTGTCGACGGGGCAGGAGAAGGTCCTCCGCGTCACCGGGGAGGTTCTGCCGCCCGACCTTGTCGTCCTCCACGTCGAGGACCTCACGGCTGCACACAGGACCGAAGTGGCCCTACACGAGGCGCACGACCGGCTGGAGCGGATCCTGAGCGCGGTCGGCGAGGGGGTTCTCGTCCTAGATGAGCATCGAGCGGTCACGAGCTGGAACCGCCGCTCGCTTGCCCTCTTGGGGGTGGGGGAGGATCGCCTGCGCGGTCGGGACTACCTCTCGTTCGTCCGAGGCGAGGACCTGGCTCGGGTCGGCGCGGAGATGGTGGAGGGCGACCCGAGGGCTCTCGTGAGCTACACCGCGCGCCTTGTTCGCGGTGATGGGGCGTCCTTCCAGGCCGAGGTGGCTGCCGTTCCGATTGTCTGCCCAGAGCAGGGCTTGCACCATGGGTGGGTTGTCTCTTTGCGAGACGTCACGGCCGAGGAGCGCGTGGCGCGGGAGCTGCGCGCAACGCGCGACCTGAACCGGAAGATCCTGGAGGCGGCCCCGGTGTGGATCGAGGTTCTCGACGCGGAAGGGCGGGTCACGCTCTGGAACGAGGAGGCGGAGCGGATGAGCGGGTACCGGAGAGAGGAGGTCCTTGGGGAAAGGGAGGTCTGGAACTGGCTCTATCCGGACCCCGTCTACCGGCAGGAGGTCCGGGAGCAGGTGCACGGGCGTCTCCCCCGCATTGGCCCCTTTCGCGGCCTCGAGTCGACGATCCGCACGAAAGCGGGTGAGGAGCGCGTGATCGCCTGGCAGGGCGAGACGCTCACGGACGACGAGGGGAACACCACCGGCGTGGTGGCCATCGGGCACGACGTCACGGAATGGAGGCGGAGTGAGCAGAGTCTGCGCGAGTACGCGACGCAGGTCGCCCATCTGAGCAGGGAGAGGAGCCGGCTCCTGTCGACTGCCTCTCATGAGCTGCGCACCCCGCTCGCCGCGCTTCGCGGCTGGGCAGACCTTCTGACGCGAGACGAGTCCCTCTCTCCTCAGGGACGGGAGCGGCTGGAGCGGATCCTCGCCCAGGCCGAGCGACTGGATGCGCTCGTCTCAGACCTCCTTTCCGTCTCGCGTCTCGACTCCGGTGCAGGGGTGCTGCGTCGTCAGGCGGTCGACCTCGGCGCGGTCCTGGCGAGGGTCATCGGCACCCTGAAGTCACAGGTCGATCAGAAGGGTCAAGCCCTGACGCTTGCCTCCGTTTCGGCGATCGTCCTGGCGGACGAGGACGCCCTGGAGAAGATCCTCACGAACCTGCTCGCCAACGCCATCGTCTACACGCCAGCAGGCGGGAGGATCGCCGTCCGGTTCGTTCCGATGGGCGAGTCGGTGCGGGTGGACGTCTCCGACACAGGGATGGGGATTGGCCCGGAGGACCGGGACCGTCTATTCGAGGAGTTCTACCGGACGGAGGGGGCGAAGCGAATCGCACCCGACGGGACGGGGCTTGGGCTTTCGATTGTCAAGCGTCTCGTCACCGAGCTGGGAGGGGCCGTGTGGGTTGCCAGCCCAGGCAGCGGGCGCGGGAGCACGTTCTCCTTCACGCTCCCTCGCTCCGCGGGGGCCAGTGGCTAGGCTCTCCTTGGGCGGGGGCGGCCTCGTCCCGCATCGTTCTCTCGAGGTGAGGCGAGGATGCGGATCCTGATCTGCGAGGATGAGCGCGACATCGCGGACATCCTTTCCCAGTTCCTCATCGGTGAGGGGTACGAGGTCGTGGTCGCCGCCGACGGGAATGACGCGATCCGGCAGTTCGTCGCACTCCGGCCGGACCTCGTGCTCGTCGACGTCATGCTCCCGGGCAAGGACGGATGGGAGGTTCTGCGCGAGATCCGCGCGCGGAGCACTTGCCCGGTGATCGTCCTCACCGCCCTCGGCGGAGTGGAGAATGAGGTACGCGGTCTCTCCGGCGGGGCCGATGACTACATCTCGAAGGCGTCGTTCAACCTCGACCGGGTGAAGGCGAGGATCGAGGCCGTGCTCCGGCGCGCCGCCGCGCCCGCCCCGGCCCTGGAGCTCGTGATCGACGACGCCCGCAAGGAGGTTCGCCTGGACGGCCGGCCGATCTCCCTTTCCCCGAAGGAGTACGCCCTGCTCAGCCTCCTCGCCTCCGAGTCGGGGCGCGTCTTCTCGAGCGAGGAGATCCGCGGCCGGCTCTGGTCGGCCGACTCCTACGCCAGCACAGAGGACGTCCAGAAGTACGTATACCTCCTACGCAAGAAGCTCCAAGACGACCCGGAGAACCCGAGGATCGTCCTCACCGTGCGCGGCTTCGGCTATCGCTTGGTCGAGACCCTCGCCGTCACGCGTCCCGCACGTCCAGGTAGAGAGGCCCCCCAGGAAGGGGAGCCGCGATCGGCTTGACCATCGTCCGGTAGCGGAGGAGCTTCCCGACGAACCGCCTCGGGAGAGGCGTCCCCGGAGGGTCGAGGTAGGAGAAGGCCGTCAGGTGCTGGATCCCCTCCTCGGCGGCGCGGGTCGGAGCGCCGGAGAGGAGGATGTCCTTCAGGGCGAAGGCCATCACCCCGACGACTCTCCCGTCCTCCTCGGCGAGGAGGACCTTCCCGCGGTCGAGGAGGTGCGACCGGTAGAAGTAGTCCTCCCGCTCGATCAGGATCTGGAGCGTGTCCCCTTGCGGGCTCGTCGACTCAAGGTCAGCGAGGGCGCGCTGGTCTTCCCTCGTGGCTTCCCGGACGCGGAACAAGCGATCTCCTTGCGAATCAGTCTGAGATGAAGATCGAGAGGCTGGTCCGTCCGACGGCCCCTTTGTCGTCGATCGCGGTCAGGGTGACGGTGTATAGACCCGGGGCGGCATAGACGTGCGTCGGAGCCCTGGGGAGGCCCTGCCCGCAGTCCGGGAGGGCACCGGGGCAGTGGCCCCCATCCCCGAAGTCCCAGCCGAGGTAGATGACGGCGCCACCCGGACTCGGGTCGGCCGAGCGATCGGCGAAGGAGACCGGCTCTCCAACGCGCGGGAGGGCGGTGAGAATGGTGAACGCGGCGATGGGGACGGCGTTCGCGACGGCGAGGTCGATCGCGCACGGCGCGGAGGAGGCCCCATCGTCGTCCCAGACGGTGACGGAGACGCGATAGGTCCCGCTGTCCGAGAAGGAGCGCGAGGCGTTCTGCCCTTGTGCGATGTCGCCGTTTCCGAGGTTCCAGAGATAGTCCGCGACCTTGCCGTCCGGATCGCTCGCCGATGCCGAGAAGAGGATCGTGTCTCCATCGGTCGGGGCTTCCGGAGACCAGGAGATCCTCTGGCAGAGGGGAGACCGGTTCGCGACCTCCACGCCGAGGGAGGCGGAGAGGGCGCTTGCCCCGCGGTCGTCGGTCACGCGGAGGCGGACGGCGTAGGTTCCGTCCTGGGTGTAGCGTTGGACGAAGGTGGGGACGGTCGTCGACTGGTCGAAGGTCCCGTTCCCGTCGAGGTCCCACTCGTAGCGGACGATCCGCCCGCCTGGGCTCGGGTCGCTCGACCTCGATCCGTCGAAGCGGATCTCCTGGCCGGTCTCTCGGCGCGCGACGGCCGTGCATGCGTCGACCTCAAGGACCGCGGTCGGTAGGAGGTTCTGAACGTCGACCGTTGCTGCGGTCCTTCCCTCCGCTCCGCGGTCGTCCGTCGCGGTGAGGGTGACGGTGTACGTCCCGGCCGGTGCGTAGGCGTGGACGACGGAAGGACCCTCACCGGTCGTTCCGTCGCCGAAGTCCCAGGCGAGGTACACGATCGTGCCGTCGAGATCGGAGGAGGCATCGGTGAAGGTGACCTCGGCGAGCTCGGGCGGGGAGAAGGCCGACACCTGGAACGAGACGACGGGGGCGTGGTTGACGACGACCTGCTTTGCGGCGGGAAGAGAGGAGGCCCCGTCGCTATCCGTGACGACGAGCGTGACCGGGAAGCCGCCGCCCTGCGCGAACGCGTACGAGGCCGTCTGAAGCTCGGTCTCGACGTCGACCGTCCCATCCCCTGTGAAGTCCCACGCGTACCGTACCACGGCCCCGTCGAGGTCGAACGACGGAGACGCATCGAACACGACCTCGTCCCCGGGGTTGGGGATCTTGAACGGGACGGTGAACCGTGCGACCGGAGGGAGGTCGGCGATCTCGATCTCGTCGACCCGCACGCTCCTCTCCCCCTGATCGTCCGTGACGGCGAGGGTCACTTCATACGATCCGCTGCGCAGGTAGGTGTGCGTGATCGAGGTCCCCGCTCCGGACTCCCCGTCCCCGAAGGTCCAACGGACCTCCGCGATCCGGCCATCCGGGTCGAAGGACTCGTCGACGAACAGGAGCGGGCCGAGGGCTTGGAGAACGCGATTCCCCGACGCAGGGCGAACGCTGAAGTCCGCCACGGGAAGGTCGTTGACGATGACGCGCACCTCGCGGGCGGCGGAGCTGGTCCGTCCCGACGGCTCCGTGATCGTCAGGCGGACGAGGTACGTCCCTGGCTCGGCGTACGCGTGGCTGACGCGCGCTCCCTTTGCCTGCGTGTGGTCGCCGAACTCCCACGCGAAGCCGCTCCCCTGCGCGGCGAGCGGTGCGGCGAAGAGGACAGCTTCCTCGGGGTGGGCTGGATGGGGGCTCACCTCGAACGCTCCAGTGAGAGGGAGCCCGAGGGTCGAGTTCGGGGCCCGCGGGGTTCCCAACGGGCCGTCCCCTCCGCCTTCACTTGGGGAGCGGGCGCTCGCCCAGTTTGCAGGAAGGTCAGGGAGGCGGGGGTCGATCCGCTCCATCGAGGCGTACGGCGTCTCGCGGTGGCCGTCCGATCCGGCGGGCCACGGCCCGCCTCCCTCGTTCGCGGTGTCCGCGATCGACCCATCGGGAGCGATGAGGCGAAGGGTCTCCCCGCCGTCGTTCAGGGCGCCGCGGTACAGGAGATCGGCCAGGACCCCGGGCGCGGCCTCGTCCGTGTCCCGCTCAAGGAGGAAGAAGCCGCCCGCGGGGATCACACCGGCAAGGGGAACGTCGGGGCTGCCGTCCGACGAGACAAGGCGCCAGCCGTCGAGAGAGACCGTCTCGTCATCGAGGTTGTGAAGTTCGATCCATTCGTGGCCGACGTTCTGCGGGCTGCCTCCCCAGGCCACCTCGTTGATCACGACGCGGCCGCTGGCCGCTAGGCACGGGGCGAGGAGAACGGCGACGACGAGCGCACACGCCAGTCCCCTTCCCATGGCTTCTCCTCCTTCGCCGCTCGTCTCCCGGAAGGGTCTCCGGGCCTAGAGGATACCACGGGAGAGAGGTAGAGAGCCAGACGCCGGCCGAGGCAGGAGCCCGGCGCTACGCGGAGGGAGGCGGGGCGGAGGTCGCGTTCCTGCGCTTCTCTTGGCGCTCGTAGGCGTCGATGATCCGCGCGACGAGCGGGTGACGGACGACGTCCTCCTTGTCGAGGTAGACGAAGTCGATCCCATCGATTCCGGTCAGGACTTCTTGCACGGTCATGAGGCCGGAGGCCTGTCCCTCGAGGTCGACCTGGGTGACGTCCCCGGTGATCACCGCCTTGGAGTTGAACCCCAGGCGCGTAAGGAACATCTTCATCTGGATCGAGGTCGTGTTCTGCGCCTCGTCCAGGATGACGAAGCTGCTGTTGAGCGTCCGGCCGCGCATGAAAGCAAGCGGGGCCATCTCGATTCGGCCGTGCTCGATCAGCTTCTCGAACTCGGCGGCGGGGATCATGTCGAAGATCGCATCGTAGAGCGGTCGGAGGTAGGGGCTCACCTTCGCCTGGATGTCCCCGGGGAGGAACCCCAGCTCTTCCCCGGCCTCGACGGCGGGGCGGGTGAGGATGATCCGCTTCACCTTCTCTGTCTTCAGATGGTCGATGGCGACCGCGACGGCGAGATACGTCTTCCCTGTCCCGGCTGGGCCAATGGAGAAGACGATGTCGTTCCGGCGGATCGCCTCGACGTAGCGGTGCTGGCCCGCCGTCTTGGCGCGGATCTCCTCGCCCCAGTGAGTGACGCGCACGACGTCGGACAGGACGCCGTTCGTCGTCTTGCCGCCCTTCACTTGCGCGATCAGGTAGCGGACCTCGGCCAGGCTCGGGGTGTGCCGGCCCTGGATGAGGTCCAGGAGCTTCTCGAACAGGCCGCGGACCTCCTCCACCTCGGTCGGCGTGCCCTCGATGCGGATCGACTCGCCGCGGGCGACGATCCGCGCCGGGAAGGCCTGCTCGATCTCCTTCAGGTTCCGGTTGTACTGGCCGAGGAGGGCCGTTGACTCCGCGTTGTCACGGAGGGTGATCTCAACACACGTCTCTGCGATCTTCCCTCACCCCTTCAAGGTGTTCGGCCGTGCCGCCGGTGACCCTCACCGCGATCTCCTCTCCGACTTGCACGTCGCTTCCGCCACGGGCGACGGTCTCCAAGTAGCCGCGCGTGTAGCCGCGAAGGAGGCCCGCGTGCTGGCTCTCCACGAGGATTTCCTCCGTCTTTCCGACCAGGCGGCCTCCGAGCGAAAGGCGGATCGCGCGCCCGACCTCCTCGACCCGTCCTGCCCGCTCGCGTTTGACGGCTTCGGGGATCGTCGGCGCCATTGTGGCCGCCTGTGTCCCGCGGCGGGGAGAGTAGCGAAAGACGTGCAGGTTCGCAAACCCGACCTCCTCGAGGAGAGAGAGCGTGGCTGCGAACGCCGCCTCATCCTCGCCCGGGAAGCCGACGAGGACGTCCGCCCCGAAGGTCGCCTCCGGGAG
>CAYHBG010000038.1:9080-13479 GCA_964354815.1 uncultured Thermotogae bacterium
CGGCGCATCATCTCCGTCTCGTACTGGTTCACTCGGCAGCCGAAGGTGACGAGAGCGACACGCGGGCGCTCTTTGTCAGTCGCCATCTTCGACGTGCCGCTCTACGGTGAAGCGGAGGAGGCGGACGGGCTCGCGCGGCCCGATTCCGGCTTTCATCCGTGCGATCCGGACCTGCTCTGAGACGGTGTCCACGCCCTCGAGGTCGGGCAGGAGGAGGCCGCGTCGCCAGCCGCTCTCCACGATCACCCCGTAGCGTCTCGGATCGAGCTCCTCCTCGGTGCAGGGTTCGGGAGGCGAGAGGACGTCGACCGAGACGTCGAGCTCCTCGAGCTCGTCCGCCTTAACCGGGGGGAAGCGAGGGTCTTCCGTCGCCGCCTTGATCGCGTTCGCCACGATCTCGTGGGAGACGGTCGGCTCCGTCGGAAGGAACGTCCCGATACAGCCGCGCAGGGCTCCGTGCTTCTTGAGGGAGACGAACGCCGCGGCCCGGCGCGTCAGCTCTCGGGGGAGGTTGGCCAGCGGAGCGATCACCTCGCCTCGGGCGAGGTAGACCTCCAGGGTGGCGCGCGCGAGGCGAACGTAAGGATCTCTTGCCGTCTTGCTCACGGCGCAAGAATACCCCCTGGCTTTCCCCTGTCAACGGAGCGCTGGAGAGGACGAGGAGCGGAGTTGACAATCCCCCGTCCTTGTGCTAGCGTCGGGATCGAGGTTTTCGCCATGAGGGGGAGATTCCGGCGTAGGAGACGAGGTCGCAGCCTCCGCAGGCCAGTCCTGGTTGGCCTTGCGGTGGTAGTCATCGCCTTCGTGGCCGTCGCGGGGTGGTACCTCGGAACGCAGCGCCACATCGGAAAGGCCCTCGCTCGCGGGGAGCGGACGAGCATCCTCCTCCTGGGCTTGGACAACGTCGAAGGGTCGAGCCGCAGCGACACGATGATGGTCGTCTCCGTCGCCTCCGGAAAGGACGTCACCCTTCTTTCCGTCCCGCGGGACCTCCGGGTCAAGCTCTCCGACGGCGAGTTCCACAAGCTGAACGCTGCCTACGGGATGGGCGGGGTGCAGTACACAGCCGAGGCCGTCTCGAACCTCCTGGGGGTCTCCATTCCCTACCACGTCGCCCTGGACTACGAGGGCTTCAAGAAGCTCATCGACCAGATCGGGGGCGTCGTGGTGACCGTCGAGCAGAGAATGGTCTACGACGACAACCGCGCGACGCCGCCCCTGCACATCAGTATCCAGCCTGGCCAGCAGGTGATGGACGGGAAGACCGCGCTCGACTACATCCGCTTCCGCGACGACATCACGGGCGACATCGGCCGGATCGGCCGCCAGCAGAAGCTCATTTCCGCCCTTCTACAGAAAGGCCTCCAGGACAAGAGCCTGGGCGCGATCCGGGCCCTCGTCGACTCCGTCCGTGCCTACCTCAAGACGAACCTGTCCGCGGTCGACTTCTACGAGCTCGCCAAGCTGACGCAGGGGATCACCGCGGGGCAGCTCCGGATGGCGACCGTCCCCGGGACGCCGGTCACGATCGACAACGTGAGCTACCTCGAGCCACAGGCCGTCGCCATGGAGCAGCTCGTGTCCCGGCTTCTGAAGGGCATGGACGTCCCCATCCCTGCGGAGATCAACGTCGCTGTCTTCAACGGGAACGGGGTGAAGATGGTGGCGAGCGAGACGTCGAAGTACCTGACCGACCGCGGCTTCCGCGTCTCCGGGACCAAGAACGCCGAGGTCTTCACCTACGACAAGACCTACATCGTCGTCCTGACCGACCCCAAGAAGGCGCAGGTCCTCCAGGACGCCCTTCCGAGCGAATCGACGATCGTCACGCGCGAGCAGTTCTCGGCGCACTACGCCGCCCTGGCCCCATCCATCCCGGCCGGGACCGACCTCGTTCTCGTTGCAGGAGCTGGGTTTGCCCTCAAGACCGAATGACGAGGAGCTCCTCCGCGCCGCGGTCGACCTGATCGAGGAGAAGAAGGGCGAGCGCCCCGTGGCGATCGACTTGCGCGAGGACTCGATCCCGACCTCGTACTTCGTCGTCACCTCAGGGGACAACTCCGCGCACGTGAAGGCGATCGTCTCGAACTTCTTGGAGAAGTTCCCGGTGGGGACATTCCAGAGCGAAGGGACGGCCGAGCGGCGCTGGGTGATCCTCGACTACGGCGAGATCGTCGTCCACGTCTTCCTGCGCGAGACGCGCGACTTCTACGACATCGAGTCCCTGTGGGCCGACCGGATCGTCCCCCTCCCGGCGCGCGCCGAGCCCGCGCCACCCGGCTAACCGGTTCCTGTTCGCCTTTCCCGCCCCCGTGCGGTAGAGTCGCCGCATGGCGACCCTGGGGGCCCTCTTCCTCATCTTCCTGTACGAGGTGGCCGCGGCGATCATCCTGCCGACCCCGAGCGAGCTTCCCATCCTCGGCCACGCCCAGCTCCCGCTGGGGTGGATGTTCGCCTTCGCGGTCGCCGGGAAGACCGTGGGCTCGTACGTCGTCTTCTTCCTGGGAGATCGAGCAAAGGAGACGGCGCGCTTTCGGCGACTTGCCGCGCGCCACCGCTGGATCCGGGTGAGCCTTGAGTGGAGCGAGCGCTTCGTCCGTCGGTTCGGCTTCTTCGCCGTCTTCCTCCTCCTCTCCATCCCCGGCTTCCCGGACACCGTCTCCCTGTACCTTTTCGCGATTGTCGGGAACCGTCCCGTCCTCTTCTCCATCGCCTCTGGCCTAGGGACGGGGGTGCGGATCCTGCTCGTGCTCTTCGTCTTCCACGGGCTCAGCCGCGCCGCGGCGTAGACGACGTTGACCTTGGCCGTCCCGGCGCGTAGCTTCGAGGAGCCGCCAGAAGGAGGCGACGTGGAAGCGCAGCGCGAGATCGAGATCTGGATCGACAGGACCCTTTTTCGGGTCCGACTGAATGACACGAAGACGGCGGACCAGCTCTTCGCCTTTCTCCCCCTACGCGGGGACGGCGACCTCTGGGGCGACGAGATCTACTTCGACGTGGGGGTCGAACTCCCGGAGGAGAGCCCCACGGCCGACGTCGAGGCGGGGGATGCCGCCTACTGGCGCCCCGGGACGGCCCTCTGTCTCTTCTTTGGCCCGACCCCGGCGAGCACGTCGGGTAAGCCCCGCGCCGCGTCGCCGGTCACCGTCGTGGGTCGCCTTGTCGGCGATCCTCGCCGGCTCGCGTCGCTTGAGGACCTCCGCGAGATCGAGGTGCGACGTCCGACGGAGGAATGAGGCCGCGCGGCGACTGGCCCTGAGGTGTTCTCTCCGGCCTCCTCCCATCGAGCGGGCCGACTAGGGATTGAAGGAGGCGGGCAGGGGCGGGATCGCCGCCCCTGCCCGTCCGACTACTTCTGCCCGAGCTCCCGGATCCTCTCTTCGACGCCCGCGAGTTCGTTCCTCAAATCGTCGCGGTAGGACTCGAGCGAGTCCCGCCGCTCCTTCGATGTTGGGAACCGCCGCACGAACGAGCAGCAATCCATTCCGCCGACGGTCGCGAACGCGACCTTGGGGTCGCAGCAGTCCATCGACTTTCGTTCCTCGTCCACTTCAGGTCACCTCCTTCTTCCGAGTTCCGGATCCACGGCGGCCGTGCCAGGGCCCTGGGGCACTCGGCTTCACCGGGGATCAGTTGCGTGCATCTCCGGCACTCCAACGCCAATCGCCACAGCACCGCGCGACGCCTCGCCGCACGATTCGGAAGTGCAAGGACAGGCCCCCTCCGGTCCTCCGCGTGGACCGAGAAAGGCCTCCCGCAGGGAGTGGAGGGGACCGCGTCGGCTTCTCTTCGCGGGAGACACGCCCCCCCGATCTCCTGCGGGGGACCGGCTGACCTGCGGAGCTCTCCATGGCATGCCCCGAGACACGACGCGATCGAGGGCCGGAGCGCAGAAACTAGCTTCAGCAGAGATCATCGTCCACCTCTCTTGCATACGCCTCATCCCTTCCCGGCGCGCCCCGGCTCGACCGGAACTCGCGGATGTGCGCAGATAGGCAATTGCTCATCTCCTTAACTACGCGGACGAAAAAAAACCGCCTCACCCTCCTCCCTCCTCCTCTCTCGCAATCTCCTCCTCGACCCCTCGGAGCTCGGCAAGCAGCGTTCGCCGTCGCTCGAGAAGGTCAGCAAGAGCCTCCGACGTCCCCTCTTCTTCCGACTCCCCGCACTCTTCTTCGCTGCACGCGCAGATCCGCACGACCGCGCCGCAGCAATCGCTCAGGTTCCGCTCGTTGACCTCATAGGGCACGAAGTAGCCGTTCCGCTCGCTTCGCACGAGGCCGACGTAGCGCAGGGCCTTGAGGTGCTGCGAGACGGCCGGCGCCGTCATTCCCAGCTTCTCGGCGAGCGTCTTCACCGGCAGAGGGCCTTCCGCCTTCAGGAGCATGAGGATCCTCAT
>CAYHBG010000039.1:0-2033 GCA_964354815.1 uncultured Thermotogae bacterium
ACCGCGTTCACCGGGTCGTCGACCGGTGTCACCTCGATCGTCACCGTCGCCAGAGCGCAGAGCCCGCCCGCGTCGCAGACCCGATACCCGAACGTGACCGTCCCGTAGGTGTCCGGGCCCGGTGTGTACGTCACCCATCCCGTCATGGGATCGACCCACGCCGTCCCGTTCCCGGGGGATGGTTGCACGATCACCGTTCTGGGGTCCAGGTTCCCATCCACGTCCGTGTCGTTCGCCAGCACGTCGATCGCGACGGGGACATCCTCCGCCGTCGTCGCGGCGTCGTCGGCCGCGACCGGCGCGTCGTTCGCGGGCTCCACCGTTACGGTCACCGTCGCCGTGTCACACAGGCCCGCGGCGTCGCAGATCTGGTATTCGAACGCGTCCGTTCCGTTCCAGTTCGCAGCCGGGGTGTACGTCACCCGGCCAGTCGGATCGACCGTCGCCGTACCGCGAGCCGGCCCACGCACGATCGCCACGCTTCCCAGGTTCAGGGCCCCTTCCCTATCGGTGTCGTTCCCGGCCACATCGATCCGGACCGGCGTATCCTCGGGCGTCGTCGCGGCATCGTCGTTCGCCACGGGCGGGAAGTCGCACAGGTAACCATGACTCGTATGTCCGGCCCTGCTCAGCGTGTGCGTGCCCCCCATCTGCGCCCAGGGAGCCGTCTCCTTGACGCGAACGAACTTCCGCAGCGTCCCCTCTTGCGCCTCGGTGACCACCTTCGTCTCGCCGGCCGCGAAGTAGCCCAGATTGCGCACGGTCGCCTTCCCGTAGATGTCGTAGCCGATGTACCCCGGCCCGCCGGTGTTCCTCACTGTGACCTGGAAGTAGTCGTCCTTGAGAGAGTAGCAGCTCCCGAACGACGCGCGCGGTAGCTCTGCGAAGGTCGCGGTCACCGTCTTATCCCCATCCATCAAGACCGAGCCTGGGTTTGTGTCTCCGGAGAGGTCGCCCGACCAGCCCCAGAACGCCCAGCCGCTCCCGGCGGTGGCCGTGACGCGAACCGCTTCACCGTAGCGATAGACTGAGCGCTCCGGGATGCGGGTCGCCGTGCCTGTTCCCACGACGCGGATCGCCAGGGCGTACTCCCGCGGCGTGAGGGTCACGCTCACCGCCGCGGTGTCCGTCCCGCCGTTCCCGTCGGAGATCTCGTAGGTGAAGCCATCCTGACCGCTGTAGTGCGGAGCCGGCGTGTAGGTCACCGTTCCGTCCGGGTTGACGACCACGCTCCCGTGCGCAGGCGCACTGACCGAGGTAACTGAAAGACCGTCCCCGTCAGGATCCGTGTCGTTCACCAGGACGGGCACGCTCGCCGCCAAGTCCTCGCTCGCCGTGGCCGTGTCGTCTCGAGCCACTGGGGCGTCGTTCACGGGCGTCACGATCACCGTCGCCCTCGCCGTGCCAGCGTCCCCATCCCCGTCCAGAAGTCGGTAGGTGAAGGGGTCGATCCCATTCCAGTTGGCCTCGGGCTCGTAACTGAACGAACCATCCTCACGCAGGGTGAGCGTCCCGTGCGCAACGTCGCTCACGAGGCGGATCGTGCCCCCGCCGTCCAGCGCCGTGTCGTTCCCGAGGACGCCCGGCGCGGTCACCGCGAGGGGCGTATCCTCCGCCGTGCGGTAGCTGTCATCCAGCGCGTCGACGGGATCGTCAACCGGGGTCACGGTGACCGTCACCGTCGCCTCGGCCCCGTCGCCGTCGCCGTCCGAGAGTCGGTACACGAAGCGATCAGTTCCGTTCCAGTTCGCCTCGGGCGTGTAGCTGAACGATCCGTCCGGCCGCAGGGTCAAGGTGCCGTGCATAACGTCGCTCGCCAACGTCACCGACACCTCACCGTCCGGGGCCGAGTCGTTCCCCAGGATGCCGGGCGCCGAGATGCCCAGGGTCCCGTCCTCAACGACGACGTAGACATCGTCCATCGCGGTCACCGGGTCGTCCTGCGGAAGCACCGTGATCGTCACCGCCGCCTCGGCGCTGTCCCCATCCTCGTCCGAAAGCCGGTACACGAAGCGGTCGGTCCCGCTCCACTC
>CAYHBG010000039.1:2133-8457 GCA_964354815.1 uncultured Thermotogae bacterium
ACGTTGAGAACGTCGTCCTCCGCCATGCGGTAGCTGTCGTCGGCCGCCGTCACGGGGTCGTCGACTGGAAGGACCGTGATCGTGGCCGTCGCCTCAGCGCTGTCCCCATCCCCGTCGGAAAGCCGGTAGACAAACCGATCCGTGCCGCTCCAGTTCGCGACGGGCGAGTAGCGGAACGCCCCGCCACCCTCCAGAGTGAGCGTCCCGTAGGCCACCCCGTGTACGAGCGCCACCGACACGCCTCCATCCGGCGCCGAGTCGTTCCCGAGAACGCCCGGAGCGCGGACCTCCAGGGTTTCGTCCTCGGATACGGTGTAGGCCTCGTCGGACGCCGCCACCGGGTCATCGACCGAAAGAACGCTGATCGTGACCCGCGCCGTGGCACTGTCCCCGTCGGCGTCCGTCAGTCGGTACTCGAACACGTCGACGCCACTCCAGTCCGCCGTCGGTCGGTAGCTGAACGCGCCGTTTCCGTTCAACGTCAGGTCGCCGCGCGAGACGCCGCTCGCGACGCGAACCGAAGCCCCGCCATCGGGTGCTGCATCGTTCGCCAGGATGCCCGGTGCGCTCACGCTCAGGAGCTGGTCCTCGTAGGTCTCGTAGCGGTCTTCAACTGCCATGACCGGGGCGTCGGCCGGAGCGACCGTCACCGTCACCTGCGCCTCCGCGGTCCCGCCTCGGCCGTCCGAGACGGTGTAGCGGAAGGAGTCCGAACCCGACCAGTCCGGATTCGGGACGTAGCGCACCCGAGCCCCGTCGCCGACCGCCGTCCCGTGCCCCGGCACGGTCACGGAGACCAAGGTAAGCGCGTCTCCGTCTGGGTCCCGGTCGTTGACGAGCACCGCGATGTCGACTGGGACGTCCTCGTCGGTCTTTGCGAGATCATCGGCCGCCGTCGGCGCGGCGTTCCCTCTCACTTTGAAGTTGTCCGTCTTCGTCTCGTCCCCCTGGCGGAAGTCAGGGGAGAGGCTCGCCCAGGCCTTGTACTCGCCGTTCTTGGAGGGGTCATACGGACACAGGGGCCCGAACGGCCCGAAGCTCCCGTCGGCGTTCGTCACGACCTTGCCGGGTCCCTGGTAATTGACGGAGTCCCCGTCCGTCGCGGTCACCCGGACGTAGACCGTGCTGCCGGCCGGCCACTTCTCCCCGTTCAGGTAGACGTCGCACCGGCTCTCGTAGATGTTCTTGTCCTGCATCCGGCCGGACGCATCCGTCGTCCAGACCGCGCTCGCCAGGCCGGTCGAAGCGGAAAGAACCAGGACGAAGAGGAAGGCCGCGACTCCGGAAAACCCTGCCATCCCATGGCGCCGGAGAGTGCTCTTGGTGACAGTTGCCTGAGCCTGGGTCGCGTGCGTCATTCTATCGATCCCTCCATGGAGTGCGTCCTCGCTCTTCCCGTCCCTGGCGCATCCCTCTGTCTCTGACCGCGAAAGTCGGGCCGCGGATACGATTGCTGCCATCATACGGGCAAGCCGCATGAAGGTCAAGAGGGGTTCTGCTCTGTGTTATGAACGTCACGTCCGCGGCTCGTTCCTCTGGTCGCGCGTTCAGCTCTGACGGACAAGCTCTTCTACGAGCTCATCCAAACGGACGGCGTGCGACCCCTTCACGAGGAGGAGGGCCGGCCCCCGAGCCAGATCCTCCTGAACCCGGCGCGCGAGGTCGTCGCGCGGCACAAGGACGAGACCCCTCCCTCCTCCTCGGGTGAGCGCCCGCTCCGCCGCTCGGGTCGCTCCCTCCCCCACGGGGTAGATCGGCGAGACCCCCAGGCGGACCGCAAGGGCCAGGACCTCGTCGTGATAGCGGTCCGCGTCCTCTCCGAGCTCCAGCATCTCCCCGAAGACGACCCCCCGCCGCACGAGCGGGAGGTCGACTGCGGCGAGGAAGCGAAGGGCGGCGGCTGTGGACTCTGGGTTCGCGTTGTACGTGTCGTCGAGGACGTGCCCGAACGGAGCCGGGAGGAGGGCGAGGCGGTGCGAAGGTCCGCAGAAGCTTTCCACCCGACGCTCGATCGTCTCCGGCGAGAGGCCGAGGTGAAGGGCGCAGGCGGCCGCGGCGAGGACGTTGGTCGCGTTGTGAGCCCCCAGAAGGGGTAGAGAGAGCAAGAGGGGCGGTTCGTCGACGCGAAGGACGAGGCGCGGCGCCACCTGCTCCACCCGCCCGCGGAACGTCCCGGCCTCGAGGCCGACCGTGGAGATCCTCCCTCTCCACGCCGCCGCCCGCTCGGCAAGGGGCGGGCAGTCCGCGTTGACGACGGCGAGGCCGTCCGCCGGGAGCGCGCGGACGAGGTCCCACTTCTCCTCGGCCACAGCCGTCACGCTCCCGAAGCCCTGGAGGTGTCCCCGCCCGACCAAGGTGACGACCCCGACGCGCGGGGCGAGCAGGCGCGCGAGGGGAGCGATCTCCCCGGGCGCGCTCGTCCCGAGCTCGAAAACACCCGCGCCTGCCGAGGCCGGCATCGCGAGAAGGGCGAGGGGAAGCCCGACCTCGGTGTTGTAGCTCTCCGGCGCGGCGAACGCCTCATGATCTCCGGCGAGGAGGTGAGCGACGAGGAGCTTCGTCGTCGTCTTGCCGCATGTCCCCGTGACGCCGACGAGGGTCGCTGGAAGCCCTTCCCTCCACGCGGAGGCGAGCCTGTGCAGAGCGGACAGCGTCTCGGGGACGAGGAGCAGGTTCCGTCCGCCGGGGACTGTGCCCTGCCGCGATACCAGCGCGCCGCCTGCCCCGCGGGCGAAGGCCTCCGCGAGGTGGTCGTGCCCGTCCGTCCGCGCCCCCGGGAGGGCAATGAACAAGTCCCCGTCCTCGACGAGGCGGGAATCGTGCACCACCCGCCGCGGCGTTCCCCCCGCCCCCTTGAGGAGGCGGCCGCCGACCCGCTCGGCGATCTCGGCGAACGAGAACACCCTACCCCTCCGGGGCGTAGACGAGGGCGGTCACCTCGCGCTCGTCGTAGAGCACCTGCCCACCAAAGCCCGTCCGCGTCTTCTCCACTCCCGCCAGGGCGTCGTACCCCGGGGCGTACGCGTTCGGGGCGAACAGCTCGACGGTCAGGACGTCGTAGCTCGGGAGGTCTTCGATCGCCTCGATGAGCTCCTCCAGGTTGGCGAACTCCGGCGGGCCCTCTCCTTCCTCGGGGAGGCGCGGCCCTCCGTAGGCCCGCACGGTGACGTAGTCGGAGTAGAACTCGTCGGGGATCTTGAGCGTCCCCTCCACGGTCTTCGCCTCTCCCCGCCAGGTCTGGAGCGCGACCGTGTAGTGGATCGTGTCCCCGGCCTTGTAGAGATCCTGGTCGAGCGTGAGGTGGTTGATCTGGAGCGCCACGAGGTCCTCCGTGACCGACATCTCGGCCGAGATCCTCCGGATCTTCGGATCCTGGAAGGCGTTGTACTGGAGGAAGGAGACGATGTCCGCGAGCTGCCAGGGCGGGTAGAGCGCGATGTCCTGCGTGGAGAGGAAGACGTCGCGGCGGACGAGCTCGCGCGGGAGCCCGTCGCCCGCGATCCGGTAGGTCACCTCGACGGTCCCTTGGCCGATCCGCCCGAGCGCCTCATCCATCGCCTCGAATCCGGTGGCCAGAAGAAGCTCCCATGCGATGCGCGGCTCGTCAACGAGGCCAACCTGGAAACCTCGCGTCGCGGCCCTGTCCCGATCGCGAATGGAGAGCTCAAGCTCGACGAGCGGGGTCGCACGGTCGACGAGCCCGCCGACCCCCGGGAGACGGTCGAGAAGGACCGTCCCGATCGTCGCCCCCAGGGTGCCGAGCTTGAACGGGGCGTCGTACGTCTTCATCGTGTCGATGACGCAGGCCGTGGTGAGGGGAAAGGCCGCTTGGCCGTTAGAGAGGAAGGGGTGCCCGAAGCCGACCAAAGCGTCCCCGTCTCGATAGGTGACGGTTCCCAGGGCGCCGATCGTCACGTCCCCCGTCGCCAGAGCGACCCCCATCGCTGCCCCAGGGACGAGGGAGGCAGCACCGAGCGAGCTGCGCGCCGCGCCCCCCGAGAGGGGGACGAGATCGAGGCCCAGGGCAGACAGGCCGCGCACCGACGGACGGAGCCCTCCCGGGAGGAAATCGGAGAGGAGGCCGGAGGGGACCGAACGCGGGTCCACACCGGAGACAAGGAGGTCGAGGGACCGGCCGGAGAGCCCGGAGACGAGGAGCGGCGTCGAGACCGGATAGGCGAAGACCGCGTCCGGGACCGCGTCCACCAGGGCAGGCGAGGGAGGGGAGTAGAGCTCGACGACATGGACCCCGGGGAGGACGGCGCCGCTTGCCGCTGCGGAGGACACGGCGACGCGCCGGACCTCGTCGATCACCCCGAGCATCTGCTCGATCGGGGTGACGAGACCGATCGGCGTCAGCTCCTTCGACCAGGTCGCGGCACGGCTGAGGGCTCCCACGAGCTTCCCGTCGACGTAGATCGGGCTCCCGCTCATCCCCTGCGCGATCCCGCCCGATCGCCCGATCGCCTCGCCGCTCACGCGGACGATGATGAAGTCCGAGCCGTCTCCCGGCTCATCGATCACGCCGAGGACGTCCACGCTGAACTCGCTGATCGTCTCTCCGGCAACGACGGTCTTCCCGATCCCCTCCATCCCGATGCGAATCTCGTCCAGGAAGAGGAAGTCTCCCCGGTCGTACGCTCCGACGAGCACGCTCGCGAGAACGACCAGGATCCCGCAGGCGACGAAGCTCCCTCTGTTCACGCTGCCTCCTTCGCTCCTCCCGCACACTGTCGCGCGGCGAGCTACGGCGGCAAGGATAGCCCCGCAGGGGAGAGGAACCAAGGACAGGGGCCCGCGTTGTAGGAGACCAGGCTCGGGACTATACTCCGCGCGGCCTCTCGGCCAGGAGCCCCATGCCGCGCCCCATCGCTCGAATCGACCTCAGCACGTTCCGGCGCAACGTCGACCTCGTCCGGCACCAGCTTCCCACGCACTGCGGGGTGATGGCCGTCGTCAAAGCCGACGCCTACGGGCACGGCATCGAGGCCGTCTCGCGGGCGGCGCAGGACGTGGGGATCGACCGCCTGGGCGCGGCGACGGTCGAGGAGGGGAAGGCGATCCGCAGGGCGGGGGTCGCTCTGCCCGTCCTGCTCCTCGATCCGATCCTCCCTCGCGAGCTCCCCGCTGCCCTCTCCGCCGATCTTGAGCTTTCGATCGACACCCTCGAGGCCGCCCGAGCCGCCTCCGACGCCGCAAGGGCTCTCGGGGGCGCCGCCCGCGTGCACGTCGATGTGGACCTCGGGATGAGGCGGTTCGGAGTCCTCCCGGAGCGCGTGCTCCCGCTCCTGGCGGAGGTCGCCGCCCTCCCCTCGCTGCGGATCGAAGGAGTCTTCGGTCATCTGCCCCGCGCGGACTCCGACCGGCCGAAGGACGAGGAGGAGACGCGCGCAGCGATCGCCTCACTCTCTACGACTCTCCGCGACCTCGACCAGAGGGGCGTCCTCCCGCCGCTCCGACACGTCGGGAACTCGGCCGCCGTGATCCACTACCCGGACGAGGTCACCTCTTCCCCCTTCAACCTTGTCCGGATCGGAACTCTCTTGTACGGCTACCCAGAGGTCCGTCGCCCCTGGACCGCTCACGTGCAGCCGATCGCGACCCTTACAGCGCAGGTGATAGCTCTAAAGGAGGTCGCGAAGGGAGAGTGGGTCGGCTACGGCCGCACCTGGCGGGCCCCGTCCCGGCGGAGGGTGGCCGTCCTTGCCATCGGCTACGCCGACGGACTCCCGCCCGCCCTGGGAAACCGCGGGTCGGTCGCCCTGCGCGGGAGGAGGGCTCCCTTTGTGGGGAGGGTCTGTCTCGACCACGCGCTCGTCGACGTGACAGAGATCGACGGCGTCCGCGTCGGCGACACGGCAGAAGTCCTCGGCCCCGACCTCCCCGCCGACGAGGCTGCCGCAGCGGGAGGCCTCGCCGTGTGCGAGCTCCTCGTTCCGGCGCTGCGGGGGGCGGAGCGCACGCATGCCTGAGGGCACAAGACCACAAGCGCTCGGACGGAGGTTCCTCCGCGCTTGTCTCCTTGCGGCCCTCTTCGTGTCCCTGGCGGTCTCGGTCCACGTCGCGGTGGGGCGGATCGCCTGGGAGCGCGCGAACGGAGGTTTCGTTGCCGTCGCGCCGGCTGACGGGGCATCCCTCTCAGGCCTTCGTGAGGTGGGCGTTGGGGCGATCGCCGTCCGCGCCTCGGCCCTCGCTGTCGGGGCCGCGCCGTCGCCCGACGCGATCCGGGCGGCCGGCCTTGCGGTCGCCCTCGTGCTGGACGGCGCCTTCCCGGAGCGGATCGCGAGCGAGGGACCCTTCGCCCTCGTCCTTGCGGAGGAGCCG
>CAYHBG010000039.1:8557-13299 GCA_964354815.1 uncultured Thermotogae bacterium
CCCGGAGCGGATCGCGAGCGAGGGACCCTTCGCCCTCGTCCTTGCGGAGGAGCCGGGACCCGCCGGCGACCCCCTCCTCTCCCGCGTCCTCGCCAACGGGGCGACGCTCATCTTGCGGGAGTTCACCTCGGGCGCGGTCGAGCGCGCCTTGTGGGAGCAGGGACAGCGTCAACTCGCTCGCGGGCACGAGGTCCCAGAGGAAGATGCCGTTCGCGACTCGGTTGAGGTCCTTACCGCTCGCTTCCGCCGCGCCGTCGTGGAGCGGGGCGTCCGCGCCCTCCTCCTCTCCCCTCTTCCGGGGAGGAATCCCGAGGAGACCCTCACCTTCTATGCCCGGACCGTGACTCGCGTCCGCGAGGCCGGGCTGGAGCCGGGCCCCCTCGCCGCCCCGCCCCGCGACGTCCCTCCCTGGGCACGGACGCTCCTGCACCTGGGAACGGTAGCGTGGGCCGGACTCCTCCTCTTGCGCTTCCTGCCGGCCGGGATCGTCACCCTTCTGGTCGCCGCCGGATCCGTCGCCCTCCCCCTCACCGTCGGGCCAGTCCTGCTCGCCCAGGCCGACGCCCTCCTCGTCGCTCTTGCCGCGCCCGTCCTGGGCGCGCTTCTTTTCACCCCGCCGCGAGCCGCCGGCCTCCTGGCCGGGGTCCAGCGCGTCCTTGCCTTCTCCCTCTTCTCCCTGGCCGCGGGTCTCCTCATGGCCGCCCTCCTCTCCGGGCCGGCGTTCGTCCTCGGGATCGCCCCCTTCCGCGGGGTGAAGGCCGCCCTCCTTCTCCCCCCCGTCCTCGGGATGGCCCTTGTCCTCTTCAAGGAGCGAAGGACTCTCAGAAAGGCCCTACGCGACTTCCGGCCGGCTCACGCCGCCCTCGCGCTTCTGGGGATCGCCGCCGGGGCGCTTGCCCTCCTGCGAAGCGGGGACTTCGACCCCCTCGTCTCCGGGCTCGAGGAGAGGGCGCGCGGTTGGCTGGAGGATCTCCTCGTCGCCAGGCCGCGGTTCAAGGAGTTCCTCGTCGGCCACCCTTCCCTTCTCCTTCTCGGCGCGGACGGCGCGGGAAGCCTGTGGGGAGGGCTCTTCCTCTTCCTCGGGCTCATTGGCCAGGCTTCGATCCTCAACACCTTCGCCCACCCGCACACCCCCCTTCTCCTCTCCCTCCTGCGCACGGGGAACGGGCTTCTCCTCGGGCTTCTCGTCGGGGTCGTCCTCCACGCCTTCCTCCGCCTCGGCCGGAGGCTCCTGCGCCGCCCGTAGGGGTCTCTAGTTTGACCTCCTGTCTAGCCCGGCCTATCATCCCCGACGGAATGGATCTCAAGAGGATCGAACGCGGGATGAGGGAGATCCTGGAGGGAATCGGAGCCGAGCGGCTGAACGCGGAAGTCCTGGAGAACACCCCGCGCCGGGTCGCCGAGACCTACGCCGAGCTCTTCGCAGGGATCGACCGCCGGCCCTCCGACGCCCTGGAGGTCGCCTTTCAGGAGGACTACGACCAGATGGTGGTCGTGAAGGGCATCCCCTTCTTCTCCATCTGCGAGCACCACTTCCTCCCCTTCACCGGGACGGCGGACATGGTCTACATCCCGAAGGAGAACCGGATCATCGGGGCGAGCAAACTCGCCCGCGCTCTGGACATCGCTGCCTCGCGGCCGCAGCTCCAGGAGCGCCTGACGTCTCAGCTCGCCGACGCGCTGATGAGGGAACTCGACCCCCACGGCGTCCTCGTGCGCCTCCAGGCAACGCACCTGTGCATGACCCTGCGCGGGGCGAAGAAGCCAGGCTCACAGCTCGTCACCTCGGCGATCCGCGGGATCTTCCGCACGAACCGTGCCTCGCGCGAGGAGGCGCTCGCCCTCATCGCCTAGGCTCGATCCGCCACACGTCGAGTCGCGGGTCGTCCGTCGCAAGGGGGAGCACCCAGACCCTTCTCTCCCCGGCGGCGTCGGTGAGGGCCATCTCGACGGGTTCGTCTCCCGCGTGGTCGGCGTAGCGCGCGGCCAGAGAGGCGGCCGTCAGGATCTCCTCTTGCGAAGGCCTACCTTCGACGAGCGTGAGGGGTCCCATGACGGACACGGGCTCGATCGAGACCCTCCCCGCCCGAAAGGCTTCGAGGGTCGCGTTCTCGCCTTCATTCCGGCCGACGATCACCTTGGCCTCGTCCGAAAGACGGAACTGCCGGCCGTTCTTCAGGAGGAGGAACTCCGGGATCCCCATCCGATCCCGCCCCAGGTGAGCGAAGGCGTCGCGCAGGCGCGCGGCGTAGACCTTCTCCAGGAGCAGGCACCCCCCCGCCGGTTGAGGGTAGGACGTGATCCCGAAGGAGGCGGCGAGGGCCACCTGCCCTTGCCGTCCCCTTCCGCGCAGGGCAAGCTGACGCTCGCGCGGAAACCAGCCCTCTCTCAAAGGAAGCGTGTCCGGAAGGAGGGCGGCCGAGAGCGGGCGGAAGAGGCGCTCCCCCAGGCCGCTCTCCTCCGCCACGAGGGCCATCGCCCGCAGGTGCTGGGACATCGGTCGCTGGCCGACGACCTCGCCGGTGAGCACAACCTGTGCTCCCTCTTCCTCCATCACCCGCTTCGCCGCCTTGAGCATGAAGACCCGGCAATCGAGGCACGGGTTCATCCCAGAGCCGTAGCCGTGCACCGGGCGCCGGACGACCTCCAGGTGCTCCTCGGAGAGGTCGATCACGCGCAACGGAACCCGGGCCGCGGCGGCCCCAGCAGCCAGGCGCTCCCCCTTCCCGCGCTCCGCGTCGAACAGGTGCTGGATGTGGAGGGCGAGGACGTCGATCCCGAGGTCCTGCGCCACCCTCGCCGCGAGGATGCTGTCCAACCCGCCGGAGAAGAGGAGGACCCCCCTCCTCGTTGAGGGCCCAAAGCGGGAGGATTCCGTTCTAGAACAGGTTCCCTTCATCGATTCTTCACACCCCGGCCCCGTGCTCTTCACACCGCAGCGTATCATGATGGCGTTCCATTGGGAAGGAAAGGACAGGAGGCCATCCTATGCGTAGGCTATTGATCACGGGGTCTGTTCTGGCCTTGGTTGTGGCCAGCTTCTTCTTCGTCCCGGCGCTCTTGAACGGACGCCCGGGGCCATCAGGGGCAGTCGCCCTCGCCGGGCAGGTGTCCACCGAACAGGCGATCACCGACTCTGGGCAAACCGCCATCAAACAGGCGATCGCCGCGGTCGGTCCGGCCGTCGTCCGGATTGACGTAACCGGGACGGCGACCTCGTCGAGCCCGTTCAGCGACGTCTTCAACGACCCGTTCTTCCGTCGCTTCTTCGGCAATCCGGAGACGCCCCAGCAGCAGGAGGAGACACGTTCCCTCGGCTCGGGTGTCGTTATCTCCCACGGTGGAGAGAGCCTCGTTCTGACCAACGCCCACGTCGTGGACGGGGCGAGGACGATTCGCGTCACGTCACCGGACGGGCGCGCCTGGGACGCGACCGTGGTCGGCAGTGACGCCCAGATCGACGTTGCGGTCCTCCGATTGACAGGGGATGCGTCGAGCCTCCCCACCGCAGAACTGGGAGACTCGTCAACCCTCGAGATCGGGGACTGGTTGATCGCCATCGGAAACCCGATCGGCCTGTCGTACACCGTCACCCTGGGAATCGCGAGCGCCCTTGAGCGCGACATCGAGAAGCCAAGCGGGGTCGGCACGTACCAGAACCTGATCCAGACCGACGCGGCCATCAACCCCGGGAACAGCGGGGGTCCCCTCGTCAATGCCCAGGGCAAGGTGATCGGGATCAACACCGTGATCGCGCGCGAGTCGTCGACCGGCGTGACGATCGAAGGGATCAACTTCGCGATCCCGATCAACGCCGTAGAGGAGATCCTCGGGCAGCTCGTCAGCACGGGCAAGGTCACGCGCGCCTGGCTCGGGGTGACGATCCAGAACATCACCCCCGCCCTGGAGGAGCAGTTCGGGGTCAAGGCCGGGGAGGGCGTCATCGTCTCCGATGTCATCGAGGCCTCACCCGCCGCGGCGGCAGGGGTCGAGCAGGGAGACGTGATCACGCATGTGGATGACGTGGCCATCGGCTCGACGGACGACCTCATCGCCGCGATCGCCCCCAGGGGGATCGGGACCGTCGTCGATCTCACGGTCGTCCGCAGCCAGGCGACCCTCCACGTCAAGGTCACCCTTGCCGAACGACCGAGCGAAGAGCAGCTCTACAGCGAGGGAACCGCGTCCCCGCGAGCGGGGTCGCCCACGGAGGCCGCGCAGAAGTTCGGCCTGACCGTCGGCCCGATCACCCCGTCGATCGCACAGCGCCTTGGATTGCATTCCTCGCAGGGAGTCGTCATAATGGGCGCCGCTGCGGGCAGCAGAGCGTACTGGGCGGGACTTCAGGAGGGCGACGTGATCCTGGAGTTGAACCGGGACCCACTGACTTCGGTGGAGGAGTGGAACCGCATCGTGTCCCAAGCGCCGGACGACGCGAACGTCGTGTTCACGATCCTGCGCGGCGGCCGGCAGTTGTACGTTCCTCTGCCGTAGGAATGAGGATCGGAGAGTAGCGCAGCTGGTTAGCGCGCAGCGTTCGGGACGCTGAGGTCGCCGGTTCGAATCCGGCCTCTCCGACAGCGCGTGCGGAAGTAGCTCAACGGCAGAGCTCTGGCCCTCCAAGCCAGTGATGCGGGTTCGATTCCCGTCTTCCGCTCCGACGGGGCGCGCCCGTAGCTCAGAGGACAGAGCGACGGCCTTCTAAGCCGTTGGCCGGAGGTTCGAATCCTCCCGGGCGTACG
>CAYHBG010000040.1:0-12779 GCA_964354815.1 uncultured Thermotogae bacterium
GAGAGGAGCAGGATCTCCTCCATGTGAGCGTTCGCCTCCTCCTTCCCCGCCTGGACCGCCTCCGCGAGGTGCTCGAACCCGAGCATCCCGATCCACTCCACCCGGGGATGCAGGATCAGCAGGCGGCCACCCAGGCGCGCTCGCGCTCGCTCCAACTGAAGATCGGTCAGCGTCTTCGAGCTGATCTTCTGCGCCTGGAAGAGCGCGTCCAGGCTTGTCTCCACGCGTCGGGTCAGGGGCGCCCCGGTGTCGACCGCAATGACGACCTCTGTACCAAGGTCCATCGCCACGTCAGCGGGGACCTTGTTGACTACCCCGCCGTCGATCAGGAACCGCCCGTGGTGCCGGACAGGGTAGAAGACACCCGGCACGGCCGCGCTCGCGGTCACGGCCTGGTATAGCTTCCCCTCGCGCAGAACGACTTCCTCTCCGCTCTCGAGGTCGGCGGTGACAACCGCCAGAGGGATCGCGGTATCCGAGAAGCTCTTCTTTGCGGTGAGGAGGGAGAAGAGCTCGAACATGCGGGCGAGCTTCTCGGGGGCCGTCGGCGCGTCGCGCCAGTCCGTGCCGCTCATGTATTCGACCATCCCCCGTCCGATGGCCCGCTGCACCTCGCGCATCGTGCTTCCGGAGACCTGGAGCAGGGAGTTCAGGTCGAGACACTCAAGGAGGCGCGCCAGTCTCGGGAGATCCATCCCCAGGGCCTTGGCCGCGCCCACGGCTGCCCCCATGCTCGTCCCGGCGATGGCGTCGATCCGGATTCCCCTCTCCTCGAGGGCAATGAGGATCCCCAGGTGGGCGAAGCCTCTCGCCCCGCCGCCGCCAAGCGCTACGCCGACCTTTCGACGTTCTGGCAAGAGAAAACCCCCTTCGCCGGATCATAGTCCCGCGAAGGGGGGTGAGCAAGCGTTGCCTAGTAATCCATGGGAGGCTGCGGCATTCGCGGCCCCTCCTCCTTCTCCTTGATCTCCGCTACCAGGGCCTCGGTCGTCACCAGCATCCCGGCAATGGAAACGGCGTTCTGGAGAGCGGACCGTGTCACCTTGGCGGGATCGACGACGCCGGCCTCGAACATGTCGCGGTACTCTCCGCTGACGACGTCGAACCCGACGTTCGCCTTCTCGCCCTTCAGGTGCTCCACGATGACCGCTCCCTCGAACCCGGCGTTGTTGGCGAGCTGGCGGATCGGCGCCTCGATCGCCTTCTTGACGATCCTTGCCCCGACCACCTCGTCGCCCTCGAGCTTGAGGGAGTCCACCGCCTTCACGGCCCGGAGGAGCGAGACCCCGCCGCCGGGGAGGATCCCCTCATCGACGGCGGCCTTCGTCGCCTCAAGGGCGTCCTCCATCCGGTGCTTCTTCTCGCCCAGCTCGGTCTCCGTCGCCGCGCCGACTTTGATCACCGCGACGCCGCCGGCGAGCTTTGCCTTGCGCTCCTCCAGCTTCTCGCGGTCGTAGTCGGACTCCGTTGTCTCGATCTGGGCCTCGATCTGCTCGATCCGTCCCTTGATCGCGTCCTGCGACCCCTTCCCGCTGATGACGGTCGTATTCTCGTGGTCGACCTTCACCCGGTCTGCCCGACCGAGCATGTCCAGGGTGGTGTCCTTGATCTGCATCCCGGCGTCCTCGGCCACGACGGTGCCTCCGGTGAGGACCGCGATGTCGTCGAGCATCGCCTTGCGGCGGTCGCCAAACCCCGGCGCCTTGACCGCGCAGCTGGAGAGCGTTCCCTTCAGCTTGTTCAAGACGAGCGTCGTCAGCGCCTCGCCGGTCACGTCCTTGGCGATGATCAGGATCGGCTTGCCGCTCTGGGCAATCTTCTCCAAGAGCGGAACGAGGTCGATCGCGCTCTTCAGCTCGAGGTCGGTCACGAGGATGTAGGGGTTCTCGAGGACGACCTCCATCTTCTTCGGGTCGGTGACGAAGTAGGGGGAGATGTACTCCCGGTCGAACTGCATCCCCTCGACGACCTCATAGTGCGTCTCGATCGTGTCCGAGTCCTCGACCGTGATCACGCCGTCCTCGCCCACGGCCTCCATGGCGTCGGCGATGATCTTCCCGATCGCGGAGTCGTGCGCGGTGTTCGTCGCCACCTGTTCGGTCTCGGCCTTCGTCTTCAGGGCGCGGCTGTGCTTCTTCAGCTCCTCGACGATCTTCGCGACCGCCTTCTCCATCCCGCGCTTGAGCTCGATGGGGTTCGCCCCAGCCGCCACGTTCTTGAACCCTTCCTCGATCATGGCATGGGCGAGGATCGTCGCCGTGGTCGTCCCATCGCCGGCGATGTCGTTCGTCTTGGAGGCGACCTCCTTGACGAGTTGGGCCCCCATGTTCTCGAACGGGTCCTTGTACTCCTGCTCCTGCGCGATGGTCACGCCGTCGTCGACGACGTCAGGGCGCCCGAACTTCTTCTCCAGGATGACGTTCCTTCCCCGCGGGCCGAGGGTGACGCGCACCGCGTCCGTCAGCTTGTCCACGCCGGCCTTCATACGGCGGCGGGCCTCCTCGCCAAAGATGACTTCTTTTGCCATGGTGTTCTCCCCCTTCGACTAGCTCTCGATGACGGCCAGGACGTCCTTTTCCAGGACGAGAAGAAGCTTATCCTCCCCGATCTCGACCTCAACGGGCCCTCCGAAGCTCGGCGCCGAGACCAGGATCTCATCCCCCTTCTTCAACTCGAGCTTCTCGTCGGCCCCCACAGCGACGACCTTGGCGCGTATGACCTTGTCGCTCTTGGCGCTCTCGGGGAGGACGATCCCTCCGGAGGTCTTTCGCTGCTCCTCCTCGATCTTCTTGGCCAGGATTCGTCTTCCTAGCGGCTTGATCTTCATGTTCCACTCTCCTCCTTCCGCTTGTCGTTAGCACTCTCTGCGGCCGTTTGCCAGCGGATTCTACCCGCCCCCCTTCCGGACGTCAAGCCGAGAGACCCATTGCCTGATTCAGACAGGGGGGCTATAGTCCCCGCGTGCCCTCCGGACGGACCCACCTCGTGATCGAACTCGTGCTCCTGGGATTCTACGCGATTCCCCTCCTGTTGCTCGTCCGTTCAGGGCACGTCGCGCCGTGGGCCGCGGCCGCCTTCACGCTCTCGTACCTGTTTTCGAGCGTGCTCCTCAGCCCCGACCTCGACCTTGCGACGAGCCGACCCACGAGGCGGTGGAGGATAGCGCGGTTCCTCTGGTGCCCGTATGCCGTCATCTTCCGCCATCGGGGCTTGTCGCATCATCTCCTCCTCGGCCCCCTGACGCGGATCGCTTATCTCGGTGCCCTCCTCGCCTTTCTTCTCTGGGCGGCCGGACTCCTCACCCCGGAGATCCGGGTCCCGGGCTTTGCGGTCCTGGTCCCGGTGCTGGTCGGTCTGTACCTCCCTAACCAGGTCCACATCGTCATAGACCGGCTCCGAACGCGGCGCAGGTGACAGCGAAGGCACAGACGGCCTCCGCAATCGGGGAGCGCTCGGCGTTTGCAACCGCCGCACGGATGGGGAGAATATCGGTCTAGACGAGAAGGGAGTTGATGCCGCGATGAGCCTGTCCGTGAGCGAGATGCGCCGTGGGATGGCCATCCTCTACGACGGAGAGCTGTACGAGATCGTGGAGTACGAGCACTCCAAGCGCGGACGGGGGGGGCCGGTCGCCCGGACGAAGCTCCGTCACCTTCAGACAGGGAAGGTGGTCTCGACCACGTTCAAGGGCGCGGAGAACACGGAATCCGTCTTCCTCGAGTCGCGGCCGATCCAGTACCTGTTCCGGGAGGGGGACCGCTATGTGTTCATGGACGTGGAGCGCTTCGACCAGTTCCCGGTTCCGCAGGAGGCTCTTGGAGACCAGGTGCACTTCATGACGGAGGGGATCACGGTCGCGGGCTCCTACCACAACGGGGAACTGGTCAAGGTGGAGCTTCCGAACTTCGTCGAGCTGCGTGTGGCTCGGACCGAGCCCGGCGTGAAGGGGGACACGGTATCCAACGTGGAGAAGCCGGCGACCCTGGAGAGCGGGGCGGAGGTGCGGGTCCCTCTCTTCGTGAAGCAAGGCGATCTCCTCAAGGTGGATACGCGCACCGGGAAGTACGTCGAACGGCTGTAGGAGCAAAGGGCGATGGCGGAGCGAAAGATCGAGGTCGGCAACGAGGACGGCCGGATCACGATCTTCGAGGAGGTCCTTTCGTCCGTCGCGCGCATCGCCGCGGAGAAGGTGGACGGGATTGCACGTTCCGAGGGTTCGGGCGGAGGGCTGAAGAGCCTCTTCGGTGGAGAGGAGATCGCGCCCAACATCCGGGCCGATCTCGGCGAGGACGGGGTCCGCATCGAGCTTCGGATCTCCGCGGAGTACGGGCACCCGGTTCATGAGGTCGCGCAAGGGGTTCAGGTGAACGTCCAGCGGGACATCGAGGCGCTCGTCGGGGTCAAGGTGATTGGTGTCGACGTCTACGTGAAGAAGGTGGTGCCGCCGTCAGGCCTGGGGCGCGGAGCCGGTCAGGGGCAGTGATGACGAGCGCTGAGAAGGGACAGGTCGGGATTTCGAGGGAGGTGGTCATGGCGATCGCCGGGATCGCGGTCTCCGAGATCGACGGGATCGCCAACCTGCGCTCGGGAGACCCCGTCTTCCGCCGGGGCGAGGGGTTGCGCCGCCACGTCGAGACCGAGGTTGAGGGGGAGGAAGTCAAGGTCACCGTGCGGATCACGGCGGTGTACGGGCATCCCATCCGTCCGCTGGCCGTGCAGGTGCAGCGTCGGGTGAAGACGGAAATCGAGCGCATGACCGGCCTGCGCGTCTCCGCGGTGGACGTCGAGGTCCAGCACCTCGTCCGAGGCGAGGAGGCCGCACCGGAGGAGGTCGGATGAGGCTCCTGGCCACCCTCCTCTACGGTTCCCTCTCCTTGGCGGCGGTCACCTTGGCCGTCCTTGCCCTCCTCGGCGGGGCGGGCGCCTTCTCGGCCACGGCACTCGGAGACGCCCTGGACGCCATTCCAGCGGAGTGGTTCCTCTTCCTCCTCGCGGTCGTCCTTCTTTTGGCGGCCCTTCTTCTGCTGCGCGCGATGCTCCGGAAGCGGTCGGCCGCAGCGCGCTTCGCGCAGGACGGGGCGCGGGGCCGCATCGAGCTCTCCCCCCATGCTTTGGAGGAGCTGGCGTGCGGCGTCCTGCGCGAGGAGGTCGGCGTCGACCACTTCCGCGTTCGGCTCCGGCGGGCCGCCGGAGGGATCACGATCCTCGTCCAGACGGGGCTCACTCTGGAGCAGAAGGTGGCCGAGGTCGGACGGAGGATCCAGGAGGTCCTTGCCGAGCGCGTCGTCGAGCGGACGGGCGTCAAGGTCGGGGAGGTGAAGGTGCTCGTGGGCAGCTTCAGGGCTCGCGAGGGGCCTCGCAAGGGAGGAGGGAGTGATGCGGATCCTGAGCTTTAGGCTGCTGGGACTCGTTGTGGGCGGCGTCTCGGGGATCCTTCTCTACTACCTTGGCTGGGAGGCGCTCCTCATTGTCTTGGGCTGCGCGGCGGGAGGCTACGTCGTGGGGTTCGCCGCGGAGTCCCGCCGGGAGGTCGCCCGCGTCGCGCGCAGGTGGGTCGACCGGGCGCTCGGCCGCTGATGCAGCGCCGCGAAGCGCGCGAGTTCGTCCTCTCCCTGCTGTACCGACACGAGTTTGTCGAGACGCCGCTTGGGGACCTGCTGGACGAGGCGGATACCGGGGATCAGCGCAGCTACGTCGAACGGGTCTACCTCGGCATCCTCGACCGGCGGGCGGAGCTGGATGCCCTGATCGGGGAGAGAACGGTCGGCTGGCGCTTCGAGCGGCTTGCTCTCATGGACCGGAACATCCTGCGCCTGGGAGCGTTCGAGATCCTCTACCTCCCAGAGGTTCCGCCGCAGGTCGCCTTGGATGAGGCGGTCGAGCTGGCGAAGAAGTACGGGACCGAGAATGCGCGATCCTTCATCAACGGGATCCTGGATCGGATCTGGAAGGAGTCTGGGCGGCATGCAGGTGCTGAGCGGGAGGCCGGTTGCCGAGGAGCGGCAGGCGAGGCTGGCGCAACGGGTGAGGGACCTTGCGGAAAGAGGGCTTCGGCCTAGGCTGGCCGTCGTCCTCGCGAGCGAAGACCCCTCTGCCCTCGCCTACCTCCGCGCGAAGGAGCGGCTGGGGAAGGCGGTCGGGATTGCCGTGGAGCGCGTCTCCCTGACCTCGCCGCGGACGGAGACCCTCCTGCGGACGGTCCGCGACCTCGCCGGTGATCCCGACGTCCCCGCGCTCCTCGTTGAGGCGCCGCTCCCCGACGGCGTCGACGCGCAAGCGATCCGCGACGCGCTTCCCCTCGAGAAGGACGTCGACGGGGCCGGAACGGCCGCGCTCGGTCGCCTCCTGGCGGGGGGAGGCGGCTACCTTCCCGCAACGGCTGAGGCGGTCGTCACCTTGCTTCGTTCCTACGGGGTCCAGATAGCGGGCCGCCGGGCGGTCGTCGTCGGACGGAGCCTCGTCGTCGGTCGCCCTCTCGCCCTCCTCCTCCTTGCCGAGGATGCTACGGTCACCGTCTGTCACTCGCGGACGACGGACCTGGCGGCGATCACCCGCGAGGCCGACATCGTCTGCGTTGCGGTCGGTCGTCCCGGCCTCCTGACCGGGGAGATGATTCGGCCGGGGGCGGCCGTCGTGGACATCGGGACGAGTCGCGTGGGCGGGAAGATCGTCGGGGACGCCGACTGGATGAGCGTCTCGGAGGTCGCCGGCGCGGCGAGCCCCGTCCCTGGCGGTGTCGGTCCGCTGACGAACGTGCTCCTCCTGGAACATGTCGCCGAGGCCACAGAGAGGGCCGCGCGATGAGGATCGTCGTCACCGGAGGCGCGGGATTCATCGGCTCGCACGTCGTGGACGCGTACCTCCGCTGCGGGCATGAGATCCTCGTGGTCGACGACCTCTCGACCGGGTGGAGGGGGAACGTCTCTCCGAAAGCCGAGTTCGTGCGGACCGACCTCCGCGACCGGAAGGCCATGGCTGCAGCCTTCGCGCGCTTCCGGCCTGAGCTCGTCAACCACCACGCCGCCCAGGCGGACATCCGACGCTCGCTCGGGGATCCGGTCGGGGACGCCGAGGTGAATGTCGTGGGGACGCTCGTCCTCCTCGAGGAGGCCGTGCGCGCGGAGGTCCGTGGCGTCGTGTTCGCCTCGTCGGCCGGGATGATCTATGGGGAGATGCCGACGCCGGCCGCCGAGACGTGGCCGAAGCGCCCGACGACCCCGTACGGCACGGCGAAGGTGGCGGTCGAGCACTACCTGTTTGCCTACGCGCGGACGCGGGGGCTCGAGGTGGCCTCTCTTCGGTACGGGAACGTCTACGGGCCACGCCAGGCGACTAAGGCTCAGAGCGGGGTGGTCGTGCTCTTCGCGGAGGCGATGCTCGCCTCGCGCGCTCCGACCCTCTACGGCGACGGAGAGCAGCGGAGGGACTTCGTCGCCTGGTCGGACGTCGCGCAGGCGAACCTCCTCGCCACCGACTTCCTCCTCTCGTCCCCTCCCGCGCCGCAGGCGCCGGACGACCGAGCGTTCAACGTCGCGACCGGCCGGTCCACCTCGGTCAACGAGCTCTTCTCGTCCCTTGCGGAGAGGACGGGCTTCTCCGGCGCTCCGCTTCGCGCCGCGGCCCGCGTGGGCGACTTCGCCGTCCACCGATTCGACGTGGCGAAGGCGCGCGAGGTCTTGGGTTTTTCGGCCAAGGTCGCGCTGGAGGAGGGGTTGGACGAGGTGATCGCGTGGCTGCGGCGCGAGCGCTGAAGGCCCTGCTTGTCCTGGGGACGCGGCCGGAGGCGGTCAAGCTCGCCCCGGTCCTTCTCGCGTTCCGGACCTCGACCCGGATCCGGCCCGTCGTCTGCGCGACCGCCCAGCACCGCGGCCTCCTCGACCAGACGCTCGCCGTCTTCGGGATCGCCCCCGACCACGACCTGGGGGTGATGGTCCCGAACCAGACCCTGTTCCACGTCACGGCTGCCATCCTCGAGCGGATCGAGCCCATCCTCGCGGCCGAGAGGCCCGACCTCGTGATGGTGCAAGGGGACGCCCAGAGCGCCTTTGCCGGGGCCCTGGCCGCCTACTACACGCGGACGCCGGTCGCCCACGTCGAAGCCGGCCTGCGCACCTCCGACCCGTACGCCCCGTTCCCGGAGGAGATGAACCGCCGCCTTATCGACCGGATCGCCTCCCTCCTCTTTGCCCCGACAGAACGGGCGAGGAGGGCCCTCGTCGCTGAGGGAGCAAGGGAAGAGGACATCTTCGTCACCGGCAACACGGAGATCGACGCGCTCTTCTACGTGCGCGAGCGCGTCCCCCCGCGTGAGACCTTCTCCTTTCCCGGCCGGGTGGTCCTCGTCACCGCCCATCGCCGGGAGAGCCAGGGCGAAGGGATCTCCAGGATCTGCCGTGCCGTCGGCCGGCTGGCCGAGCGCAACGCGGACATCACCGTCGTCGTCTCCGTGCACCCCAATCCTCGGGTGCGCGAGACCGTGGAGCGAGAGCTTGTCGGACGGGGCAGGGTCGCCCTCCTCCCTCCCCCGGACTACGCTTCCTTCGTCCACCTTCTCGCGCAGTCGACCCTCCTGCTTACCGATTCCGGGGGCCTGCAGGAGGCCGGGGCGGCGCTCCACGTCCCGCTCCTCGTCCTGCGCGAGGAGACCGAGCGCATGGAGGGCGTCGAGACCGGCGCGGCGCTCCTTGTGGGGACAGACCCCGAACGGATCGTCGCTGAGGCGGAGCGCCTCCTGCGGGACCGAGCGGCCTATGAGACGATGTCCCACGCGGAGAACCCGTACGGAGATGGGCGAGCCGCGGAGCGGATCGTGGCCGCGATCGAGAGGAGGCTCGGGTGACCGTCGGGTACGCCGATCTCCACCTGCACACCGTCGCCTCGGACGGGACGCAGACGGTCGCCGACCTGGCGCGCCGTGCCGCGGCCTCTTCTCTCTCCACGATCGCTGTCACCGACCACGACCGGATCTCTCCGGACCTCCGCCTTCGGGTCGAGCGGATCGGGCGGACCGAGGTGATCACCGGGGTCGAGATCAAGGCCGACTTCGAGGGGGTGCGCGGCGAGCTCCTCGGCTACTTCGTCGACCCGACCTCGCCCGGCCTTGCGCGCCTCTTCCAGTTCATGGAGGAGGGGCGCCTGGCGAGGATGGCCGAGATGGTCGAGCGCTGTCGCCAGGAGCTCTCGCTGGAGCTAACGTTTGACGACGTCGCTTCCCTGGCTGCGGGGAGCCTCGGTCGACCCCATCTCGCGCAGCTCCTCGTCCTGCGCGGCGTCGTCCGCTCGACCGACGAGGCGTTCGAGCGATTCCTGGGGCGGGGGAAGCCGTGCTACGTCCCCCTGCGCAACCCCGGCTTCCGCGACGTCGCGGAGGCCATTGGCGCCGCGGGCGGCGTCGCCTCGGTCGCCCACCCCTGCCTGATGGACATCCAGGATTGGGACGGCTTTCTCTCTCTCCTTCACTCCGCCGGGGTGCAGGCGATCGAGACCTTCTACCCCTACGAGCTCTCCCGAGCTCGCCTGCGCCTCGATCCCGCGCTCCTCCTCTCGCACGCCGAGCGACGCGGCTTCCTCCTCACGGGGGGGTCGGACGACCACGGTCCGGGCTCTGTGAAGGAGGCCCTCGGAGCGATTCGCCTCCCCCTCCGCTACGTGGAGGCGCTGCGGGAGGCGTGCGGCGTCTGACCCAGCGCGGGTCGCCTTGCCATGCGCTCTCGCGAGGAGTAGTCTGTCCCCGCCGCGCGGCAAAGTCCATCCAAACGGAGCGGGGTGATCGCCCGTGAAACCCTTTTCCCGCCTCTTCAGGACCGACCAGGTCTCTCAGCGCATCCTCGGCTGGGGAGACCTGGTCATCCTCGCCGGGATCGCCGTCCTTATCTACCTTGGAGTCCGGCTTGCCCTGGGGGCACCGGAGTCGATCGCCGGCCCGACGATCTCCTCGTCGCCGAAGAGGCTTCCCCTCTACGCCGTCTTCTCCGTGACCCGAATGGCCGCGGCGTACCTTCTGTCCCTCGTGTTCACCCTCGCCTACGGCTCGTTCGCCGCCAGGAGCCGCCGGGCGGAGAAGGTGCTCCTCCCTCTTCTCGACGTCCTGCAGAGCGTTCCCATCCTCTCCTTCCTCCCCGTCGTCCTCCTGGCCCTGAGTGCGGTCCTTCCGCAGAGGATCGCGGCCGAGCTGGCCTGCGTCATCCTGATCTTCACAAGCCAGGCTTGGAATCTCACCTTCGCCTGGTACCAGTCGCTCACGACGGTCCCGAGGGAGCTGCGCGAGGCGAGCACCCTGTTCGGGATGAACCGCTGGATGCAGTTCAGGACGCTGGAGTTCCCCTTCGCCACGATCAGCCTCATCTGGAACAGCATGATGAGCTGGGCCGGGGGATGGTTCTTCCTCATGGCGGCCGAGATCTTCACGGTCGGGGATCGCGACTTTCGACTGCCCGGTCTCGGGGCGTACCTGCGCGAGGCGGCGAACCGCGGCGACCTCTCGGGAATCCTCTGGGGGCTCCTGACCCTCGTTGCCGTCATCGTCATCCTCGACCAGCTCGTCTGGCGCCCCCTCCTCGCGTGGTCGGACCACTTCAAGTTGGAGATGGTGGAGAGCGAGCGAGCGCCCACCTCCTGGTTCTTCGACGCCCTACGCGCCTCGCGCCTGGCGGCGTGGGTCCGGGAGGCGGTCTTTCGTCCGGTGGCGGAGCGGCTCGACCAAGCCTTGCTCCGCCGCTTCCCCGTGACGGAGGCCCCTTCTTCGCGGAAGCGGACCTCGCGTCGCCTCGTTCTCTACGTCCTCACCGGGGCAGGCGGGCTGGCGCTCCTGTACGGGGCCGTCCGCACCGGGGGCATGCTCGCTGCTGTCCCCGGCGCCCAGTGGGCCGAGGTGGCGATGGGCGTCGGGGCGACGTTCCTCCGCGTGGCGGCCGCCCTCGCGATCGCGCTGGCGTGGACTGTCCCGGTCGGCGTCTTGATCGGAACGAATCCCCGCACCGCGGCGTGGCTTCAGCCGGTGGTGCAGGTCGCGGCGTCCATCCCGGCCACGGCCCTCTTCCCCCTCCTGCTCCTCGGCCTGACCGGCCTCCCCGGCGGGCTGAACCTTGCTGCGGTCCTCCTCATGCTGATGGGAACCCAGTGGTACCTCCTGTTCAACATCATCGCCGGCGCGAGCGCGATCCCTCAGGACCTAAAGTACACCGCGGCACTCCTGGGGCTTCGCCGTTGGCAGCGCTGGCGGACCCTCACCCTGCCGGCCCTCTTCCCGTACATCGTCACCGGGGCCATCGCGGCAGGAGGAGGGGCGTGGAACGCGAGCATCGTCGCCGAGTACGTCGACTTCGGAGGCAAGAGACTGTGGACGGTCGGGGTGGGTTCGTTGATCAGCCGCGCCACCGCGGCGGGGAACTACCCCTTGCTCCTCGCGGCGACGGTGAGCATGATCGTCACCGTGGCGATGGTGAACCGATGGGTCTGGCGGAGGCTGTACCGGATCGGCGCGGAGAGGTACCGACTGGAGTAGGGAGATGGAGACGAACGGGACCCTGGTCGAGCTCGAGCACATTACCCAGACGTACGGGCGGGATCAACGCGGCTTTCCGGCGGTGGAGGACGTGAACCTGTCCGTCCGCGAGGGAGAGTTCGTCGCCCTTCTCGGTCCCTCCGGGTGCGGGAAGAGCACCCTCCTCCGGATCATCACCGGCCTGCAGCATCCGACCGGAGGGCGGGTCCTCTACCGCGGGGAGGTCCTGCGCGGGGTGAACCCGCACGCGACAATCGTCTTCCAGACCTTCGCCCTCTTCCCCTGGTTGACCGTGGCGGAGAACGTGGAGGTGGCCCTCAAGGCGCGTGGCGTCCCGGCGGCGGAGCGGACGAAGCGCGCGATCGACCTCCTCGACCGGGTTGGCCTGGACGGTTTCGAGGCCGCCTACCCGCGCGAGCTCTCCGGCGGGATGCGGCAGAAGGTCGGGTTCGCCCGGGCGGTCGTTGTCGAGCCGGAGCTCCTCTGCCTCGACGAGCCCTTCTCCGCCCTGGACGTCCTCTCCGCGGATGCCCTGCGCGGGGAACTCCTCGAGCTGTGGACGAGCCACAACATCCCGACGCGGGCCATCCTGATGGTGACGCACTCCATCGAGGAGGCGGTGTTCATGGCCGACCGGATCGTGATCATGGACAAGGACCCCGGTCGCGTGGTCGCCGAGCTCAGGGTGGACCTCGCTCACCCGAGACAGAAGAACGACCACGCCTTCCTCAACGTCGTCGACCGGGTCTACACCGCTCTCGCCGGCCAGACCGAGGCGGAGACGATCGAGCTCGGCGTGGCGCCGGGCGAGCCGGGGACGACGAGGGGGCTTCCGAACGTGACGATCGACGGCCTCGCCGGGCTCGTGGAGCACCTGGACGCCCTCCCGGAGAACAAGGTCGACCTGTACCGCGTCGCGGAGGACCTGCAGATGGACTCCGACCGGCTCCTTCGCCTGACCGAGGCCGCGGAGCAGCTCGGGTTCGTCACTGTGGCGCAGGGAAACGTCGGGATCACGCCGCTGGGGGAGGCGTTCGCTGAGGCGAACATCCTCGCCCGCAAGGTGATCTTCGCCTCGCGCCTCCGAAGACTCCCGATCTTCAAGTGGCTCCTCACGATGCTTCGCGCCGGGGAGAAGCAGGAACTGCGCGGCGAGTTGGTGCGGACGGCCCTCGAACTCGAGTTCCCGCCGGCCGAAGCGGAGCGCCAGCTCGAGACAATCGTCCGCTGGGGGCGGTACGCCGAGCTCCTCGCCTACAACGACGCGGAGGAGGTC
>CAYHBG010000041.1:0-8147 GCA_964354815.1 uncultured Thermotogae bacterium
TGTCGATCGAGCTCAATCCCCGCCGTCCGAAGCATCGCGAGGAACCGCTCCAGTCCGTCGGGAGGAGCCGGCTTGAGGAGAACGCGGTACCGGTGGGCCGTCTCCCCAGGCGCAAGGATCGTCTCCAGGCACGCGATGCGGCACGGAACCGGACCCAGCGCGGAGAAGAAGAGGCCCGGACCGATCGTCGCCGGGCCCACCGCCACCAGGGCACGGGGGGGGACAAGGACGCATCCGTACCCCTGCCAGGCGCTGTGCAGGCGGAGGACGATCTCCTGAACGTCCACTGGCCCTACCCCTTGACCGCCTCCTCCTTCGCCATGCCGGCGAGGATGGTGAACACCCGCCCGTCGCGGACGGCGAGCTCGGCCAGGCTCTTCCGGTCGAGTTTCACCCCGCGGCGCGCGAGCCCACCGATGAGCGCCGAGTAGGACAGGCCGTTCTGCTTCGCGGCCGCGGCAATGCGCGTGATCCACAACTCGCGGAACTCGCGGCGCCGCCGACGGCGATCGACATAGTTGTGCTGGAGGGCCTTCATGACCGCTTGGTTCGCGATCTTGTGGGAGGTCCCCCGCTTCCCCCTGAACCCCTTGGCAAGAGCCAGGATCCTCTTCCGCTGCTCCAGCCGTTTGTTCCCACCACGCGCTCGTGGCATCTTGGTCTCCTTACTTTCCGATCATCCGCTGGATCATCTTCTTCAGGCCGCCGGTTAGCTCCTTCGATTGCCGGGCCTGTCGCTTGGCCTGCTGACGCTTCTTCACGTTCTTGTGGAAGTAGTTCGACATGTGGTGGAAGAGCTTCCCGCTCTTCGAACGCGTGAAGCGCTTGCTCGCGCCACTGTGTGTCTTCTGCTTGGGCATCCCTTCACCTCCCTCCTTCCCCCTACACCCGCGGCTGCTGGGCAGGGACGAGGAGCATCTGCAGGATCTTCCCCCTCGCCTGGGGGGTCCCGTCGACTCGCGCGACGTCGTTCACGAGTTGGGCCACGCGCGCCAGGAGATCGTGGCCGCGCGAGGCGTGGACAATCTCCCTCCCGCGAAAGAAGATGCTGACTCGGACCGGATCGCCGCGAGACAGAAACTCGCGCACCCGCTTCATCTTGGTCTCGAAGTCGTGCTCACCGATCTTGATGGTGAACTTCATCTCCTTCAGGCGCGGCCGGTGCTGCTGTTTCCTCTCCCGCTTCTCCTGGCGGTAGTGGTACTTCCCGTAGTCGACGATCTTGCAGACCCTGGGGGTCGCCTCGGTGGCGACCTCGACCAGGTCGAGCCCCTTCTCCTTCGCCAGGGCGAGAGCCGCTGGTGTCGGCATGACGCCGAGGTTCTTCCCAGCCTCGTCGATGACGAGGATCTCAGGCTCGCGGATCTTCTCGTTGCACCGCAGTTGTCTCTTTATCCTCGACCTCCTGTCCCTCTTGCCTGGGCGAGCTCGCCCTGCCGATACAGCCGCCGTTCCGCAATGTAGTCCACGACCGGTCGCGGGACCCACGCGTCCACCGCCTCGCCGCGCCGAAGCCTCTCCCGCACCCACGTCGAAGAGAGGTCCACCTCCTCCATCCCGAGGAAATGGAGCTCTGCCCGATCGAAAGGCGCCCTTGCGAACGCCTCTCGGGGGATCCCGTCACGCGGGGCGACGATGAACGGGACGCTGCCAAGGAGGGCCTTGGGTTCCTTCCAGGTCTCGATCTGGAGAAGGAGCTCCGCCCCCACGATGAAGGCGAGTCCCTCCGGGTAGGCGATGCGCAGGGAGCGGATCGTGTCGATCGTGTACGACGGTCCATCTCGATCGATCTCGATGCGCGACACACCCAACCCCGGGGTATCCGCGATCGCCCGCCTCACCATCTCGTAGCGGTCCTCCTTGTGGATCCCGTCTTCCACTTCCTTGTGCGGAGGGATCCCGGCCGGGACGAAGAGGACCTCCGAGAGGGCGCATTGCCCAAGCGCGACGCGGGCGACGAGGAGGTGCGCCTCGTGCACCGGGTTGAACGTTCCTCCGAACAACCCGACCCTACCGCGCAAGCTCAACGGGCACATCCCCGATCCGGACTGGACCTTCTCCGGCGAATCCCTGGCGGTGCAGCTCGCGCAAGACGCCGAGCTTCTCCAGCCGCTCGCGCAGGTAGTCCCGCGCGTCGCGGCTGTCGAGAACGAGCTTCTTTGCCAGTCGCTCCACCTCGCCTCCCCTGACCGCAAACCCAGGACCGTCTCTCTCCACCGTGAACCCCTCCTCGCTCCGGAGGGTGTACACCCGTCGGCGGGGCGCGTGGTCAGCGTGAGCGGTGCTTGGGGCGCTTTCCAGGAGCCGGTAGGCCGCAAGGATGACGTCCCGCACCCCGGCTCCCGTGGCCGCCGAGATGGGCCACAGCGTCACGCCCGCCTGGGCGAACCGCTCCACCGCGGCCTTCACATCCTTCTCCTCCAGAAGGTCGACCTTGTTCCCGGCGACCACCTGAGGACGCGCGGAGAGCTCCCGGCCGAAGGCGGCGAGCTCTGCGTTCGTCTGTCGGTAGTCCTCGAGGGGGTCACGCCCCTCCAGGCCCGCGAGGTCGACGAGGTGAACGAGGACGCGCGTTCGCTCGACGTGCCGCAGAAACCTGTCACCCAGACCCTTCCCGCCATGGGCACCCTCGATCAGCCCGGGGATGTCGACGGCGACGAAATGGTGCGTTCCGTCGACTTCGACGACGCCAAGGTTCGGGATGAGCGTCGTGAACGGGTAGTCGGCGACCTTGGCCTTCGCTGCCGAGATGCGGGAGATGAGGCTCGACTTGCCGACGTTGGGACAACCGATGATCCCCACGTCGGCGAGGAGCCGAAGCTCGAGACGGAGGATCCGTGCCTCGCCCCGGAGGCCGCGCTCGCAGATCCGCGGGGCCCGACGGGCGGACGTAGCGAAGGTCCGGTTGCCCCGCCCGCCCTCGCCGCCGCCGGCGACCATCACCTCTTCGCCAGGCGAGGCGAGATCGGCCAGGACCTCCCTCGTGGTGTCATCCCGAACGGTGGTCCCCACCGGGACAAGGACGATTCGCTCCTCTCCCCGCGCCCCGGCGCGCGTGTTCGGCCCGCCGTCCACTCCGTCCCCTCCGCGGAAGGTCGGCTCGTTCCGGTACCCGTAGAGCGTGGAAAGGCTTGCCGACGCGCGCAGCAGGACCTGCCCTCCGTCCCCGCCACTGCCCCCGTCCGGCCCGCCGCGCCAGTTGTGCGGGTTGGAGATGAAGCTGATCACGCCGTCACCTCCCCGCCCACCCTGGACGCGGATCCTCGCTTCATCGACGAACATAGAGGAGAGGGAGAGGGGGAGCCATCGGGCGCGCTAGCCCTCCCGAGAGGCCATGACGCTCACATGCTTCTTCTCGCGCCCGTCGAACCGAACGTACCCCGGCATGGTGGCGTAGATCGTGTAGTCGCGCCCGAGGCCGACGTTCTGCCCAGGGGCGTACTTCGTCCCCCGTTGGCGGACGATGATCGTCCCGGCGTTCACCCACTCCCCGCCGAAGCGCTTGACCCCCAGGCGCTGCCCTGGGCTGTCCTTCAGGTTCGCCGTCGAGCCCGTGCTCGTCTTGTGTGCCATCGAATCTCCTTGCCTAGACCTCGATCCCGACCGCTTCCTCGTGCACGACGAGGTCTCCCGGCTGTTCCCGGGAGAGGAGCTTGAGATCGATCACCAGCGTCTCCATGATCGCGTCGATCTCGCGGTAGAGGTAGGGATCGCTCCGATCCACGACCAGCCGCATCTCCTCGCCCTCGGAGAGGTCGGGAGCGAGGTGGAGGTAGTCCGTCATCGCCACCCCTGCCGCGCGGAGGGCATGCAAAGCGCGCGCCCCGATGCCCGTCGCCTCTTCCATCCCCCTTGCGGTCAGGGTGAGAATACGATTCTCTTCGTCGCGCTGGACGAAAACCTCTCCCAAGCCGCCTCCTACGCCTCGATCGCCGTGATGCGGGTCGTCATGTACCGCTGGCGGTGCCCGCGGAGCCGGCGGTACCCCTTCTTGCTCTTGTACTTGTAGACGAGGACCTTGTCTCCAAGACCCTCCTCCTTCACCTCGCCCACCACCTTCGCGCCGTCCAGGTAGGGCGCCCCGACGCGGACGTTCCCGTCGTCGACCAGGAGCAGGACGCGGTCAAACTCAATCCTCCCGCCCAGCTCGGCCCCCTCGACCCGCTCGTGCTGGAGAAGGGTTCCCTCCTCCACCCGGTACTGTCGTCCACAGGCTTCAATTACGGCATACATGTCGCTCGCACCTCAATCAGGTTGGATATTATCGGTCCCGGCACCGCGTTTCAATAGCCTATCCGATCGGCGTCCCCGGCGCGACCTCGTGGTCCGGGACGAGGAGCGCCAGGTGCTCCCCCTTCGCGACGAGGAGCATGCACTCCGATGCAATGCCCCGAATCCTCGCGGGCTCAAGGTTCGCCAGCACGGCCACCTGGCGCCCCAGCAGCCGGTCCGGGGAGTACGGGCCGCGAATACTGGAGACCGTCGTCGCGCGCGCGTCGCCCAGGTCGATCGTGAGCTGGTAGAGTTTCTCCCCACCCGGAACCTCGGCCACCCCGCGGATCGTCCCCACGCGGAACTCCGCGCGGCCGAACTCCTCGAGACTGACTCGCTCGCGTCGTCGCCCGGTCACCTGCTTCGCTAGCGCCTCCACGTCGACCCTCTCCAGGAGGACGCGCTCGCCCGACAGGCGCTTCCCGCCGGAAGACCGAGCGAGCTCCTCCCAGCGCGGGGAGGTGACCCCCATCGCGGCAAGGATGCGCGAGGAGAAGCCCGGGATGAACGGAAAGAGAAGGACGGCCATCGCTTTCACGAGATGGAAGGCGCTCCCCACGGCCGCGGCGTCGCCGCTCTCCCAAGGCTTCTTGCGCTGGAAGTACTCGTTGCCGACGACCGCGAGGCCGCACACCGCACGCAGCGCCTGGCTGAGCGCGCCCGCCTCCACCGCCTGTTCGTACGCCGAGACGGTGCGCTCAAGCTGTAGGGCGATCTCCGGATCCACCGACTCGGCGGGCACCACGCGATCGTAGCGGGTCTGGATGAACGACAGGACACGGTTCGCCAGATTGGCGACGTTGGAGATGAGGACCCCATTCACCGCCTTGTCCAACTCCTGCCAGGAGAAGTTCACATCGTGCGTCTCCGGGCGGTTGTAGAGGAGGTAGAAGCGCCACAGCTCTGGGTCCATCAGCCGAAGGGCCTCGTCGCAGTAGAGCCCCACCCCGCGACTCTTGCTGAACTTCTCCCCTCCGATCCAGTTCAGATGCTCCGTTGCGGCGATCTGGTCGGGAAGGTGATACTCCCGGCCGGAGGCGATCAGAAGCCCCGGGAAGATCAGGGTGTGGAACGGGATGTTGTCCTTCCCGATCGTGTAGATCTGGTGGACGTCGTCCCCGAACCAGTAGGCCTTCCACTCCTCGCCGCCGCGGAAGCGTTCGATCGTCGCCGAGACGTAGCCGAGGACCGCCTCCCCCCAGACGTAGATCACCTTCCCCTCGGCGCCGGCAAAGGGCGCCGGGATTCCCCAGGCGATGTCGCGCGTCATGGCCCGCGCGCGGAGGCCTTCGTCAAGCATCGACTGCGTGAACTGGTGGACGTTCCCCTGAAACCGCCGCGAGGCGACGTAGTCGACGAGGCGCGGGGAGAGGCGCGCGAGGTCGAGGTACCAGTGCCGCGTCGGGCGGAACTCGATCTCCTGCTTCCTGCAGTAGCTGCACGAAGGCGAGACGAGCTCCTTCGGTTCGAGAATCGCCCCGCAGAGATCACACTGGTCTCCCAGGACGCTCGCCGCGCCACAGCGCGGACAGGTTCCGGTGATGAACCGATCGGCCAGGAAGATCTGGCAGTTGGCACAGTAGGGGCGCGCCTCCTCCTGGGAGCGGATGTAGTCGTTCTTGTCGATCTGCTCGTAGGTCTCCCGCACGAACGCCTTGTGCACCGGAGACTCGGTCGTGGTGTAGTTGTCGAAGGAGATCCCGAACCCATCGATGACGGCAAGGATCTTCTCGTGCATCGCGGCGGCGAACTCCGCCGGGGTGATCCCCTTCTTCGACGCTTCGAACTCAATCCGCGTGCCGTGGGCGTCCGTCCCTGAGACGTAGCACACCTCGTGCCCGCGCATCCGGTAGTAGCGCGTGAAGACGTCGCCGGAAAGAAGCGATGAGACGAGGTTCCCGAGATGGGGAATCCCCGACGCATACGGCCACGCGCTACAAACGAGAATCCGTCGCTTCTCCATCGCTCCTACGAATCCCTCCCGACCGACAGCCTGGGATTATACCCAGCTCCTAGGGTCGAGCCAATCGGCGCACGCCTCACGAATGAGGACCAGGCGCGGTTGAACGCGCGCGGTCGTATCGGCTACCCTACCGCGGGGAGGGACACCATGAGCGAAGCGGGAAGGCCCAGACTCGTGAGAGCCCCGCGCGGGACGACGCTTCACTGCAAGGGGTGGCTCCAGGAAGCGGCGTGGCGGATGATCCAGCACAACCTCGACCCCGAGGTCGCCGGCGACCCTGCCCACCTGATTGTCTACGGGGGTACGGGCAAGGCAGCCCGCTCCTGGGAGGACTTCGATCTCATCCTCCGTTCGCTCGAGACCCTCGAGGACGATGAGACCCTCCTCGTCCAGTCCGGACGCGCCGCCGGCGTCTTCAGGACGCATCGCGACGCGCCCCGCGTCCTGATCGCGAACTCTCTCCTCGTCCCGGACTGGGCGACGTGGGACGAGTTCCGCCGCCTCGAAGCGATGGGCCTCACGATGTACGGCCAGATGACCGCCGGGTCGTGGATCTTCATCGGAGTGCAGGGGATCCTGCAGGGGACCTACGAAACCCTCGCCGAGTGCAGCCGGCAGCACTTCGGCGGCACCCTGGCCGGACGCCTCGTCGTCACGGCCGGTCTCGGGGAGATGGGCGGGGCGCAGCCGCTGGCGATCACGATGAACGAAGGGGTGGGGATCGTCGTCGAGGTGAACCCGGCGAAGATCGAGCGCCGCCTCGCCCTTCACCAACTCGACACCTCGACCGAATCCCTCGAGGAGGCCGTGGAGTGGGCCCTAGAAGCGAAAGAGCAACGTCGGGCCCTCTCGATTGGCGTCCTGGGGAACGCCGCCTCGGCCCTTCCTCTTCTCCTCGAGTGGGGCGTGGTGCCCGACGTCGTCACCGACCAAACCTCAGCCCACGATGCCCTGGATGGCTACGTGCCCGCGGACATGACCTACGGCGACGCGCTCGACCTGCGCGAGCGCGACGCCCAGCGCTACACCGAGCTCTCGTACCGATCCATGGTCCGGCACGTCGAGGCGATGAACGCCTGCCTTGAGCGAGGGTCGATCGTCTTCGACTACGGGAACAACCTCCGCGGGCAGGCGAGGACCGGAGGGCTCGCCGACGCCTTCCGGTTCCCCGGCTTCGTCTCCGCGTACATCCGCCCGATGTTCTGCGAGGGGAAGGGACCCTTCCGTTGGGTCGCCCTCTCGGGCGATCCCGACGACATCCTTCGGACCGATCGGGCGATCCTCGACCTCTTCCCTGGGGACGCGCCCCTGGCACGCTGGATCCGCCAAGCCGAGGAGAAGGTGGCCTTCCAGGGCCTTCCCGCGCGGATCTGCTGGCTGGGCTACGGGGAGCGGGCGAAGGCCGGGCTCGCCTTCAACGACCTCGTCCGGCGCGGAGAGGTCTCCGCCCCGATCGTCATTGGCCGCGACCACCTCGACGCCGGCTCGGTCGCCTCCCCGTATCGTGAGACGGAGGGGATGAAGGACGGGTCGGACGCGATCGCGGATTGGCCGATCCTGAACGCGCTCCTGAACGCGGTGTCCGGGGCGACCTGGGTCTCTGTTCATCACGGCGGCGGTGTCGGGATCGGGAAGAGCCTCCACGCGGGGATGGTGATTGTTGCCGACGGGACGAAGGAAGCGGATCGCCGCCTGGAGCGCGTCCTGACCTGCGATCCGGGCACCGGGGTCGTCCGCCATGCCGACGCGGGCTACGAGCGGGCGATCGAGGTCGCCCGTGAGCGCGGAGTCCATATCCCGAGGCTGGACGTCTCGCGAGGTCCTCGCCGCAGGGAAGAGAGGCCGGCGTGACAGGCACCATCCAGGTCGCGGTCAAGCTCTTCGGCGGCCTGCGCGGCCTCGTCGATGCCTT
>CAYHBG010000041.1:8247-10762 GCA_964354815.1 uncultured Thermotogae bacterium
CCGCAAAGACCCAGGGGAGGCCCCGCTTGACGCAGGCGTCGTTCAGGGCGTACCGTGCCGGAAGGTTGTCCAGTCCATCGACGACAAGGTCCATTCCGTCGAGGAGGCGCTCCGCGTTCGCTCCGTCTAAGCGGGCAACGTGAGCCTCGAGTCGGATCTCCGAGTTCACCCGCGCCAGGGCGTCCGCTGTCGCGGTCACCTTCGCGCGTCCGACGTCAGCCTCCACGGCGAGAGCCTGACGCTGAAGATTGTGCAGCTCGAGGCAATCCGAGTCGATGAGCACAAGCCGCCCCACTCCCGCCCTCGCTAGGACCTCCGCCGCGTTCGTCCCCAAGGCACCGCAACCAACGACCAGGACGGAGGCGCGGGCCAGGCGCCGCTGCCCCTCCGCTCCCACCTCGGGGAGCTCTATCTGACGCAGGTAGCGGTCCTCCATCTCCGACTCCACCTCCTCCCCCAGGTCAGAACGTCGCCGAGACGAAGAGCTCCAGGATGCCGCTAACATACGGCGCCCCGCTCTCCCTCCTCCCCGCGCGAAGCGAGCCTGAGAGGGACGCTCCCCACATCTCCGTCAGGCGGACGTCTGCCCCCGCCTTCAGGGTCAGGTCGAGGGTCGTGGCCTCGTCCGCCAGCCTGTACGATCCGTCGAGGTCGAGCCGGCCGGTGACCGTCTCCAGGAGCGCGGCGGAGAGCGAGTTGCGAACGGTGGCCGTGAGCGTCGTCTTCCCTGACTTGGTCCCTGACCGGACGGACAGTGACAGTTCGTCGCGCGGCCCTTGCTCCGGGGTCCAGAGAAGGCGTCCGGTCACGGCCTGCGTCCGGGAGACCCGCAGATCGTCTCCGACAGCGACCGTGTTGGTCGTGTCGGTGTAGGAGAGGCTCGGCTTGAGGCCTGGAAAGCCGGCGTAGTCGAGCCCAAGTGACAGACGGTCAACGCGTCGGCCCTGTGTCTCCCCCACTCCCGACCGTTCGGCTCCGTACGTCGCTCGCAGGGACAGGCCACCGCCCGTCCCTCGCAGAGTTCCCTGCCCGCTCAGGGAGAGGACGTCGTCTTCCAGATCGGCCGAAGCCTCCGCCGTCGGGGCGACCGCCAGGCCAAGAAGATCGAATCGCTGCCCGCGGAGGCCAAGTTTCCCTGTGTGAGTCAGTTGGAAGGCTGTCTCCGTCAGAGGTCGGCTCGCCGCGAGGTCGTAGCTCGCCGTGATGCCCACGAAAGGAACGCCCCCTGTCCAGTCAGCAGAGAGGCTTGCCCGCTCAGTCCCGCTCACTTGCTCTCCCTGACGCGTGATGGGCCGGGAGGCGCTCAAGGCGATCGCAAGCCCCTGGGCAGGCTTCCACGTCCCGCCAAGGGAGACCTGGTTATCCCTGCGGCTCGGCCCGTTCTCCCGCGCGGTGAAGGCATCGCGCCAGTTGAGGGCGAGGTCGAGGGCATCGCCGAAGAGGCGATCAGAGAGGGAGAGAGCGTAGGAGAGCTTGCCACTCTCGAAGCCGGGTCGGAACGCATCGTCGTCCACCGCGCTCTGCTCGACGGCGAGAGTGGCCCGCGGGCCAAAGGCCCAGGAGAGAGAGACCGAGTTCTCGAGCGAGCTTGCTGGGTCGGTCATTCGGTCGACCACGTGATAGGCGTGGGAGAGGTCGAAGTCGACGCCGCCGAAAAGCGTCCCCTCGGAGGCAAGATCCCACCCCAGAGAGTCCGTCCTGCCCAGACGCCCGATCGCCGTGAATTCCGGGGAGACATTCTCGAAGGTCCCGGAGAGAGAGAACGAGTCCATCTCCCGCCGGAAGTGGAAGCGCTCGATCATCCCCTGGTCGGTGTGCCCCTCGGCCGGGATGTCGGCAAAGCGCGCCCGATCCCGTCCGTCGATCCCCGTCTCCTCGTCCGAAACCGTTCGGAGTCCCGCCGCCGTGAGGTCCGCGAGGACGAGATGGTAGTCACTGTCAGCGCGCGTCCCCGCCCACACGGTCCCGCCCTCCACGAACGCCACGGCGGTCACCACACGGCCCTGGAGGAGCGTCCCTCCGTCCGAGCGCTCCAAACCCTCCTCGCTCCCCCACGCCAGCACGCCACTCCGGGAGGAGACCGCGTAGACCTTCCGTCCGAAGGCGAGCCATCCCGCTCCGCTCTCCCCACGGAAGGCGCGCAGGCCAAGGTCGCAGGCCACGTACAGCGTCCCGTTTTCGAGCAGGAGGTCATGGACGGCGATACGCTTCATCCCCGGCATCTCGCGCACCTCGCCACTTTCCGGGTTGAAGGCGAAAAGGCCGTCCTCCGTCCCGAGGTACAGGATCTCCTCATCGCCGGCGAGGGCCCTGATCGCACCCATCTCTGCGAACGTTCCCTCCGTGTAGGACGCCCACTGGGTCGGGTCGTCGAGGTTATCAACCTGGACCGAGGCAAGCCCGCCCGCGGTCCCGAGCCACAGCCGTCCCTCAACAAGCGCGAGGGAAAGGACGGTCGCATGGGGGAGGCCGTCCGCCTGCGCGTAGCGGCGCCAGTTGCCCACCTGATCGAGGG
>CAYHBG010000041.1:10862-12747 GCA_964354815.1 uncultured Thermotogae bacterium
TGGGGGAGGCCGTCCGCCTGCGCGTAGCGGCGCCAGTTGCCCACCTGATCGAGGGGGGCCTCCCCCTCGAGCGAGAGGACTGTCAGCCCTGACGCTGTTGCGAAGAAGACCCGTTCCCCATCGGAAACGAGATCGTAGACGCGGCTCGCGGAGAGGCCGTCGCTTGCGTCATAGGTGCTCCAGGTTCCGCCCTGCTCCACGCTCACCCCGTCGAGGTGAGCGACGAAGGTGTACCCAGGGAGAAGAAGGAGTGCGGTGACTTCGTTGGGGAGGTTCGTCCGCGCGTTGTCGTCGAGCGGGAAGCGATCGTCATTCACACCCACCGTGAGGTCGGCGGAGAACCCGTCGACGTTTACGGAACCGGTCACGCCGGCGACCGTGTGTCGGTTCGGCATCGTCCGTGCCCGCTCCGGGTCTACGAGAGGGCGCGGGCTGTCCGCCGCCTGGAGAAGGCTCGCTCTCAACGCCAAACTGCCGGAGACCGGCCAGTCCAGGGAGAGCCCGTAGAAGTTCGTCGCGTACTCCGCCCCCCCGCCAAGCCCCCCCCGGAACCGCTCGTAGTCGATCCGGATCTCGTCCGTCTCCGCCACTGTCGCGAAGAGGATCAGGACCCCCAGCTCGTAGTCGATCGTGTAGTCGACGTCTCTTGTGAGGAGCGCCCCGTTCAGGTAAACCTTCTCGCTTCCCTGGACAAGGGACAGGCCCAGCGAGAACGCCCCTCCCGAGATCGTGTAGTCAAAAGAGACCCGTACCTGGTTCTTCGCACCGGCGAAGAACGTCTCCGGGAAGAGGAACTCCATCGCGCCCTCCTCGGGATACGCGACGGCACGGTAGTCTGCGAAGTCGGCGTCCGTGATCGGTCGGAACGTCCCGCCGTCGAGGCTCACCTCGACCAGGACGGAGTCTTCGTTGACGCCTGTCCGCCGCAGGTCGTAAAACCGACGCCGACCCGCGGAGGCAAGGGAGTAGCTCTCCTCGTCCACGCTGAGGGAGCCGAAGGCACCGAGTTTCGTGAGGAACGTCCGCTCGTACGCCGTCCCCTCATTGAACGGGTAGCCCTTCCGCGCGGTGCCCGTTAGGACGTTCTCCTCGTTGTACGCCTTGATCAGGTCCTTCACGCGCGTTCGCAGCAGGGAGGAAGGTTCAACCTTGAGGAGGAGGATGTTGCCCTCCTCGGCAGCCACGACGACGAACGCGCCGCTCGAAAGGTCCTCCGGGACGAAGGCATCGACCATGGCCACGAGGTATCCCAGGTCGTAGGCCTCAAGCAGGAGGGCAAGCCCGTCCGAGGTCTCGAGGCCAAGTCGGACGAACGAGAAGTCGGGCACGAAGGGCGCCCGAAGGAGGAAGTCGAAGAGCCCATCCAGGTGCTCCCGGTACGGAGCCTCTTCCAGAGGCGCGTCCGCGCGAAAGCGGGCGAAGAGAACCTCCTCATGCGCCGTCATCCCGGCGAAGGTTTTCGACTCGGAGGTCCCCTCGATCTGCGACAGGACGCCGGTCAGCGTCGCGCCCCCGAATCGGTAGTCGAGGCGACCTCCCAAGAGCTTCTTGTTGTAGACAGCGAACGCCTCCCCGCCGCTCAGGGAGAAATCGCCGAACACCCCGGTCAGGTCCTCCGTATCAAGCAGGACGGTCAACGACTGCAGGCTCATCGGCTCCTGATCGTTGAAGTGTGCCTTGATCGTCAGGATGGAGAGCGCCTCCCCGGTCACTTCCACCGCGAGGGACTGGTCGAGGGAGAGCTGGTTCGCCGCGATCCCAGCAAGGGCGAGTCCGTAGGCGTCGCCGAAGCCGTAGCGCAGGGCCCACGTCTTCCGGCCGCTCATCTCTATGTGGAAGTTCTCCTCGGCCTCCTGCGCGAACCCAACAAGGCTGGCGCCGAGAG
>CAYHBG010000042.1:0-12662 GCA_964354815.1 uncultured Thermotogae bacterium
GAGAGGTCGACGCCCGAACGGAGCTCGTCTTCCCACTCGTCGAACCTGCGTTCGACCCGCATCCCAGCCCTCTCGTACAAGCGGGTCGCCCCGGTCAGGCTCTCACCGTCGACGTACAGGGCGGCCCGGCGGAGTCCACGCGCGTGCAGCGCGGCGAAGGCGTGACGGAGGAGGGCGAGGCCGAGCCCACGTCGGCGCCACGGCCTGCGGACGGCGAGGGTGTCGACGAAGGCCAGGGCGGGATCCGAGGCGCTCGGCTCGCAGAGGATGAGACCGGCGATCCGCTCCCCGTCCAGGGCGAGAAACCACAGGGACGGGTCGAAGCTGGGGGAGGTCTCCATCCGGCGACGCCACTGCTCGACCTTGAAGGCGAAGGGGTGCTCGACGAATCCCCAGTGGTCGCGGAAGGCTTCTTCTTCAGCGGCGACCGTCGCCTCGAGGTCCTTTCCCGGGGCAAAGGGGCGGACACGGATCCCCTCTGGGAAACCGGCGGAGGGCGGTGGAGCGTTCAGGTCGATCGCCATGCGGGCCGAGTGGCGGACGATCCGGAACCCCTCGGCATCGAGAAGGGCTCGCCCGGCGGCGTCCTGTTCGAAGAGCGTCGCACGGAGGACGACGCGGCTCCCCTCCGGCGCGAGGGAGACGGACGCGCGGGCGCGCTCCTCACCCCAGCGGACGAGCGTCGTCCCGACCTCCTTCCCCATTGCCTCGGGGTGGACGCGGCCGGTGAGGAAGAGGCGGACGTGGGGCGGGGCGGTATCCCAGACGTGCTCGTACCCGACGAGGTGCCCCGAGGGATCGAGGGCGACGCGCGCGTCGCGAGCGAGATCGAACCCGAGGGTTGCCCAGTTCTCCCTCACCCCTCCCTCCGTGTGCTCGTCCTCTCCGCTGAAGCGGCGGTCGCAGGCATTGAATAAGACCACAACCGCCGGAAGGTCGTCCCACGTGGCAGGGCGGAGGAGGAAGCCGTCCGGAAGAGGAGCTGTCACGGCGTCCGCGCCGTCGCTGCCGCTGGCGAACGGCTCGCATCTCGGCCCCTCCGTTCGTTCACCCAGAGGAGGAGGACCAGGCCGACGACGAGGAAGGCGAGGATGGAGAGGACGGCGATCCGGTGGCCGTGCTGGCTGGCAAGCGTCGCCTCCGTTCCGCCTCTTTCGTAGACCCGCGCCATGCCGGCGGCCACGACCCCGAAGACCGTCGGGCCGATGAACGACGAGGTTCGGCCGGCGACGGAGAAGAATCCGTAGAACTCGCCGCTCCGTCCGGCGGGGGCCAGAAGGCCGATCATCGTCCGGCTGACGGACTGCACCCCGGTCAGGGCGAAGCCGGAAAGACCGCCGATGACGAAGAACATCGGGAGGGACTGGTTGAAGTAGAGCCAGGCCGTGGCCGCGACCATGAGCAGGAGGGAGATCACGAGGGAGCGCTTGGCGCTCGTCCGATCGGCCATGCGGCCGAAGAGGTAGGCGCCCAGCACGCTCGTCACCTGGACGAGGACCGAGAAGAGCGGGAGCTGCTTCGGGCTGAGCCCGTATAGGACGCCTCCGAGGATCGCGGCGAAGTTGAGGGTCATGATCACCCCGTCGTTGTAGACGAGGAAGGCGAGGAGGAACTTGGCGAACTCGCGGAAGTGCCGAATCGCGCGGAGCGTCTTCCCGAGGCGGCGCAGGGTGTGCCGGAGGAGGGTTTCGCCCTCTGGAAGCTTCTGCGGTGTCCCTCGCTCGCGCAGCCAAAGGAAGGTCGGAAGGGAGAACAGGGCGAAGTAGGCGGCGGTGAGGAGGAAGGTCGCTCGGGTGACGAACTCCCCGCCGATCGCGTTCAGGAGCACCGTCACGATGACGGCGATCAGGATCCCGCCGACCGAGCCGATCGCCCAGCCCAGGCCCGAGACGCGCCCCATCTCCTTCTCGGTCGCGATCTCCGGCAGGAGCGCGTCGTAGAAGACCTGGGCGCTTCGGTAGCCGATCTCCGCGAGGATGAACAGGATCATGCCGAGGACGATGTCGCCCTTGCCGACAAAGCAGAGAGCGCCGGTGAAGACGCAGGACATCGCCGTGAAGAAGCCGAGGAAGCGCTTCTTCGACGCGGTGAAGTCGGCAAGGGCTCCCAAGAGCGGAGAGAGGAGGGCGACGACCAGCATGGCGATCCCCAGGGCGAGGCCCCACAGCCACGATCCCCTCGCCCCTCCCACGATCACGTCCTGGAAGCGAACGGCGAAGACGGCGAGCAGGATGATCGAGGCGTAGGCAGAGTTCCCGAAGTCGTACAGGTACCACGCCACCCGTTCCCGCGTCGTCGAAGCGCCCATGCTCGCATCCCTTCTCACGATGATCCCCTCCTCCTAAGTATGAATAGCACAGTCCCACGATAGGACAGGACGGCCTCTGCGGCAAGCGTCTACCTCTCCGGCACGTCGTCCCAGGGGTAGCGCTCGACGCTCTTCGCCGCCTCGCGCAGGGCCGGATCGTCGGAGTAGTGACCGCGGCGCCCCGGGGGGATGAGACAGGAGATGGCGCGCAGGATCTCGTCCCCGATCCTGTCGAGCGCCGCGCGGTGGTCGTGCCCCTTCCCCGGAGCGGCGAACGGGCCGATGGGTCTCCCGATGCGGACAGTCACCTTGGCGCGGCGCAGGCGGCGTAGGCTCGGGAGGATCTCGGTTAGACCGTCAAGTCCGACTGGGACAATGAGGGCCCCGGTCCTCGCGGTGAGGAAGGCCGCGCCGCCCCTTGGGGGACGGAGGACGGTCGCCCAGGAGCCCCCCTCAGGGAAGATCCCGATCGCCCCGCCTTGTCGCAGGAGGTCCTCTGCCGCGCGGAGGGCGTCCCTTGACGGCGTCCCACGCTTGACGGCGTAGTAGCCCCAGAGGCGGGGGAGGAAGGTGACGAGGCGCGGTGCGAACGGCATTCGCAGGCCGCCTACGAACTCGAGGGGTCGGGGAATCGCTCGTATCAGGGCGACCGGATCGATGAAATGGAAGTGGTTCCCGGCGACGAGGAGCGGGCCGGTTCGCGGCACGTTCTCCCTCCCCTCGACCTCGAACCGCGTCAGCGTGGCAAGAGCGGCGCGAATCAGCCCTCTCAAGAGGAGACGCAGGAGTCGTCGGCGGGGGTAGCGGGCCTTCCTCTCGAGGTGACGACTCATGGGCCCGTTGTTATCGGATCGCTCCGTCCCCGTCAACCTGCCTTCGACCGAGGCGGGACGGACGGCGCTCCGGCCCGTCCCCCCTGGATGTCCTTCCCCATCCGCCGCGTCTCGGGTTCGTAGTCCAGGGATACATAGAGGGCTCGCGCCGGGGCGTTGTGCTCGGCCACGCTGAGGGCGATCCGCTTCAGCCCTCGCCCTTCTGCCCAGCGTTCGGCCTTGGCGAGGAGGAGTCGTCCTAGACCCTGGCGCCGATGGCGTGGAGCGACGTACAGCTCAAGGATGAACGCCTGCCGCCGCCCGGTGAACTCCTCACGGATCTCCGCCACCCAGGCGTACCCGGCTCGCCAGCCGCGCCGATCCCGGGCGACGAAGGCCTGATGGGGGAGTCCGCCCGGCCCCTCGATTCCGGCGGTCTCCTCGACGACCCGCTTCCGGACGGCGGCGGGGGTTAGGCCACGGGAGCGCACCGGGCCGAGGGTGAGGAACGCGGTCTCCACGAGGCGATCGAGCATCCAGCGCCGATCGGTCGGAGTCGCCGCCTCGATGCGGAACAGGTCCTTCCCGCCGGACATCCTTCCCCGGCTCAATCGTCGAGGAGGCGCTTCTCCCCGCGGATCTCGCGCAGGGGCGCGATGTCCTGGCTCACCTCGAGGCAGCCGAGGTACTCCCCGCTTCGTCCGCGAACGGCTAGATAGCGGATGTGGACGAGCTTCCCTTGGAGGTCGATCCAGAACTCCGCCCGGTCGCGCTTCCCCGCGCGGAAGTCGTCGAGGATCTGCTGGACGACGTGGACGCTCTTTGCGGGGTGGCAGTTCTGGACCTTCCGCCCGACGACGGCCTTCGTCCGCGCGAAGATCCGGCCCGGGGTGGGGTTGAAGTAGCGGACGGTGTCGTCGTGGTCGACGAAGGAGATGTCGACCGGCAGCGCGGCGAACACCGCCTCCAATTCGGCAACAGAGAAGCTCCCCGTCTCTAGAATGACCGTTCGATCCTCATGGCTTGGCATGTCGTCTCCCTTCACGCTCCCAGAGCCTGCCCCTGCCTACGGGGCGAGGGGGTGAACGCCGATCTTGCCGATCCCGACGGCGAGGGTGAGCTTTGCTGCTCCACTTCCGAGGACGGCGCTCGCCGTCTTGCCGACGAACCCCTGCCGGATGAGCGTCATCCCTGGAAAGCCGGAGACGTCGACGTCGCCCAGCCCGACCGACGCGGCCACGGTTGCCGAGACGTCTCGCTCTAGCTCAACGGCGATCTCTCCCGTTCCGACGTGCACCATGAGCGCGGCGCAGTCAATCCCCGTTAGGGTCACGGTCCCGGCACCCACCTCGACGGCGAGCTCAGGGGCGACGATCCGGTCGATCTTCACCTCCCCGGCCCCGAGAGCGACGGCGACCGCGCTCGCGGTGTGGGAGGCCAGGGTGACGTTGCCCGCTCCCTGCTTGATCAAAAGGTCGGTCCCGGCCGGGACCTTGACGAAGTAGTCGACCTTCCCGCGGCCGGCGGTACGCAGAGTGACACTCTCTCCGCTCTCGGTGACCTCCACCTTGAGGCTGGCGAGGGCGCTCCACCCACTTGCCTTCCGCAGGGCGACCCAGTCCACTGCCCTGCGCGTCTCAGTCAGCGTTACGTCTACCGGGTAGGACGCGATGACGAGGTCTCCGGCCCGGTTCTCGATCACGAGGCTCGTCCGGCTCCCGAGATCGATCGATCCGCCGCTTGCCTCGCTCTCGCCCGCGGACGCCTCGCCTGCCTCTCCGGAGATGCCGCCGAAGAGGACGGAGAACCCGACGAACGGGCCGGAGAGGTCGAGGGACGGGGCCGGGATCCCGAGGAGGTCCCCGAAGTTGACCCCGAAGACGGGGAGGAGGTAGCCGATCCGCACCTCGAGCCCGAGCCAGTCCGCAAGCTGCGCCTCCAGGCTCACGTAGGGCTGAACGAAGGCGAATCCCCGTCCGAGGACGCGCTCCACGGGCTCGATGACAATCCCGTGCGGGTACTGTGCGCTGGGCGCCTCCTCGGCCGGTGACGTCAGGGTGAGCACCGTCGCCCCGCCGCCGAGGACGAGCCCCGCCGTGAGCACGGAGCGCGTATCCCCGCCCAGGGCGTACCCCAGGTCGAAGCCGCCCGCGCCGACGACCAGCGTGGCTTCCTTCCTCGCATCCTCGGAGCCGGAGGCCGCGACGACGCCGAACCCCATGCCGCCGAGGGAGAGGCCGCCGATCGTCCCTCCGCGCCCGCTCCCGCCCGCGCCGAGGAGGAAGTCCCCCAGAGACGCTTGCCCGCTCTCCGAGAGGAAAGCGTTCACCCCCCCAAGGTCTGGGAGGAAGAGAGCGAACATCGGGCCGCCAAACCCGAAGAAGCGAGTCGGCGCCGTCCCTCCCTCTTCCGCGAGGACACTCGCGGTCGCGAAGAGCGCCACTACGATGACACCGACGACCAAGAACCTCTGCATCGTCCCCTCCTAGGGCGGGCGTCCGGAGGGCCCGCCCAGATCGAGGAGGATCGTATCCTCTCTCCGTCTCCGTGGGCAAACCGCCCGGCTCAGGAGGGCGCCCTCGTGTACCATACGTCAATGCGGCGGCGTTCGGGTGGCGTCCCGCCCTAGGAGGTGTCGAGAGATGCCGAGCGAGGCGAGAGAGGAGCGAAGGGCGCTCGAGCGGATCCGAAAGGCGCTCGAGAAGAGACTTGGGCGGGCGCCGACGGAGGAGGAGGCCAAGGAGGAGCTCGGGAAGTGGAAGGCCTCCCAGTTCAGTGCCGATCGCACAGGGCCGCGCCCGCGCCTGACCAAGCGCAAGGAGACCCGGCGGTAGGCGACCGGCGGCCCTCCTGTCAGGGAAATCCCGTCAAGAAGGCCTCTCCGCCTTCTTGTCGGCACTTGACGGTGGGGCTAGAATGGAGACCGTATGGCTGGGTTGGTGAAGAGGGTTCCTGATCTCCTGACCGCGTCGCGGGCGGTGATCGCGGTGGCGATCGCGACGCTCGGTTTCGTCGGGCCTCGGGCTTTGGAGGCCGTCGTCCTCTTGATCATCCTTGGCTGGACGACCGACATCCTCGACGGCCGGCTGGCGCGCCGGTGGAAGAAGGACCCCACCTGGATCGGAGAGAAGGAGTTCGCCTTCGACATGGTGATGGTCGTCGGGGGGCTGTGCTACCTCGTCATGGCCGGGTTCTTCCCGCCGGTCATCGCCGGGATCTACGTGGCCGTCGCCGCTCTCGTCATTGCCTTCTTCCGCTCCAAGTCGGTGACGATGTCCTTTGCCTTTCCCCTCGTGGCTCTCCCGCTTGTCGTCTCCTGGTTCAACGCCCCGCGGGCGGCACTGTGGTTCACGGCCTGGATCGCTGTCGCCGTCGTCCTGGACAGGAAACGGTTCAAGGGTGTTGTCCTCGAGTTCATCTCGAACTACCGCGCCATTCGGCGCTAGCGGCTAGAGCAGGCGGGGCCGCGCCACCTTCAGGTGCTCGTACGCGCGCTCTGTCGCGACCCTTCCCTGCGGCGTCCGCTTGATGAACCCCTCCTGAAGGAGGTAGGGCTCGACGACATCGGTCAGGGTGTCCTTCTCCTCGGAGAGACAGGCGGCGAGGGTCTCCAGGCCGACCGGCCCGCCGTGGAACTTGACGAGGATCGCCTCGAGGACGTCCCGGTCGAGACGGTCGAGGCCGCGGGCGTCGATCTCGAGCATCGTCAGGGCGCGGCGCGCGGTCTCAAGGTCGATCCGCTTCTTCCCCTCCACTTGGGCGACGTCGCGCGTCCGCCGGAGGAGGCGATTGGCGATCCGTGGGGTCCCGCGGGCACGCACCGCCATCTCCAGGGCGCCCTCGTCGCTGACCTCGATTCCGAGGATCCGCCCGGAGCGGACGATGATCGCGCGCAGGTCCTCCGGGGCGTAGAAGGCGAGCCGGAACGAAACCTCGAACCGCTCGCGCAGCGGGGCGGAGAGGAGGCCGGCGCGGGTCGTCGCACCGACGAGGGTGAACGGCGGGAGGTCGATCCGAAGGGACTGCGCGTTCGGCCCCTCGCCGAGGATGATGTCGATCTTGTGGTCCTCCATGGCCGGGTAGAGGACTTCCTCCACGTTCCGCCGCAAACGGTGAATCTCGTCGATGAACAGCACGTCGCGTGGGCGAAGGTTGGTTAGAATCGCTGCCACGTCCCCCGCCTTCTCGATCGCCGGGCCAGAACTGACGCGGATGCTAACCCCCATCTCCGCGGCGATGATGTGGGCGAGGGTGGTCTTGCCGAGGCCTGGGGGGCTGTACAGGAGAACATGGTCGAGCGGCTCGTCCCTTCCTTGCGCCGCGGCGAGGTAGACGCGGAGCTTCTCCTTGATGGATCCTTGCCCGACGAACTCGTCCAGGCGGGGCGGGCGGAGGGTGGCGAGGGGGAGGTCCTCCTCCTCGTCTTTCTGCGCGAGGTTCGCGATCCGCTCCGTGCGCATGGCCGCATTCTACCGGAGCGGAAACGCCCTCGGCAACCGGGCGGGTGCGGGATCCACGCTCCGGCGACGCCCTTTCGGCTACCATCGCCCCGGCGAGGAGGTCGATTTGAGCGGTAGTGTCGTCACCGTCGGCACCTTCGACGGGGTGCACCTTGGCCACCAGGCGGTCCTCCGGCGGGTGAGGGAGCTGGGACGGGAGAGGGGACTCGATCCCGTTGCCTACACGTTCCCGATCCCGCCGCGCCTCGCCGGGGCGAGAGGAGAGGTGGACCTCCTCCTCCCGTTCGAGGTGAAGCGGACTCTCCTCCTGCGCGAGGTCGACCGCGTCGAGGCGGCCTCGTTCGAGGACCTGCGCGACCTTTCGGCGGAGGGATTCGTGGAGTCGGTCCTTGTCCGGAGGCTCGAGGCGCGCGGGGTCGTGGTCGGAGAGGGGTTCCGATTCGGGCGGGGACGGGAGGGGGATCTGCCGCTCCTGCGTCGCCTTGGGGAGGCAGGGCGTCTCGAGGTGGTCGCGGTCCCGCCTGTGCTCGTCGGAGGGGAGCCGGTGAGCAGCACGCGGATCCGCTCCCTCCTCCGCGCGGGGGACATCGAAGCGGCGACCGCCCTCCTGGGGCGTCTCCCGTTTCTTCTTGGAGAGGTCGTCGCCGGGGACGGGATCGGCAGAACGCTTGGCTTCCCCACGGCGAACCTCGCTCTCGATCCCTCTGTCCTCTGGCCGGCGGATGGGGTCTACCTGGCCCACGCCTTCTGGAACGGCCGGGCGAGCCCGGGCCTCCTCTACGTTGGGACGCGGCCGACGCTCTCCGGAGCCGCTCGCCGTTGCGAAGTGCACCTCCTGGACGACCCCGCCGGCGACCTGGTCGGGGCCGTCCTCGAAGTGCAGATCCTGTCAAGGACTCGGGTCGACCGACGCTTCCCGTCCGTCGAGGCCCTGCGCGAGCAGATGGGACGCGACGCGGGTGAGGCGCGTGCCCGTCTCGCCGGGATGGAACGCCGCCCGGAGCGCATCCTCGGTTGAAACGGGCGGGAACCTCGCTTACCATCCGCGCGCCATGATCGCGCTCGGCCTGGAGACCTCCGAGGCGTGGGGAGGGGCCGCCTTGTGGGGAGAGGAGGGCCTCCTCGGCGAGGAGATGCTCCGGGAGCCGATGGGCCACGCAGAGGACCTCCTCTTGGGTGTTGAGCGCCTGCTCAAGGCCTGCGGGGTCAGGAAGCAGGACCTCGGACTGGTCAGCGTCAACGCCGGGCCAGGGTCGTTCACCGGTCTGAGGATTGGGCTCGCCGCCGGCAAGGGGATCTGCCAGGCACTCGGGATCCCGCTCGTCGGCGTGGACGGCACGGTCGCCTACCGGGCGCGGCTGGATCCGCTCTTGCGGGTGGGCGTCGTGATCGAGAACCGGCGCGACCTCGTGTACGCACGTTGGTTCTCGGGGACGAAGCCGATTCGTGAGGCGGAGGTCCTCACAGCGGCTGAGCTCCTGGCGCGGGTCGCCGCGGAGCGGAAGGCGACCTCGTTTATCGGGAGCGGCGCGGAGAGGCTGCGCGCCGATCTCGAGCGGGTGAACGCGATGCGCGTCGCCCCCAGAGAGCTGAACTGCCCGTCTCCAGCGGGGATCGCCCGCCTGGGACGGGAAGGAGGAGTGCGGGATGAGCTCTACACGCTGGAGCCGACGTACGTGGAACCGATGATCGCCAGGGCGAAGCCCTAGCGGGAACGTGAGGTGAGCTAAGTGGCAAGGATTTGCGACGTCTGTGGGAAGAAGCCGGTCAGCGGTAACGCCATCAGTCACTCCCAGCGGCACACGCACCGTCTCCGGCTGCCGAACATCCAGCACGTGCGGGCGTTCCTGAACGGCAAGACGGTGAAGATGAACGTCTGCACGCGGTGCATCAAATCGCGCCGCGTCACCAAGGCCGCGTAGGGACCGAGCGCGGGGATGGCTGCAGAGATCGGGAGGGCCGTCTCGGGCGAAGTCCTGTCCGTCTCCCCGGAGGGGGTCCTGATTGCCCTTCCGGACGGGGCGGTCGGCCTCATCCCGGTTTCGGAGGCGTCGCCGACGGGGATTGGGAGTGCGCGCTTTCGCGTCGGAGAGAGGATTCGCGTCAGGCTTCTGGGACAGGGAGACGACGGGCGCTTCGACCTCTCGCTCCTCCCGCAGGAGGTGGAGCACTCCGACGCGTTCGACCAGGAGTTCCACCGGCTGAACCACGTCCTGCGCGCTCGTTCCCCGCAACCGGGCGCGCAGCGCGCGCCGCGAGAGCGGACGGAGGAAGAGGAGATCAAACACTGGCTGAAGCGGGTCGAGACGGGATTCGCCCGTCTGCGCAAGCATCGCGCCGAGCGACAGGCGCTGGGCGCCCAGGACGACGAGGACGGAGGAAGAGGTGCCCAAAGGGACCGCGGCCATCGATGAGGATCGCTGCAAGGGGTGTGGCCTGTGCATCGCGGCCTGCCCGCAGAAGGTCCTCGCCTTCTCCAGCCGCCTGAACCAGAGCGGGTACAGCGTCGCCGAGGCGGTGAAGCCGGAGGCCTGCGTCGGGTGCGCCTTCTGCGCCCTGACCTGCCCCGACGTGGCGATCGAGGTCTGGCGCAGGAAGGCGGACTAGAGGAGGAGAGATGGGAGAGCGTCTACTCTTGCGCGGGAACGAGGCGATCGCCGAGGCGGCGATCCGCGCCGGGTGCCAGTGCTACTTCGCCTACCCGATCACCCCGCAGGGGGAGCTGCTCGAGTACATGGCAAGACACATGCCGCGCCTCGGGCGAGCGTTCGTTCAGGCAGAGAGCGAGATCGCGGCGATCAGCATGGTCTATGGAGCGTCGGCGGTGGGTGTACGCACGATGACCTCTTCGTCGTCGCCGGGGATCAGCCTGAAGCAGGAGGGGATCTCCTACCTCGCTGGGTCGAGCCTCCCCGCGGTCATCGTGAACGTCGTCCGCGGTGGACCGGGGCTCGGGAACATCGCCCCGGCGCAGTGCGACTACTTTCAGGCGACGAAGGGCGGCGGGCACGGGGACTACCACATGATCGTCCTCGCGCCGTCGACGGTGCCCGAGGCCGGGGAGCTGACGATGCTCGCCTTCGACCTCGCCGACCGATACCGGACGCCGGTCATGATCCTGGCCGATGGCCTGCTCGGCCAGATGATGGAGCCCGTCGAGCTCCCTGAGCCGATCGATCCGAACAAGCTCCCCGCGAAGCCGTGGGCGACGACCGGGGCGCGCGGGCGGGACCCGAACATCGTCCTGTCGTTCGACCTCGACCCCAAGGGCTTGAAGCAGCTGAACCTCGACCTTCAGGCGCGCTACCGGGAGATCGAGCGGCGCGAGGTGCGCCACGAGGAGATGGAGACCGACGATGCGGAGATCGTGATCGCCGCCTACGGTACCGTGGCGCGGATCGCGAAGACAGTCTTGCGCCTGGCGCGGGCGGAGGGGATTCGCCTCGGCCTCTTCCGGCCGATCACCGTCTGGCCTTTCCCCTACGACCCTCTGCGCGCCCTCGCCTCGCGGGCGAAGACGGTTCTGACCGTCGAGATGAGCGCGGGGCAGATGTGGGAGGACGTGCGGCTCGCCGTGGCGGAACGCGCGGCAACGCCTTTCTACGGCGAGATGGGCGGGGTGGTCCCCACGCCGCGGGAGATCCTGGACGAGGTGAAGCGCCATGCCCGCTAGGGTCGAGAGGGAGCGGATGACGCAGGTCTTCGCCCGGCCGAGAAGCCTGACCGACGCTCGGTTCACCTACTGCCCAGGGTGCCACCACGGGATCCTCACGCGGATCATTGCCCAGGCGATTGACGAACTCGACATCGCTGAGCGGACGGTCGGGATCGCCCCGGTCGGCTGCGCCGTCTTCGCCTATCTCTGGTACCGATGCGACGCGCTCCAGGTGGCGCACGGCCGTGCCTGCGCCGTCGCGACCGGGGTCAAGCGCGCCGACCCGAATCTCATCGTCTTCTCCTACCAGGGCGACGGAGACTTCGCTTCCATCGGCACGGCGGAGTCGATCCACGCGGCCAACCGCGGCGAGAACATCACGGTCTTCTTCGTCAACAACCAGGTCTACGGAATGACGGGGGGCGAGATGGCTCCGACGACCCTCCTCCAGCAGAAGACGACGACCACCCTGGAGGGGCGCGACCCGAGACTGACCGGCTACCCGATCCGCTTCTCGGAGATGATCGCCCAGCTCGAGGCGCCCGTGTACGTCACCCGCCAGGCGCTCTACGACACGAAGCGCATCCAGGACACGACGCGCGCAGTGAAGAAGGCGCTCCGAAACCAGGTGGACGGGAAGGGGTACTCCCTGGTCGAGGTCCTGGCGACCTGCCCGACGAACTGGCGGATGACCCCGCTCGAGGCGAACCAGCACGTTGCCGAGGTCGTGACCAAAGTCTTCCCGCTTGGCGACCTCGTGGACAGGGGGTAGAGATGGAGCGCTCAGTCGTGATCGCCGGTTTCGGTGGGCAGGGCGTGATCCTTGCCGGGAAGATCCTCGCCCAGGCGGCGATGGACGAGGGCCTCGAGGTGACCTGGCTTCCCTCCTACGGGCCGGAGATGCGTGGCGGGACGGCCAACTGCACGGTCGTCCTGTCTCGCGAGCCGGTCGGGTCGCCGATCGTCGACGAGCCGACGACGCTGATCGCCCTCAACCTCCCCTCGCTCGAGAAGTTCGAGAAGACGGTCGCGAAGGGAGGAGCGATCGTGACGAACCGGTCCCTGATCGACCGGGCCTTGTCCCGCCGCGACGTGACCGAGAGTGGGGTCCGCATGAACGATCTCGCAGCGAAGGCCGGGAACCCGCGGACGATCAACATGGTCGCCCTCGGGGCCTACGCGAAGGCGACCGGATTCCTCCCGCTTGAGGCGGTCAAGCGGGCCATGGCGCAGATGCTCGAGGCGGACGGGAAGGGGAAGCTCGTCGAGGCAAACGCGAAGGCGCTCGACGAGGGGTACCTCGCCGCCTGAAGGCGGCCCGATCCTGCTGCGACGCAAAGCGCAACGCCCCGTTTCGCATCAGCTGAGCGATGATTCCTGAGCGAGCTCCAGGGCAGAGTTCCACGAGTTCGAATCCTCCACTCCCA
>CAYHBG010000043.1:0-11995 GCA_964354815.1 uncultured Thermotogae bacterium
CTGTGCCGGGTTCTTCATGGTCGCCCACGGGAAGGGGAGAGTTCGCGCCTGCAAGCCCAACGGTGAGGGGTGCTCCCCCTGGAGGTCGGTGGATTGGTGAGTGGTCGATGCTTCCGCTGCGAGAGGGTCCTCGAGGGGGCGTCCTACTTCTTCGGGGGGCATGGGCCCCTCTGTGCGACGTGCCTCGTGAAGATGGAGGCAGCGTCTCATCCGAAGCGTGACCGGCCGTTGTGGAAGTGGCTCGTGGGCGTCAAGGACATGATCAGCTTCATCTTCATGAGGGGGAACCGATGAGCGATGCCCTGCAGACATACGAGAGCGGCCCCTTCCGGCGCTTCCTGAATCCGTACACCCAGGCCGCGCTCGACTCCGGCCTCGCGGAGGCCACCGCGGACGATCCGATCGTGGTCGTGGCACACCACGTCTACAACACCGACGGGACGAAGATCGAGAACCGCACGATGCTGTCGGCGGTTGTGCGCTTGCCGGCAGGCTTCAGTGTGATGGTCGCCGGCTACAAGGACTGGACGAAGCCTCTCGACCAGGGTGTCGAGGGCAAGCTCGTGTGGAAGCCGAAGTTCTGAGGAGGAAGCTGTGACCCAGAGAATCATCGTCGCACTCATGTACGCGGCCGGCATCGTGATCGCGTCCCTCCAGGCGACGGGAGTGCCGCACACTCCGGAAGCGTGGATCGGCCTCGTCATCGCCTTCATCGTCGGGTTCTGGGGGAAGTTCAGCTCGAGCCAGACGGTCGTCGCGATGAACCGGCCCGTGTGGAGTCCAGAACAGCGCCAGGCCGAGGCCGACAAGTAGCTCGGTGCCTTCAATCGCGCTGGATCTACGCGACGCGATCACCGTGGTCACTGGCATCCTGACCATAGCGGGAGTGATCTTCGCCCTCCGCTCCAGCGTCGGAGAACTGAAGACTGGTCAGGGTGAAGTCCTGCGCCAGCTCGGCGCAATCCACAAGCGCATGGACTACTACGGCGAGAAGATCGCCAAGAGCGAGGTGGATCACGCGGTCCTCGTGGAGCGTGTGGCTTCGATCAAGGAGAGTCAGCGCATACGACTCCGGGCCCTCCGCGAAGCGGTAAGCGCCGGTCAACCGCCGATGTTCGCGGACGAAGGCGAGGGATGATGAGCGGATGGTGGTCCGACCTCCTCCGCGTGGCGACATTCCTCGTCGCCGCCGGTGTCTTCCTGATCATCGTGTGGAAACGCCACGCCTGGAGTGGCCCTTCTCAGGAGGCAAGGCTCAACGAGATGGAGTCTGAGTTCCGGATAGTGCGGGGCAACGTAGCCCGTATCGAGAGGGATCAGTCCCATTTCCACAGGGAGTACATGGACTGCAACCAGAACATCCTCCGCGAGCTCGAGAACCTCAAGGCCAACGGCGGCAAGCATGAGATCTGTGCGGAGCTCAAGGTGATCGAGGACCGGATCACCGATATGGAAACGGTGATCGCGTCAATGCCCTGCCAGCCGCAGTGCAAGCCGAAGGAGGCATAGTCATGGCGTCCCTTGCCCAGCTCCTCAGACCCCGTAGGGAGCCCCAGCCCTGGGACATCGGCCAGGGCGTCAACCCGGCTCAGCCGGTCCCGAGGATCAACCCGACGCAACTGCAGGCCGGCCAGCCCGCGCCAGCACCGACTCCCACCCCATCCATCTCCCAGACCCCGGTGGATCTCGCCACGGCCCTCCAGCGGCGCCAGGAGCTCATCGGACAGGCCGCGGACCCGGCGAAGAACGCCCTGCAGCAGGCGCCGCTGACGTGGTCGAGCCTCGGAGCCTACTTGTCCCGCCTCATCCACGGCGAGGCGCCGCCGGCAGGAGGACAGTAATGCCCTGGACGAAGAAACAGCAGACCGTAGCCCTCGCGGTGGAGCACGGCTGGAAGCCGAAGGGCGCCGCCAAAGGCTTCACCAAGTCCTTCTCCAAACAGGTGATAGCCGAGTCCAAGCTCGGGAAGGGCGCCAAGCCGGCCCCCAAGAGGTAGTGGATGCCAGCTATGGAATACCCCACCTATGGATGAGTCCCGTAAGTGCAAGGCCGTCCGAGGAGGCCGCCGGTGCAAGAAGTGGGCGATCCGGGGCGGCATGGTCTGCCAGACCCACGGGGGCGGCGCCCCCCAGGTGAAGCGGGCCGCTGCCGAGCGCCTGGCAGACCTCATCGACCCGGACCGGGCGCTCCGCACCGCGGCCGCGCTCGCGTACTCCGACGTGACCGAGATCTACGACGAGGACTTCAAGCTGAAGCCGCTGCGGGAGTGGCCGCTGGCCCTGCGCCAGGCGATCAAGAGGATCGAGCCGAGGCTGGCGAACGTGGACCCGGGCGACGACCACGCGGATAAGGTGCTGCGCCTCGAGCTCCACGACAAAGTGAAACCCCTCGAGATGCTCTTCAAGCACCTGGGCCTCCTCGAGGAGAGCATCAACGTGAACGCGAAGGTGACCTACAACTGGAAGATGCCCGAATGAGAGAGGTGACGCTCTTCGAGGCACGCAAGCAGCAGGCCGACATCCATCGCTCGCTCTCCACCTCGAGGTTCGGCGTCGTGGTCTGCCATCGCCGGATGGGGAAGACGGTGCTCGCGGTGAACGAGCTGATCCTCGGCGCGATGACGTGCCAGAAGCAGTCGCCCAGGTTCGGCTACCTCGCGCCCACCTACACCCAGGGCAAAGCGACCGCGTGGGACTACTTCCGCCAGTACTCCGACCAGGTGGAGGGCCGGCGGATCAACCAGTCCGAGCTCCGAGTGGACTTCGCCAACGGGGGCCAGGTCCGGATCTACGGCGCCGACAATCCCGACAGTCTGCGCGGCCTGTACTTCGACGGTGTCGTGCTGGACGAATACGGCCTGCACCCGTCGAAGACGTACACCGAGGTTGTGGCGCCGACGCTCGTGGACCGCGGGGGCTGGGCGCTCTTCATGGGCACCCCAAACGGCAAAAACCAATTCTGGGACATCGCCCAGCACGCGAAGGCTTACGCTGCGAAGAAGGATCAGACATGGTTCTTCCGAGAGTACAAGGCGAGCGACACGGGCCTGCTGGACAAGCACTATCTGGCCCAGGCCCGTCAGGTGATGACGAGCGACGAGTACGCGCAGGAGTTCGAGTGCTCGTTCGAGGCCGCGGTGAAGGGCGCAATATACGCGAAGGAGCTCGAGGCCGCGCGGGAGGCGAAGCGCATTACGACGGTACCGTATGATCCGGCGCTCCCGGTTGATACCGACTGGGACCTCGGGATCGGGGACGCGATGGCGGTCTGGTTCAGCCAGTCCACCCGCGGGGGCGAGGTGCGGCTCATCGACTACCACGAGGCGAGTGGCGAGGGCTTCCCGTACTACGTGCGGGTCCTGGCCGAGAAGAAGTACGTCTACGGCCGGCACTGGGCGCCGCACGACATCCAGGTGCGCGAGCTGAGCTCCGGCCGGAGCCGCCTCGAGGTCGCGGCCGCGCAGGGCATCCGGTTCGAGGTGACGCCGCGGCTGCAGGACACGGTGGCCGGCGAGGTCGAGGAGGGCATTCATGCGGCGCGGATGATCTTCGCCCGGTGCTGGTTCGACGCCGAGCGGTGCAAGGCGGGCCTCGAGGCTCTCATGGGGTACAGGCGGGACTACAACGAGCGCCTGGGCGAGTTCAAGGCGACGCCGGTCCACGACTGGGCGAGCCACGGTGCCGACGCCTTCCGCGGGCTCGCGGTGCGGCACCAGGTGCCGGTCGAGACGCGGAAGCGGGCGACAGCGAATCTGCCGCAGCAATGGACGTGGTCGTGAAGCTCACGGTCATCATTCCGAGCCGGCGAGAGAGATTCCTCGGGCGCACCATCGAGGACGTGCTGAAGAACGCGCGCGGGGACGTGGAGGTGATCGCGGTGCTCGACGGGTATTGGCCCGATCCTCCGCTGCCAAACGACAAGCGTCTGATCCAACTCCACCGTGGTCAGTGGCAGGGGATGCGCCCCGGCATCAACGCGGCGGTGGCCTGTGCCCGCGGCCAGGTCTTCATGAAGCTCGACGGGCACTGCGCGCTCCCCGAGGGTTTCGACGTGGAACTGTGCCGCGAGCTCGAGGACGACTGGATCGTGGTGCCGCGCCGGTACTCGCTCGACGCGGATACGTGGATTCCAAACCTCAAGCGTCCCATCGTGGACGCGCACTACCTCTCGTGGCCTTACGAGCGGCCCGAGGACCGGACGTGCGGTCTACATGGGACCGTGTGGGCCTCGAGGGCAGAGGAGCGGAAGGACGTGCTCCTCGACGACGAGATGTCGTCGCAGGGTTCGTGCTGGGTGATGACGCGGAAGCACTGGGATAGGTTGGGCCCGATGGAGGTTCAGAACTACGGGACCTTCGCCCAGGAGTTTCAGGAGCTGGGCATGAAGACCTGGCTCGGCGGCGGTTCGGTGAAGGTGAACAAGCGGACGTGGTACGCGCACCTTCATAAGGGCACACGGTTCGGGACGGGGTACGGGTTCTCGAACGCGCAGTGGGACGCCTGGGCCGAGGAGAGGGAGAAGGCCCGGCTGTTCACCATCGACTACTGGATGAATGACCGCTGGACCGAGAGGAAGCGGGACCTCGCGTGGCTCATCGAGAAGTTCTGGCCCGTGCCGGGGTGGCCGGAGGACTGGGAGAGTCGAAGGTGAACACGCTGGAGTTCCTCCTCGAGCGGTTTGCGGTGAAGCCGCGACGGAGGCCGATGCCCATCGAGGTCCCGAACGTGGGCCGCGATCAACTCGCCGGGATGTTCCGCGAGCTCGGGTTCAAGGTCGGCGTCGAGATCGGCGTCATGGAGGGGATCTACTCCGAGATCTTGTGCAAGGCGAACCCCGAGCTCCACCTCTATTCGGTGGACCCATGGCTGGCACGAGCTGACTACCGGGACATCCGACGGTCGCAGCCGGTGTTCGATGAGTACGAGCGTGTGGCCCGCGCCCGCCTCGCGCCGTACCACTGCACGATCATCAAGGACTTCAGCGTTGAGGCGGCGAAGCGGTTCGAGGACGGTTCGCTCGACTTCGTCTACATCGACGGGCACCACGACTTCCTCCCTGTGGCACAGGATCTCGCCACCTGGAGTCCGAAGGTTCGGAAGGGCGGGATGGTCGCCGGGCATGACTACGCGAAGTTCAAGCCGTGGGCGTCGATCCACGTCGTCGAGGTTGTGCAGGCGTGGACTGAGGCGCGTGGGATACGTCCCTGGTTTGTACTGGGGACGAAGGAGATGGTCCCGGGCCAGATCAGGGACCCGCAGCGGTCGTTCGGCTGGGTGGTGTGAAGATGCGGGTGCTCGTTCCCACTCACGATTCCAGGGCCATCGTGAGGATAGGTGACGCACTCGAGCGGTCGGCGCCGTGTGAGGTCGGTCGCATCGCACCGATACGGAAGGACACCAAGGCTAGCCGGCACGTACCAGGCGAGGAAGATGCTGACCTGGTCGTGCTCTTCGTCAACGGAATGCGCGACCATCAAGAGGCGCTCGCTGCGCGGTGCCGGGCTCGAGGGCAACGGTATGCGGTCGTTCAGATCGCGCTCAGGACGACACGTCACCCGCGGACCACACAGTGGCGGAAACTGTGGGCCGAAGCTGCAGTCGTCTGGAGTTACTACCCGATTCCGTTGTGGATCAAGGAGGACGCTGGCGCGGAGATGGACTTCAACTTCTACCATGCGCCGCTCGGGGTCGATGCGTCGGTGTTCACCCTGGGAGCCGACGCTCTCGAGCGGTCCGCCCCTCGCCCATACACGGTCTGCACCTCGGGGTTTCGACGGAACCAGGAGGGTGTAGCCGAGTGTGACGAAGCGGTGTACGCGCTCGGCGGGCGGCTCTTTCAGCTCGGGTCCACGTATGCGATGCGGTCGGACACCACGTTCGCGACGGAACTCTCGGACACGGCGCTCGCCGAGATGTTTCGGCAGTGCCAGTTCGTGTCGGGCCTCCGGCGCGAGGAGGGGTTCGAGTTGCCGGCGGCCGAAGGTCTTCTCTGCGGCGCCCGGCCACTGCTCTTCGACCGGCCGCACTACCGATGCTGGTATGAGCCGTGGGGCGAGTTCGTGCGGGAGGACTCGCTCGACATCGTGAAGAGGGACCTGATCCAACTCTTCGACCGTGGTCCGAAGGTGGTGACGCCGGAGGAGCGTGAGGCCGCGGCGAAGCGGTTCAACTGGGAGACGATCTGTCGCGGGTTCTGGGAGCGATGCATTGCCTGACCTGAGCGTCATCATCCCGGCTCGAAACGAGACGTACCTCCGTCGCACGGTCGAGGACGTGCTCGCGAACATCCGCGGCGACACCGAGATCATCGTGATCCTCGACGGGGAGTGGGCTGAGCCCCAGCTCGAGCAGCACCCACTGGTCACGGTGATCCATCACCCGGAGAGCATCGGGCAGCGAGGCGGGACGAACGAGGGGGCCCGCGTCTCGACTGCGAAGTACGTGATGAAGCTGGACGCTCACTGCTCGGTGGCTGAAGGTTTCGACGTGGAGCTCATGCGGGCCGCGGGCGAGCTCGGGCGGTACGTGACCCAGATCCCGGCACAGAAGAACCTCCACGCCTTCGACTGGATGTGTGATGGGTGTGGGAAGCGGACGTATCAGGGGCCGACGCCGACGAAGTGCGAAGGCTGCGGCGGCGAGACGTTGCACCGCGAGATGGTGTGGAAGCCGCGGCGTGGGGTAACGACGACGGCCTGGCGCTTCGACCAGAACCTACACTTTCAGTACTGGGGCGAGCACTCGCAGCGCGAGACGACGAAGGCGCAGGGGGACTTCCCTGAGACGATGTCGTGCCTCGGGGCGTGCTTCTTCATGGAGCGCGAGCGGTACTGGGAGCTCGGCGGGCTGGACGAGGCGCATGGGACCTGGGGTCAGATGGGGACCGAGGTCGGGTGCAAGAGCTGGCTCTCCGGTGGGCGCATGGTGACGAACCGGAGGACGTGGTTCGCGCACATGTTCCGGACCCAGGGCGGCGACTTCACGTTCCCGTGGCCGATCAGCGGGCGCCAGGTAGACCGGGCGCGGGCTCACAGCCGGGAGCTCTGGATCGAAGGGAAGTGGGAGGGGGCGCGACATCCGCTCTCGTGGCTGATCGAGCGGTTCGCGCCCGTCCCGGGATGGGAGGTGATGCCCGCTGCCCAACGGTACATGGCCGTTGCCAACCGAGAGGCGCAGCCCGCTCCCAGCGTGACGGGGGCGGGCTCGCCGTCCAAGGGCGTCGTCTACTACTCCGACTGTCGAGGAGACGAGACGATCCTGGCGGCCGCCCGGGCCCAGCTCCTGCGGGCCACGAACGGGCACCGGGTCGTCGGAGTGACGCTGGCGCCGGTCGACCTTGCGCAGAACATCATCTTCGCGGGGTACGAGCGCGGCGTCCTTACGATGTTCCGGCAGATCCTGGCCGGGCTGGAGGCCTGCGACGCCGAGGTCGTGTTCCTGGCCGAGCATGACGTGCTCTACCATCCGAGCCACTTCGACTTCGTCCCGCCGCGGGCTGACACGTACTACTACAACGTCAACACCTGGAAGGTGGACGCCGAGACGGGCCGGGCGCTGCACTACATCACCAGGCAGACCTCGGGTCTATGTGCCTCGCGCAAGCTACTCCTCGAGCACTACCGGGCGCGTGTCGAGAGGGTGGAGCGTGAGGGGTTCACGCGACGGATGGGGTTCGAGCCCGGGACACACCGGACACCTCGTGGAGTGGACGATCATCCGAGCGAGGAATGGCGGTCCGCGGTGCCGAACATCGACATCCGCCACGGGCACAACCTGACGCCGAGCCGGTGGAGCCGCGAGCAGTTCAGGAATCCTGGGGCCTGCCTCGGATGGACGGAGGCGGACGAGGTCCCTGGATGGGGGCACACGGCGGGTCGTTTCAACGAGTTTCTACGCGAGGCGTTGAAGTGAACCTCGACCAGCGGTCTATCAACTTTGCGTCCGGATCGCGTGCGTTCGGCCCATTCACAGTTCCGGATGGCTACACGCAAGTCAGGGTGATCCTCGCCCGGAAGACGACCGCGACTCCGACGTACTGGGCCGATGGTGTGTCGGTGAAGTTCTCTTCGGAGTGTTCGACGGACGGGGGAGTCACCTGGGTCGAGTGGATAGGCTTCACCGGGGTCGGAGGAATTCACGTCAGACGGGACAGCGTAGAGGCTCCGGAGTCGTGGGCCCAGGCGAGGCTTCCGCTGGGCACCGGAAGACGAATCCGGGCAGCCGTGACGATCTCTGGGGGCCGATTGGTCAGCGTATTGACGGTTGAGGTGACGTAGACCGTGGCTATTGCCTTCGTAGACTACGGGTCGCCGAGCACGCCGAGTGCGACTGCCTCCTCTACGACAGGCGTCACGATTCCCGCGTTCTCCCTCAGTGCGGAGACGAACGGTCTTCTCTTCGTCGGTGTAGGGACGGACGGCGGATCGCCGACCACGACCAGCGTCACCCGCAACAGCGTCGGCGCAGATGCCGAGGTCTGGGACGCCACAGGCTCGTCGAAGCACACCTCGGGGCACTACTGGAAGAACCCATCGGCCGGTAACTACTCCATCGTCGTCACGGTCAGCGCAACGGAAGACGGGCTCGCGGCCGGCGCGTGTATGTTCTCCGGGGTCGATCAGACGACTCCGGTAGGAACGCCCGTCACAGGGAGTAGCGGAAGCGGCTCGCCGAGCATCACCGTCACGACAGCGACGGGCGAAGTCGTCATCGATGTAGCTCACGGTGTGGGCTCGACCTGCACCGAGGGTGCCGACCAGACGCTACGTCTGGAACGGGAGAACATCGGGGCCTACACCTCATTCGGGATGTCCACGCAGAACGGCTCAGCCGGCGGGGTCATGACGTGGACTGGGATCTCTGGCGAGTGGGCACAGGGCGGTGTGTCGCTCAAGCCGGCGGCGGTCGGAAGCGCGAGCCTCAGTCCGAGCGCCTCTCCGTCGCTGAGTGCGTCCGCGAGCGCCTCACCGTCTGCATCAGCCAGTCCGTCTCCATCGCCTGGTAGCGGCCCGACATTCAGAAGCGTCGCCCAGACGGTGTTCACGGCGACGGCCTCGCCAGTAGTCAACGCGCCTGCGGGAGTCGCTGACGACGACGTTCTGCTCATGTTCGTCGTGACGAACACGGCAGCGAACCTCGCGTCTCCCATCGCAGGCTGGACGAAGGTGGGGTCGGAGGTCGATGCCGGCACCACCGTCGATGCGACGACGGCGGTCTACTACAAGGTCGCGTCGTCCGAGGGTTCGTCGTGGACGATGACGAACCTCTTCGACGCCTCCGAGTCGGGGATGGCTGTCGTCCTCGCGTACCGCTTCGTAGATACGACGAACCCGATCAATACCTCGGCCGAGGCTGGCCTCGCGACGGCGGGGACAAGCGTCAGCGGGCCGTCGATCACGCCCACCGTCGATGGATGCCTCATCGTCCAGTTTGCAGGGACGGACCCCGGAACGGGAGCCTACGCGGCGACGCCTGACTCCTCCCCGGTCGGCGTAGAGCGTTTCGATTCAAAAGACTCAGGCGGGAGCAGTACCGCCTACGCGGCTGTGCAGGAGTACCTCCAGGTATCGAAGGCGGCTATCGCCCTCGACTACACGCTCACCTCCGACATCTACGGCTATCACCAGCTCGCGCTCGCGCCGATGGCGACCGAGAGCGCGAGCGTCAGCCCATCCGCGTCGGCGAGTCCTTCGGCGAGCGTTTCGCCATCGGCGTCTGCGAGCGCGTCGGTATCACCCAGCGCGAGCGTCAGTCCTTCGGCCTCGGTTTCGCTTAGTAGGTCGCCTAGTGCTTCTGTCTCACCGAGCTCGAGTGCGAGTACCTCGGTATCGCCCAGTGCAAGCGTATCCCCCTCGGCCAGCGCGAGTGCCAGCGTCAGTCCGAGCGCCTCGAGGTCGCCCTCCGCATCCGCGAGCGCGAGCGCGTCGCCGTCGGCGAGCGTCTCGGCGTCTGTCTCGCCGAGCGCAAGCGTCAGCCCGTCCGCGTCTGCGAGCCTGAGCAAGTCGCCATCCGCCTCCGCAAGTGCCTCAGTAAGCCCCAGCGCTTCCGCTTCAGCGTCAGTCAGCCCCTCTGCGAGCGTCAGTCCGTCTGCCTCGGCGAGCGCGAGCGTATCGCCTTCCGCCTCTGTCAGTCCTTCGGCCAGCGCGTCGGCCAGCGTGAGTCCATCCGCGTCGGTAAGCCCGAGTGCATCCGTTTCAGCTTCTGTCTCGCCATCTGCTTCGGCATCTGCGAGTTTGTCCCCGAGCGGTAGCGTAAGCCCATCCGCATCGGCCAGCGCGAGCGTCTCGCCCTCTGCTAGCGCGAGTCCATCCGTTGCAGTTCCCGTCACGTACTACGTCGACCAGGTTGGGGGAGACGACGGGGACGATGGACTCACGACGGATACCGCCTGGAAGACTATTGCGAAGGTCAACGGAAGCAGTTTCAATCCTGGCGACTCGATACTGCTCAAGGCGGGGTGTACTTGGGCAGAGAAGCTCACCATTCCGAGCGGCGGCAGTGCGGGCAACCAGATCACGCTGTCCTCTTACGGGACTGGCGCGAAGCCGATACTGGCTCCATCTACCAACAATCCTGCCATCACGGTAACCGCAGCGAGCCGGGGATACTGGACGATTGACGGGCTGGACTTGCGGTCCACCGGAATCGTGTTCGACGTGCAGTCGACCGCCATCTATTTCAACTATTGGCCCGACGAGATGGGTGCGGTGCCGGGTTGGATCATCCGGAACTGCGACTTCACGGCTCCGATTCAGGTGTCCGGCCCCGACATCCAGATATACGACAACGTGTTCGACGGGACTGGAAACTCCACGGCAAAACTGGGGGCAATTTGTCTCCGGGGCGATCAAGCGACCGGAGCACTCGTTCACGGAAACGATATCAGCAACTTCATCGACCGTGGCATCTGGGTGTACCAGGGCGGATCGAACAACTCAATCTACGACAACACCATCTACGACATAACCGGCGGCGTATCTAACAGCGGTCCCGGGATAAATCTCGACGGCTACGGCATCGCCGTTACCGACTGCTCAGTGTACGGGAACGTGATCCATGACGTGGACTTCTACGGGATCACGCTAGAGAACGCTACCGGGGCCGAGGTCTACGGCAACCTCCTATACGACAACGGGATCGTTGTCCCTCCCTCCGGCGGAATCGCCGTCACCAGCTACAGCACCTACAGGAGTTCCGCATCCAATATCAGCATCCACACCAACGTCATTCGGGGCGTAAACCAGGGCATCAACATCTACGACACGAAGGATGTGTCGATCCTCAACAACACGATCTGGGGCGACGAAGGATCGACTAGTTCCGGCCTGAAGGTGATGGCTTCGAGTACGTACACCTCGGATTTGACCGTCACCAACAACATCATCGGTGGAGGCTTCGACTACCCATTCAACGTACCAGACGCCACCGACATCTGGACCCAGCTCGACTACAACATCGCGGTTCCTGTGACCACGACCGTGATGATCCAGATCTCGGGTGGCAACAAGACTCTTGCTGATCTTCAGGGTGTGGGCCTGATGACGAACGGGCTCACTTCCGACCCGGTATTCGTCAACGCTGGCACCTATGACTTCCACCTCCAGGCATCCAGTCCAGCGATCAACGCGGGGACAGATGTTGGTCTGACGGAGGACTTCGAGGGCTCGGCAGTTCCGCATGAAACGACTCCTGACATCGGAGCCTACGAGTACCACGGTCCCTCTGCTTCAGCCTCCGCGAGTGTCTCGCCTTCGGCTTCCGCCTCGGCATCCGTCTCGCCGTCAGCGTCTGCTTCAGCGAGTGTCAGTCCGAGCGCCTCCGCGAGTCTGAGTCAGAGTCCGTCCGCGAGCCAGTCTCCGAGCGCCTCGGCCAGCGCGAGCGTTAGTCCGTCCTCGAGCGCGTCGGCGAGTCAGAGTCCGAGTGCAAGCGCGAGTGGGAGCGTCTCGCCTTCAGCCTCCGCGAGCCCTTCGGCCTCGGCTTCAGCCTCGGTGAGCCCG
>CAYHBG010000044.1:0-2781 GCA_964354815.1 uncultured Thermotogae bacterium
AGAGATCTCGTCTTTCCTCGAGGCGTGCCTCGAGGGACCCGAGCGCAAGGCCTAGGATCGAAGCCGACGGGTCCGGCCGCTGCGTCACTTCCCTTCGGTGAGGGCTCTCACCACAAGGATCACGACGAGGACGATGGCCGCGAGGAGGATCGAGAACACGGCCCGCCGGAGCGTTCGCCGGAACGCCCCCCGGATCGGGGACTCCCTCGGCTTCGTTGTGGACACGAGCACTCGGTTGAAGAGGTCAAGCCAGGGCTTCTGTTGTTTCATGGACCACCTCCTTCGGATCGATCAGCCCCGGGCAACGAGGCTTTCGTTCGCTCCGATGCCAGTATAGCGGAGAGGGTGCAGCGAGACGTCCGGAAGGATCTCCGCGCTAATGGGAGGGGGGTGGGGAGCGGTGACGGTCGAGATCGCCCTGGAGGATCAGGACGGCGGCGAGACCGTCCTGGACGATCTTCTTCCTCCTGGGGGCAAGACCGGCCTCCGCGAGGACCCGCTCCGCCTCGGTGCTCGTCAGTCGTTCGTCGAACGTCGTCACCTCGAGGCCGCTCGCCCGCCGGAGAGCATCGACGAAGGCCAGGACTTCCCTCGCCATCCCGCCGAGGGATCCGTCCATGTTCTGCGGGAGGCCCACGACGATTCGATTCGTCCCGGACCGAGCGGCGAGGCCAGCAAGGGCCTGCACGTCGTCTTCGAGCCGGCCGCGGCGCAGGGTTGGAAGGGGGGAGGCGAGGATACCGTCCTCGTCGGAGAGAGCGAGCCCGAGTCGCTTCCGGCCGTAGTCGATCCCCAGGGCGCGCGTCATGCGCTGTGGATGACCTCGAGCGCGCGGCGCACGAGGTCCTCGAGGGGGAGAGTCTCCCCGCGCAGGCGTTCAACGGCGCGCTGGGCCTCGCGGGCCGAGAAGCCGAGGGTCTTCGAGGTCAGGGCGCGGACGGCGGCCTCCTCCACCGCGGAAAGGGGAAGGAGCTCTCTCGCCCCCGCGAGGTCGCCCGTCACCTTGTCGCGCAGCTCGATCAGGATCCGCTGTGCCGTCTTCCGTCCGATCCCCTTCACGCGGACGAGCGTGTCTACGTCTCCGGCGCCGAGGGTGGCGACGAGCTCCTGCGGAGTGAAGGTCGATAGGATCTGAAGCGCCAGCCGCGGGCCAACGCCGGTCACGGACTGAAGGAGGCGGAAGGCCTCCCGTTCCTCGATGCGAGGGAAGCCGCACAGGAGGAGGGCGTCCTCGCGGACGATCAGGTCGACGTAGGCTAGACCGTCCTCTCCCAGGTGGAAGTGAGCGGCGTCGCGGGGAGGGGTGAGGATGTGGAAGGCGACCCCTCCAGTCTCAAGGACGATGTGGTCTCCTCCGACGCGGACCACTCGGCCGGTGATGGAGTCGATCACGGCGCCTCCTCGCAGTGCGCCCGCGCCCCGGTCCCCTCGGTCAGGGCCTCGCGGAAGCGGCGGAGTCGGGTCGGCGCGACCGAGGCGACGACCTCTCCGTACGCGGTCCTCTCCACGCTCAGACCGTGGCGGCCGACCAGGGCGAGGACGACGGGGAGGAGGTCCGGCGGGCAGGTGATCCGCAGGCGGAGCCGCCGCTGCGTCGTCCCGATCTGCGCGGCGGCGAGAGCCTCTCGCGTCGCGTCGGCGTAGGCGCGGGCGAGGCCCCCGAGGCCGAGCTTCGTCCCGCCAAAGTAGCGGACGACGACGGCGAGCACGTCGTAGAGGTCCCTTGCCTCCACCTCGCGCAGGATCGGCCTCCCGGACGACCCGGCCGGTTCCGCGTCGTCATCGGTGTGGGTGATCGGCGCAGGCAGAGCGAACAGCCGGTAGGCGGACGGCCGGTGCGCGGCGTCGTGGTACTTGTGCCGGACTCGCAAGAGGGCCTCCTCGACCTGCTCCCGGGTGGGTGCAGGGAAGACCAGAGCAACGAATCGCGACCTCTCGCGGGTGATCCGCGCGGAGGCTGAGGACGTGATGGTGAGGTAGGCGTCGGTCACGCCTGCCCCCGCAGCGGCGGGTCCTCCTCCGCCACCAGGGACGTGGCAAGGGTGAACGCCGCTCGCACACCCGCCTCCGGCCCGTCGAGGAGCAAAGAGACGCTCCCGGCACCGTGGCCGATTCCCCCCGATGCGACGTGGAGCGCCGAGACGCCAAACAGGATCTCCAGGGCCTCGACCTCGGTGACGACCTCCCCGACGAGAGGCTGCATCCCGGCCGGGAGGCCCATCGAAAGGTCGATCCGCCCGCTCCCGAGCTCGCGGGCGAGGTCGAGGATCCGTGTCTGGACGAGCTTCCCGAGACTGATCGGGATGATGAGGTCGACCCCGCGGGCGAGGGCTGGCGAGAGGTACCGGCCGACGGTCCCGCCGTCTTTCGCTGCCGTGAGAACCCCGACCGTTCCCCAGGGGTCGATCGCGTTGCCGCCCTTGATCACGACGTCTCCGACCTGGAGGAGCTCGACGACCTCCTGCGGCGGGAGGACGACGGGCTGCCCTTTCCGAAGGACGATCTCCCTCGCCTCGGAGACGCGGGCGGCGACGTTCCATCGGTCGTCGACGAACCCGGCGGCAAAGGCCTCCCGATCGATCGGGCGCCCGAGGACCTCCTCGGTGACGGCGGCGTTCGTCGTTCCCAGGGTGATGACGACCGTTCCGGACGCCAGGGCGCGGCGGACGAGCGGCTGAGCGGCGACGCCCTTGGCGATTAGTCGCTTGGACGCTCCGGGTCCAAGCACGATGGTTGCCTTCATCTTTCCCCCTGTTTGCAGAGAGGCTGCGCCTTATGCTA
>CAYHBG010000044.1:2881-11897 GCA_964354815.1 uncultured Thermotogae bacterium
ACGATGGTTGCCTTCATCTTTCCCCCTGTTTGCAGAGAGGCTGCGCCTTATGCTATAACCCCCCCGCCCGAAGTTCAAAACCAACCGACCGTAGGGAGAAGGAAGACCATGCGCATGACCCGTGAGGACTACGAGCGAGAGGTGCGAAGCTTCGTCTGGGACATCCCGGCGGGCTACAACATCGTCGATGTCGTGGAGGGGCACGCCGCGAGGAACCCGACGAAGGTCGCCCTCCACTGGGAGGACGCGGAGGGGCATCGGCGAGCCCTCACCTACGGTGAGCTCGTCGACCAGGCGAGCCGTCTTGGGGCGGCCCTGATGAAGCTTGGCGTCACCAAGGACGAGCCGGTCCTCCACCTCCTGCCGCGGATCCCCGAGGCACACGTCGCCCAGCTCGGGACGTTCGTTGCCGGCGGGGTTGCCGTCCCTTGCTCGGAGATGCTCCGGGTGAAGGAGATCGCCTACCGCGCGCAGGCGAGCGGGGCACGGGTCATCGTGGCCGATCCCTCGACCGTCGATGCAGCGGAACAGGCGCGCGGCGGGTCCCCCCTGACCACGTTCATCCTGGTCGGCGGAGAGAGGAAGGGGTGGCTCTCGTTCGAGAAGCTCCTAGCGGAGGCTCCGGCCAAGACGTCCAAGGTCAAGATCGGGGCGAACGACCCGATGACGGTCAACTTCACGTCTGGGACGACGGGGAACCCGAAGCCGGTCGTGCACAAGCACCACTGGATGTACTGTCACCACCGCGTCACGGCCCGCTACTGGTGGGACGCGAGCGCGGACGACGTCCTCTGGGCGACGACGGCGCCCGGCTGGGCCAAGTGGTACTGGAGCCCGGTCGGGGTCGGACTGACGACCGGAGCGACGCAGTTCCTGTACAACGGCCGTTTCGATGCCGAGCGCTATCTTGAGCTCCTGGAGCGCTATCAGGTGACGCGCCTGTGTGCGACGCCGACGGAGTACCGTCTGTTCGCCCAGGTCCCGGACATGGGACGCTACAAGCTCGTCCTGAAGGACGCCCTCTCCGCAGGGGAGCCGCTCAACGTCGAGCCGATCCAGGCGTTCAAGCGGGCGTTCGGCGTGACGATCCGCGATGGGTACGGACAGACGGAGTCGGTCTGCCTCGTCTGTAACTACCCGGGCCTTCCGGTGAAGCCTGGCTCCATGGGCGTCCCGACGCCTGGCCCAGGGGCGACCCTGATCGACGAACAAGGGAACCCCGTGAAACGGGGAGAGGCAGGAGAGATTGCCGTCCGCCCTGGGAACCCGGCGATCTTCGATGGATATTGGGAAGCACCGGAGCTCGATCGGGACGCCTTTGCGGGCGGTTGGTACCGGACCGGGGACCTCGCGCGCATGGACGAGGAGGGGTACCTCTTCTTCGAGGGGCGAGCGGACGACGTCATCCTCACCTCCGGCTACCGGATCGGCCCGTTCGAGATCGAGGACGCCCTCGTCAGCCACCCTGCGGTGGTCGAGGCCGCGGCGATCGCTGCTCCGCACAAGGAGCGCGGCGAGATCGTCAAGGCGTTCGTGATCCTCGCCAAGGGGTACGCCCCCTCCGAGGCGCTGGCGAAGGAGCTTCAGGAGCACGTGAAGCGGGTGACGGCTCCCTACAAGTACCCGCGGGTGATCGACTTCGTGACCGAGCTTCCCAAGACGACGAGCGGGAAGATCCGGCGCGGAGAGCTGAAGCGCCGCGCGTGGGAGGGGTGGGACCGAGGATGAGCGCTCGCTACGGCCTTCTCTGGGCAGCCGTCCTCTGTCTCTTCCTCTCCGGGACGGCCGCGGCGACCGGGATTGCGTTCGGGCTTCACGGCTACACGCTCGACCTTGAGGCCGCCCTCGCCCGGGTTCCGCAGGCCGCGGAGGCGGCGATGACCGCGGTCGGGGTCCCCGAGGAAGAGATCGCCCAGGCGATCGGGGACATGGAGGCGGGACTCGCCGAGGTCCCGACCCTCGTTCCGGTCCCCCTCCTCGGTGGGTCGATCGAGATTGGTCTGCCCCTCGTCGTGATCGACGGGGTCCGCCTCTCCTTCGGCTTGCTGAACGATCGGATCGCCCGGGGGCTGACCGGCCTGTTGGGGGTCGAGATCCCGAAGCCTCTTGTCGAGGGGACGTTGGGGGAAGGGGAGGGAGCCGGGACGTACTCGGCCGACCTCGCCTTCTCCACTTTCCTTCTCTCTGCCGAGGCCGTGAAGCGGTTCGACCTCGTCCTTCTTGGTCTCGTCCTCGGCCTCGGGCTGGACGTTGTCCAGGGCTACGTGACCCCGCTCCTTGACGTGGACATCCCCGGGCACGAGGCGGAAGTGGAAGCGGCCCTTGCCGCGCTGCACCCAGACGCGCTGCACTGGTCCTCGTTTGGCCTGCACGGGGGCGTCGGGATCGAGCTTGGCCCCCCGTTCCTGCGTCTGTTCGCGGAGGCACGGTTCCTCGTCCCTCTCGGCAGTTCCACGGGCTTCTGGGGGCTTAGGTCGGGAGACCTCGGGTTCTCTCTGGGGATGGTGATCCACTTCTGATGGACGATAGGGCTCTCCTAAAGCTTGCGGTCGAGGCGCGCCAGCGAGCCTACTGCCCCTATTCGAAGTTCCCTGTCGGAGCCGCGCTCCTGTGCGCAGACGGGACGGTTGTCACGGGGGCCAACGTGGAGAACGCCTCGTACGGCCTCTGTCTCTGCGCGGAGCGCGTCGCGATGTTCAAGGCGGTCTCGGAGGGCAAGCGCGGGTTCGTCAAGCTTGCGGTTGCCTGCGGGGCCGACTACTGCCGGCCGTGCGGGGCCTGCCGCCAGGTCCTGTTCGAGCATGCCCCGGACCTTGAGATCCTGATGGGGAGCCCGGAAGGGAGCTTCAAGCGGACGACCATCCGGGAGCTTCTGCCGGACGCGTTCTCCTTCTAGGGGCCGATCCGCTCCACGATCAGGGGTGGCGGCGCGACCGCTCCGTCGCCGATCACGAACGCTCCCTCGACCATCCGCTTCACCTGGTCGAGGTTCGCGGGGTCGTTCACATGGAGGACCGCCAAGGGCTCTCCACGAGCGACGCGGTGCCCCACCTTCTTCCGAAGCTCAACGCCGACCGCGGGGTCGATCCGGTCCGTCTTCGTGAACCGTCCGGCGCCCAGGAGGTTGGCCCCGCGCCCGACGCCCAGGGCGTCGAGAGAGGCGACCACTCCAGATCGCGGGGCAGGGACGTCCACGCGCCGCGGGGCCGCCGGTAGCCGTGCCGGGTCGTCGATCACCGCCACATCTCCGCCTTGATTCCGGAGGAGCTCCGCGAACTTCTCTAGGCCCTCTCCTTCCCGAAGGAGCTTCTCCAGGAACGCGAGGGCACGTTCGCGGTCCGTCTCCCGCCCAGACGAAAGGAGGAGCTCCGCTCCGAGCTCGCAAGAGAGCGTCTCCAAGTCCTCCGGACCTCGTCCCTTGAGGGTGTCGATCGCCTCTCGCACCTCGAGGGCGTTCCCGACCATGAGCCCCAGGGGCTGGGACATGTCGGTGATCAGGGCGGACATCCGGCGTCCGAGCCTCGTCCCGATCTTCACCAAGGCCTGGGCCAGCCGGCGCGAGTCGTCCAGGCGCGGGAGGAAGGCACCCGCTCCGGTCTTGACGTCGAGGACGATCGCCCTTGCCCCGCCGGCGATCTTCTTGGACATGATCGAGCCGACGATGAGGGGGAGCGAGTCGACCGTTGCGGTCACGTCGCGCAGTTCGTACAGGAGCCGATCGGCCGGGACCATGTCGGCGGTGTGGTCGGCGAGGGCGAGGCCAGAGCGCCCGACGAGGCGGAGGAACTCCTCTCGCGAGAGGTCGGTGCGGAAACCGGGGATCGACTCGAGCTTGTCGATTGTCCCCCCCGTGTGGCCGAGGGAGCGACCGGAGAGCTTGGCCACGGTCAGACCCGCCGCGGCGAGGAGAGGGATCAGGACGAGGGTCGTCGTGTCGCCCACCCCGCCGGTTGAGTGCTTGTCGACCGGCGTTCCGACGAGGCCTGAGAGGTCGAGCGTCGTCCCCGAATGGGCCATGACGTCGGTGAGGCTCGCCGTCTCGTCGTCCGTCATCCCGCGGAAGAAGACGGCCATCAGGAGGGCCGACACCTGGTAGTCGGGGATCTCTCCCCGCACGTAGCCCGTGATCCAGGACTCGATCTCCTCGCGGGTCAGGGTCCCGCCATCGCGCTTCTTGCGGATCAGGTCGACCGTCTTCATGTCGCGTATTGTAGGACGCATGGGAAGAGCCGTCCACTGAACAGTGCAGGGGCTATACTCCCCGGCACGGAGGTGGAGAGATGCACATCCCCCGGTTCCTGTTCCGAGTGAAGGACCGCCAGATCGAGGAGGAAGCCAAGGACCTCGTAGCTAGTCTTGGGATTGATGACATCGAGATCCGTCGCGATGACACGATCCTCGATGCCTGGCTCGAGGACAACGAGGCCCTGAAGACGACCTACGGCCTGGACGACATCCGTGCCTATCTCGAGGGTCTCGCCTCGTGACGGCGTCGCTAACTCAAGCGCTCGCGAAGGCGGCTTGAGAAGTAGTCGATCGCCCACACGGCGACGACGATGAGGAGCATGTACAACCCAGCGGCCTCCCATTCCCACTGTCGCGTCACGAGGAGGAGGGGGCTCCCGATCCCTCCTCCGCCGACCACTCCGACGATGGTCGCCATACGCACGTTGATGTCCCAGCGGTAGAGCGTGAACGAGAGGTAGGGGTTGATGATCTGGGGGATGATCCCGTACAGGATCACCTGGGCTCGGTTTCCTCCTGCCGCCGTGATCGCTTCCACCGGGCCCGGGTCGATCGACTCAAGGCGCTCTGAGTAGAGCTTGACGAGGTCGGCGATCGAGTGGACGAACAGGGCGAGTACGCCCGGGAAGGCGCCAACTCGTACCCAGACGACGAAGATGATCGCCCACACGATCGGCTCGATGGAACGGATGATGCTCATGACTCCGCGCACGAGCGTGTACACGGAACGCCCCACGACGCCGCGCATCAGGTTCCGCGCCGCGAGGAAGGAGAGCGGAACGGCGAGCACGATCGCGAACAGGGTTGCCATGAGGGCCATGAACAGGGTGACGGTGAGGAGGCTGATCCCGTCGGGGAGGAGGGACCAGTCCGGCTGGACGATCCTCCGCCAGACCATGGCGCTCTTGGGTGCTCCGGTGAGGAGAGCCCCGAGGTCTACCTTGGTGATGAAGGCGCCCGCGGTCAATGTGACGGCAAGGGCGAGGAGGATCGACCACCCCCAGCTCGTGCGCCTCCAGGGCCTTCGCGAGGACGGGGATTCCTCGACCTTGGCCCAACGCGTGCCGGTCCACCGGTCATGCCAGGCGAGGTGGTCTCTGTCCCACAGGGCAGCGAGGGTGCCCAGGAGAGGAAGGAAGGAGGCGTGCCAGGCGAGGTAGCGCGCGACGCGTCGCGCAAGGGGTGCTGGTCTCATGGAGGGGCCAACGACCGAGAGCCCCGTCGCCTTCATGGCGAGGGAGGTCCCGAGCGCCTGCCATCCGGCGACGGTCTCGATGACCACGAGAAGGAAGACCCACCACGGGACGAAGAGGTAGGATCCCGTGCCGGTCGTCACGCGGCTGTAGCAGTAGCAGGACATGAGAAAGAGGTAGGCGACGAAGAGGAGATCGGCCAAGGTCACCGCGATCCTCTGCCAGAGGGCGCCAAGGGCCACGAGGTGACCGGGCTTCGGGCGCAGGCCCCCGAGCTCTTGCATCAGCTGATCCTCTCCCGGACGCGGCCGCTCACGTAGTCCATTAGCCAGACGACGGCGACGATGACGACCATCACGGCACCGACCTCGTGCCACAGGATTTCGTTCTTGTAGTAGAAGAGGATCCGCCCGATCCCACCCCCGCCGACGAGGCCGATCACGGTCGACATGCGGACGTTGATGTCCCAGCGGTAGAGGGTGAAGGCGAGGAAGGACGGGACGACCTGCGGGATCACCCCATAGCGGATCACCTGCCAGCGTCGGGCACCGCTCGCCGCCATCGCTTCCATCGGTCCGGGGTCGACCGCCTCCACCTGCTCGGAGTAGAGCTTCCCAAGCGCGGCGATCGTGTGCACCGCTAGGGCCATCACGCCGGCGAACGGACCGAACTTGACCCAGACGGCGAAGACCACGGCCCAGATGATCGTCTCAATCGAGCGCACGACGTTGAAGAAACCGCGTGTCACGGTGTAGACGAGCCAACCGACGGGGCCAGTCGTCATGATGTTCCGCGCTCCGAGGAAGGAGAGCGGGAAGGCGAACACGAGCCCGAGCGCGGTTGCCATGAGGGCCATGAACACGGTCTCGATCAGGGCTCCAAGGATCGAGTCCTGCAAGACCGGATCGGGGTTCACGAAGTACGTGAAGTCCGGCGTGGCGATCCATCCCCAGAGGTACCCGGTCGTCGCGGCGCGCCGGACGAACGTCTTGAGGCTGATCTCCGTCGCGAGCCATCCAACGTAGACCGTCAGCACGATGAGGAGGACCGTGACGAGGCCGAAACTCGTCCTCCACCAGCGCCGCTTGGGGCCCGTCACCTCGAGTTCCGACGCAGGAACGGCTCGGGCTCGGACGACGCGGTCGCACCAGGGTTCCCGCCCCTTCCGCGCGGGCCACAGGAAGCCCCACAGGGCGTTCACCGCGAGCCAAACCCCCAAGGCGAGCAGGGCGAGGGAGAGGAGGGAGAGCGTGGCCTCCCCGAGCGCGATCGGCCAAGGGGCGCGGGGCCACAGGGCGAGGCCCGGAACGAACGAGATCCCGATTCCCCGGGCGACTCCATTCAAGAGCGTGAGGAGACCCACGGGCGGGAGGAGGAGAAGGGCGGCGCCCACGACGGCGAGCGCCCACGTGGCAAGGTCCGGGACGGTCCGCCGCAGACGAAGCTCGAAAGACGCTGGCCCACCGTCTGATCGGACGAGAACGAGCCCCACTCCCTTCCAGCCGATCGAGGTCCCGAGGTTCTGCCACACGACGGCGAGAAGGAGGGTGGCAGCGATCGCGACGGGATACCCGTACGGTGGGAACGGCACCCGGTAGACGGGAGAGACCAGGACGAGGGCTCGGTACCAGTGGTTGATGAGGAAGAAGACGCAGTAGGAGAGGTACAGGAGGAGGGTCCAATCCACGGCGAGAGCGACGAGCTGCTTCCTCGGTACCCGGAACCGCGGTCTCACCCTAGCGGACCTCCACCTCTCGGGCGTCCTCGCCGTAGATCTCCTTGAACCGGACGTCGTCGATCTCTCGCGGGAGGCCCTCAAAGACGACGCCCCCGTCTTTCAGGGCGACGATCCGCGTCCCGTAGCGCCGGGCGAGGGAGAGGAAGTGGAGGGCGCAGATGACGGTGACGCCGTCCTCAAGGTTCATCTGCTCCAGGTATTGGAGGACGGAGTTCGCCGTGGCGGGGTCGAGGGCGGAGACCGGCTCGTCAGCGAGGAGGATCTCCGGCTCCTGCATCAACGCGCGGGCAATGCCCACGCGTTGCTGTTGCCCTCCGGAGAGCTCGTCGGCGCGCACGTACATCTTCTCCAGGAGGCCGACGCGCTCCAGGCATGCTCGAGCTCGCTCGAGGTCCTCTTTGGGGAAGCGTCCGACGAGGGTCCCCCCTGCGGGGGCGTAGCCGAGCCGTCCGGCGAGGACGTTCGTCAGGACCGAGGAGCGTTTCACGAGGTTGAAGTGCTGGAAGACCATCCCGATCTTGCGCCGGAGCTGGCGCAGTTCGGCACCCTTCGCCTTTGTCACGTCCACCCCGCTGAGGAGGATCCTCCCGGAGGTCGGCTCGATCAGGCGGTTGATGCAGCGTAGGAGGGTCGACTTGCCCGACCCAGAGAGTCCGATCAGGACGGAAAACTCGCCCCGGTTCACGGTGAGGGAGACGTCGTCGAGCGCGAGGACCTCCCCTCGCGCGTAGACCTTCGTGACGTGCTCGATGACCAGGTGTGGCTCGGTCACAGGCTCTTCCTTAGACAGAGACGGGGAGAGAGGACCCCGTCCTCTCTCCCCTCTCCAGGTTCACGAGTCCCTTTCGGGGCTACCTCGCCGGGACCGGAAGGCCCAGGACTTTGCGGACGATGTCGTAGTACGCGTCCGTGATCGGCTCCATCCCCGACCACTGGTAGAACTTCTTGTTGTTCCAGATCGCAAACCCCTCGGGGGTCAAGATGTGCTTCTGGAGGGTGGCGACGAGTTTGTCCTTCAGGTCGGCCGGGAAGCTCGATACGAAGGCAATGCAGTCGTTCGGGATCGGGCCGACGACGTCGACGATCCCGACTTTCGTGAAGACATCCGGGTAGTCCTTGGTCACCGCGAACCGCAGGTCCTCGCACCGCCAGGCGATCGCCGGGCGCACCGGCGCGTTGTTGAACCGGTCCCAGACCATGAGCTCCGGGTCATCGCCGTACTCCCACCGGATCCCCTGGCTCTTCAGACAATCCGGGGAGAGCGGGGGGGAGCCGTACCCGGTGCAGAAGTCACCCTGGCCGTTCAGCAGGGCGACCATCGAGCCGACGTGGCCACCCGTCTCGACGACGCTCGCCCAGGTGATGCCCTTCTCCTGGAGGTAGATCTTCGGGTACTTGTATCCCGATCCGGACCCCACGTCGTTGTAGATCCAGACCTTCCCGTTCAGGTCCTGGATCGACTTGTACCCCTTCTCGCGCAGGGCGTAGAAGGTGGCGAAGTAGTAGGTGTAGCCGCTGCGGACGGCCGCAAGCTCGCACTCGACCGCCCCGTTCGTCTCCTTGTAGATCTGGACGTACTGGGAGCTCGTCGGAATCCCGAACACGTCGCCCTCGGACGTTCGGAACGCCTCGACCAGGGCCGCGTAGTCGGCCGCGACCTTCGCGATCACGTACAGGCCGGTCTCCTGGAAGATGTACGCGGCGATCGCGTCGCCAGACGGCTGGATGACCGATGTGTCCGTGGACGGCGGAAGCAGCATGTAGATTGGCTTTGCCTGCGTCCCAAGCTGTTGACCGAACGCGACGGTCCCCAGCGTCAAGACGACGAGCCCCAACACCA
>CAYHBG010000045.1:0-11500 GCA_964354815.1 uncultured Thermotogae bacterium
GCCCCGTCCGCGAGGAGGCCGTCGATCCTTCCGGAACCGGCGATCTCGGCTCGGCGCTGGTGGATCGGCCTAAGGACGGTCATCAGGCTTTCGAACGCCGCGTCCTTCAGTCGGGAGTACATGAGCTTCCCGGCTCTGAACTCCGAGCGTAGCTCGGCGACGAGGCCGGGCGAGGCCGCGATCTCGAGGAGGTCGAACAGGTTCGCGACGCCTGGGGACATCTCTGTTCCGGACGTGAGGCCGACGTCGGTCACGGCGGAGCGGACCTTCTTCCGGATCGAGGCCTCGGGCTCGAACACCCCGACGTAGTGTGCCTCTCCGGCGCTCTTGCTCATCTTCTGCGTCGGGTCGGCGAGCGACATGATTCGCGCGCCCTTCTCCAGGACGAGGGGCTCGGGCTCGGGGAAGTAGTCGCCGAAGCGGGCGTTGAACCGCCGCGCGATCCTCCGGCAGAGTTCGACGTGCTGGACCTGGTCCTCCCCCACCGGGACCCCATCGGCGTGGTAGAGGAGGATGTCCGCGGCCTGGAGGACAGGGTAGGTGAACAGGCCGACCGGGACGAACTCCCGGTGCTCGGACTTCTCCTTGAACTGGGTCATCCGCGAGAGGTCCCCGTAGGAGGTGACGCAGCCGAAGATCCACGCGAGTTCCGTGTGCTCAGGGACGTCGGACTGAACAAAGAGGATCGAGCGCTTGGGGTCGATCCCGCAGGAGAGGAGGTCGATCGCCATCGACCGGGACGCCGCGGCGAGGGTCCTCGGCTCGACCTCCCCGGTGAGGGCGTGGTAGTCGACGATGCAGTAGACGGACGGGCACTCGTCCTGCAGCGCGATCCAGTTGCGGATCGCCCCGAAGTAGTTCCCGATGTGCATCGTGCCGGTCGGTTGGATTCCAGAGAAGACCCGCGTCGCCATCACCTGCCTCCTTGGGGGAAGATGAGCGGAGTATAGGACGGGTGCGGACTTCCTTCAACCAGTTCCCGGTTGCTCCGCTTGGCATCCGTCCCGTATCATTCTCATGGGTGCTCGATGGGGCGCGACGTATCGGCGATCATCCTGGCCGCAGGACGGGGAACCCGCATGAAGTCGAAGCGGGCGAAGGTTCTCCACGAGGTCGGCGGGCGCTCCATCCTCTGCCACGTCCTCGCTGCGGTGTCTGCTCTCTCCCCGGACGAGGTCCTCGTCGTCGTCTCAGACCAGGCGGACACCGTCCGCGCTGCGCTCGACGGGGAGAGCGTGGTCTTCGTCGATCAAGGGGAGCCGCTCGGTACCGGGCACGCCCTCCTACAGACACGGGGAAGAGCAGAGGGGAAGACGCTGCTGGTCGTTCCGGGTGATCTTCCGCTCGTCACCGCGGAGGTTCTCTCCTCCGTCCTCTCCGCGCACCGGGAGAAGAAGGCCCACCTCACGGTGCTCTCGATGGTCCTCGACGGGGCCGGTTCCTACGGCCGCCTTGTCCGCGACCCGGAGGGACATCCGGTCCGGATCGTGGAGGCGCGCGACGCGACGGCGGAGGACCTCGAGATCCGTGAGGCGAACTCCGGGATCTACGCGCTCGAGAACACCCCGTTCCTCTGGGACGCCCTGGCCGGGATCGGCGCCGGGAACGCACAGCGCGAGCACTACCTCCCCGACCTCGTCGCGCGGTACGTGGAGGCGGGTCGGCCGGTCGCCGCTCTCCCTGTCGGCGACCCGGACCTCGTCATGGGAGTGAACTCCCGCGCCGACCTCGCCCGCGCCAACCGGCTCTTCTACCGCCTGAGGGCGGAGGACCTCATGGCGGAAGGGGTGACGATCCTCGACCCAGAGCGGACGTACGTCGACGCAGGGGCCTCCGTCGGCCGCGACACGGTCCTCCTCCCAGGGACGCACCTCCTCGCCGGGACCGCGATCGGGGAGGGGTGCTCGATCGGTCCGGACACCTGGGTAGAGGCATCGGCCGTCGAGGACGGTGTCACGATCCGCTACTCGGTCCTCGAGGGGGCGCGCGTCCGCTCCGGCTCGTCGATTGGCCCCTACGCTCACCTCCGCCCAAAGGCCGACGTGGGGCCCGAGGCGAGGGTCGGTAACTTCGTCGAGGTCAAGGCGTCGCGCGTCAAGCGCGGGGCGAAGGCCGGTCACCTCACCTACCTCGGCGACGCCGAGGTGGGCGAGGGGGCGAACGTCGGCGCGGGGACGATCACCTGCAACTACGACGGGAAGAGGAAGCACAAGACGGTGATCGGGGACCGCGCCTTCATCGGGAGCAACGCCTCGCTCGTCGCCCCTGTGACGATCGGGGAGGACGCGGTCGTCGGTGCCGGCTCGACGATCACGGAGGACGTCCCCCCAGGGACCCTCGCCCTGGGGAGGGCGCGGCAGGTGGTCAAGGAACGGGGAAAGGAGCGAAGCGCATGATCGGGAGAGAGCTGACGCTCATCGCCGGGAGAGCCAACGAGACGCTGGCGCGAGAGATCTCGTACGCGCTCGGCATCGACCTGTGCGACGCCGCGGTCGACCGTTTCAGCGACGGCGAGGTGCGGGTCCAGATCCAGGAGACCGTCCGCGGGGCCGACGTGTTTATCATCGAGCCGACCTGCCCCCCGGTGAACGACCACCTGATCGAGCTTCTGATCATCATCGACGCCCTGCGCCGGGCCTCAGCTCGGAAGGTGATCGCGGTCATCCCGTACTACGGCTACGCTCGGCAGGATCGGAAGAACATGGGGCGCGTTCCCATCTCCGCGCGCCTCGTCGCCAACCTGATCGAGACCGCCGGAGCGGACCGCGTCCTCACGGTCGACCTCCACGTCGGACAGATCCAGGGGTTCTTCAACATCCCGGTGGACAACCTCCGCGCCGACCCGATCTTCGCCCGCTACGTCCGTGATCAGAGGATCGACATCCACGACGCGGTGATCGCGGCGCCGGACGTCGGGGCGACGGTCCGCGCGCGAATGCTCGGGGAGAAGCTCGACCTCCCGCTCGTGGTCCTCGAGAAGCGGCGTTCGGCCGATTGCGGGAGCGTCGACGTGATTAACGTCATCGGGGAGGTGCGCGGGAAGCGCGCGATCATCGTCGACGACATCATCTCCTCCGGGGGGACGCTCGTCCGGGCGGCGGAGGTCCTCCTGGGCAACGGCGCGGCGGAGGTCCAAGCGTTCTGTACGCACGGCGTCTTCTCCGGGAAGGCGATCGAGACGATCGAGGCCTCGCCCTTGAAAAGGGTCGTCGTCACCAATACCATCTGCCATGACGAGGCCAAGAAGAGCGAAAAGGTCCACTACATCTCTGTGGGAGAGGACCTGGCGAAGACGATCCGGCGCATCTTCGAGAACAAGTCCGTGAGCCACCTCTTCCCGCTCTACTAGCGTCAGGAGATGACATGTCGACACTGAAAGCGATGAAGCGATCGGCGAGCAAGGCGAACGCGCTGCGCCGCGAGGGGTTCGTCCCGGCGGTCGTCTACGGTCCGACGATCGAGAGCGTAGCGATCCAGATCGACCGCAAGGAGCTCAAGGCGCTCTTCTCCCAGATCACGCGCAGCTCGCGGATCGACCTCTCGATCGGGAACGGCAGGGCGAAGAAGCTCGATGTCTTCATCAAGGCCGTCCAGTACGACTCGGTCACCGACGAGCCGACGCACGTGGACTTCTACCACCCCGGCGCCGACCGGCCGGTCAAGCTCTCCATCCCGATCAAGCTCGTGGGACAGGCCCCGGGCGTGAAGTCCGGCGGCGTCTTGGACGTCCTCCTGACCACGATCCCGGTCCAAGGCCTTGCGGAGGAGATCCCGAACCTCCTCACCCTGGACGTCTCCAGCTTGGAGATCGGTCAGGGGCTCCAGCTGCGCGACCTCGATCTGGGAGGCGTCACCGCGCTCATCCCGGCGGAGCGGACGATCGTCCACGTCCTTGCGCCGCGCGGCGTCGAGGAGACGGCCGTCGCTGCCGAGGAGGCGGAGGGCGCCGAGGAAGGCGCGCCTGCCGAGGAGGCGGGAGAGGGGACCGAAGAGGCGTAGTGAAGGGCGTCTTCGGGCTGGGCAACCCGGGACTGGAGTACGGTCTCACCCGCCACAACGTTGGCTTCCAGGTCGTCGACCTCTACCGGAACGTCCATCGCCTTCGGGCGAAGGGGACGATTGCCGACCGTGCGCTCGTCTACCGGACCGGGGACCTCCTTCTCGTGAAGCCCCTGACCTTCATGAACGACAGCGGGCGGGCGGTGCAGGGCGTCCTCTCGCGGTTCGACCTCTCCGTGAGGGACGTTCTCGTCGTCTTCGATGACCTGGACCTCCCCCTTGGCCGGATGCGGGTCCTCGCCGCCGGCGGCGCGGGAACGCACAAGGGGATGCGCTCCGTCCTCGACGCCCTGGGGACGGAAGAGATCCCGCGCCTCCGCATCGGCATCGGCCCGGATGCCCCACGGGCCGACGCGGTGGACTACGTCCTCGACCGCTTCTCCGAGGAGGAGTGGCTGCGCCTCGTGCCGGTGCTGCGAGACGCCGTGGAGGCGATCGACCTTTACCGGGAGGGGTCGATCGAAGTGGTGATGAATCGATACAACCCACGGCCACGATCGATTGAGACCGATCCGGACGCGGCTATAATCTGAACCTGGAAGAGCTCTTCCCAAGGGAGGGATGGCGATGTACGACCGGTTCTCTCGGGAGTCCATGGAGATCATCGCCATCTCCCAGGAGGAGGCCGAAGAGTGGCGGCACAGCTACGTGGGGACCGAGCACCTCCTCCTCGCCTTCCTCAAGGCGAAGGGGAGTGACGTCTACCGCTTCCTCACCACCCACGGGGTCACCTACGCCAAGGTCTCCTCCGTCCTTGAGACGGAGAAGGGCCGCGGCGAGGTGAAGCTCTCCGCGGACGATCTTGAGCCGACCCCCCGTCTGAAGCGTGTCATGAAGATCAGCTTCGAGGAGGCTCGACGCTCCGGCCAGAGCTCGATCAAGCCGGAGCACCTCCTGATGGGGATGCTGCGCGAAGGGGAAGGGACCGGAGCGGCGGTGCTCCTCCACCTCGGCCTTGACCTCTCCAAGACACGGGCGTACTTCCTCCCCTCGGCCGGCGTCGGGATGGCCCTTCGCTCCTCCCAGCGCCAGCCGCGCAAGGGCGACGTGTCCGAGTTCGGCCGGAACCTCGTCGAGGAGGCCGAGGCCGGGCGCCTCGACCCGGTGATCGGCCGGGACGAGGAGATGGAGCGGGTCATCCAGACCCTCACCCGGCGCAAGAAGAACAACCCCGCCCTGATCGGCGAGGCCGGCGTCGGCAAGACGGCGGTCGTGGAGGGGCTAGCGCAGAGGATCGCCGCCGGCGACGTCCCCTCGCTCCTTCGCAACAAGGAGATCATCGAGCTCGACATGGCCTCGATCGTCGCGGGCACGAAGTACCGCGGCGAGTTCGAGCAGCGCCTGAAGACCCTGATCAGTCAGGTCGTCGAGTCGGAGAACGTCATCCTGTTCATCGACGAGCTGCAAACGGTCGTGGGAGCCGGCGGCGCGGAGGGGGCGATCGACGCCTCGTCGATCTTGAAGCCGCCTCTGGCCTCTGGCGCGATCCAGTGCATCGGGACGGCCACCCTCGACGAGTACCGCAAGTCGGTGGAGAAGGACCCCGCCCTCAAGCGGCGGTTCAAGACGATCTTGATCGAGGAGCCGACCGTAGAGGAGACCGTCCGCATCCTGAAGGGGCTTCGACCGCACTACGAGAGGCACCACGGGGTCAAGGTGACGGACGACGCCCTGTTCCAGGCGGCCCGCCTCTCCGATCGCTACGTCACCGACCAGTTCCTCCCGGACAAGGCGATCGACCTCATCGACGAGACCGCGGCTCGGATCAAGCTCCAGAGCGCGCGCCTTCCCGACGACGTGCGGGAGATGATGACAGAGAGGGAGCGACTGGACGAGGAGGAGAGCCAGGCGGTCGCCGGACAGGACTACGAGACCGCCGCGCGCCTGCGGGACCGGAAGGAGGAGCTCTCGAAGAAGGTGGAGGAGATGAGCAACACTTCCTACCCCACCGGGGAGCTCCAGGCGACGGCGAAGGACGTGGCGCAGATGGTCTCCATGTGGACGGGGATCCCCGTCGGACACATGCAGGAGGAGGAGACGGCGCGCCTGGTCAGCATGGAAGAGAAGGTCCACGAGCGTCTCATCGGCCAAGACGACGCGGTGAGGGCCGTCTCCCGCGCCATCCGCCGCGCCTACGCCGGGGTCAAGAACCCGCGCCGCCCGGTCGGGGTGTTTATGTTCCTCGGGCCGACCGGAGTGGGAAAGACCGAGCTTTCGAAGACCCTCGCCCAGTTCCTGTTCGGGGATCCCGAGGCCCTCATCCGCGTCGACATGTCTGAGTACATGGAGCGCTTCGCCGTCTCGAGGCTGACCGGCGCCCCGCCGGGGTACGTCGGCTACGAGGAGGCGGGAGAGCTGACGGAGAAGGTCCGTCACCGCCCGTACTCGGTCATCCTGTTCGACGAGATCGAGAAAGCGCACCGCGACGTGTTTAACATCCTCTTGCAGGTGATGGAGGACGGGATCCTGACCGACTCGCAGGGGCGGCGCGTCGACTTTCGAAACGCCGTCCTGATCATGACGTCGAACGTCGGGAGCGAAATGATCACCGATCGCGGGACCCTCGGCTTCTCCGACCAAGACAGGGACTCCGACGAGTCGTACGAGGAGATGAAGGGCCGCGTGATCGACCAGGTGCGGAAGGTCTTCCGTCCGGAGTTCCTGAACCGGCTCGACGATCTCATCGTCTTTCACCAGCTCACCCGTGAGCAGGTGAAGGAGGTCGCCGAGCTGATGGTCGGGGAACTCAAGGAACGTCTGGTCGAGGAGCACGCGATCACGCTCCGCCTGGACGAGTCGGCGAGCGAGGTCCTGATCGCTCAGGGGTTCGACCCCAAGTACGGGGCACGCCCGATGCGGCGGACGATCGAGCGCTTGATCGAGAACCCGATCTCGGAGCTGATCCTTCAGGGAACGTTCAAGAGCGGGGCCGTCGTCCTGGCCAAGGCGGACGGAGAGGAGATCCGGTTCGTCAAAGGGCCCTGACGTGCCCTTCCGGTGCGGCGAGTGCGGGTACCAGTCCCTGAAGTGGCTTGGCCGCTGCCCGGGCTGCGGGGAGTGGGAGACGTTCGCCGCGGGCGAGGAGGAGTCCGGCGGGGCTCCGGCCTCGAGTTCGTGGATCGGGGAGGACCTCCGCTCGATCACCGAGATTGACCTCGGGGAGACCGAGCGCCTGTCGACGGGCCTCTCGGAGGTGGACCGCCTGCTCGGTGGCGGCCTCGTCCCGGGAGGGGTCGTGCTTTTCGGTGGAGAGCCCGGGATCGGGAAGTCGACCCTCCTCCTCCAGGTTGCAGAGCACCTCGCGGCTCAGACCGGGAACGTCCTCTACGTCTCTGGGGAGGAGTCCGCGCCGCAAATCAAGCTCCGCGCGAGTCGCCTCGGGATCACGAGCGAGCGGCTGTACGTCCTCCCCGAGCAGTCCCTGTCGCGAATTCGCGAGGCGGTGGAGCGCGTCGCTCCCTGCGCCCTGATCGTGGACTCGATCCAGACGACCGTCTCGCCGAACGTCCCCGGGGAGGCGGGCAGCGTCCGCCAGCTCCGCGAGGCGAGTGCCGAGATCGCTCGCCTCACCAAGGCCCGCCGGATGGTGACGTTCCTCGTCGGGCACGTCACCAAGGAGGGCTCGTTCGCCGGCCCGAAGACAGTCGAGCACCTCGTGGACGTCGCCCTGTACCTCGAGGGGAGCCGCGGGGAGGACGTGCGGATCCTCCGCTCGGTGAAGAACCGGTTCGGGGCGACGAACGAGGTCGCCGTCTTCCAGATGGCCGCCGGCGGGCTGAAGGAGGTCTCCGACCCCTCGCGTTTCTTCCTCGAGGAGCATCGTGAGGGCACGCCTCGGCCCGGGACGGTTGTCGTCCCCATCCTGGAGGGGACGCGACCGATCCTGGTCGAAGTGCAGGCCCTCGTCTCCCCCACGGGGGGATACGGCGTCCCGCAGCGGCGGGCGACGGGGCTCGACTACAACCGGATCCTCCTCCTCTTGGCCGTCATCGAGAGGACACTCGGGACCCACACCGGTGGAGCGGACGTCTATCTCTCGATCGCCGGCGGCCTGGAGACGCGCGAGCGGGCGGTGGACCTGGGCGTGGTCGCGGCCGTCGTCTCCAGTCTCAAGAACCGCCCCGTCCTTCCGCGGACGGTCCTCGCGGGAGAAGTGGGTCTCTCCGGTGAGGTGCGGGCGGTGAGGCGCGTCCGGGAGCGGATCGAAGAGGCAGAGAAGCTCGGCTACGCGCGGGCGATCGTCCCGGTGAAGTCGGCACCGACAGGGAGGAAGTCGGGGATCGAGGTCGTCCCGGTCGGGACGATTGGCGAGGCGATGGAGGCCTCGGGACTGCGCTAGAGGAGGTACGCGTGGCGGACGAACGGATGGAGAGACTGGAAGCGGCGGCAGCGGTTCTGAAGCGTCTCGTCCCCGAGCTTCCCCGCGTGGCGGTCGTCTTGGGCTCGGGGTTCTCCGAGGCGTTCAGCGGTCTTCCGGGCGGAAGGGAGATCCCGTGGAGGGAGATTCCCGGGTTTCCCCTGCCGACGGTCGCCGGGCATGCCGGGGACTTCCTGGCAGGGCGGATCGAGGGGAAGCCTGTCCTGATCCAGAGAGGGCGCGTCCACTCCTACGAGGGCCGGTCTCCGGACGAGGTGGTCTTCTCGACCCGCCTGTTCGCCCTGCTCGGCGTGAAGGTCCTGATCGCGACCAACGCCTCCGGGGCCATCCGGGCCGGCCTCCACGCCGGGGACCTCGTTCTCCTCACGGACCACATCAACCTCCTGGGGATGAACCCCTTGCGCGGCCCGAACCTGGACCGGCTGGGACCGCGCTTCTCCGACATGTCGCAGGCCTACTCGCCCCGCTTGCGGGCGATCGCCGTGGAGGCGGCCAAGGAAGAGAGGATCGACCTTGAGCAGGGGGTCTACCTTGCGACCTTCGGCCCGTCGTTCGAGACCCCAGCCGAGATCCGTGCCTTCCGCGCCTTGGGCGCCGACGTCGTCGGGATGTCGACGGTCCCCGAGGTGATCGTCGCCCGCCATGCAGGGATCGAGGTCCTTGCCATCTCCTGCGCCACGAACCTCGCGGCGGGGGTCGATCCCACCGCGACCCTGACGCACCAGGACGTCCTGGACACCCTTCACCGGAGGGCGGAGGACGTTCGGCGCCTCCTCGTCGGGGTGATCCGGAGGCTTCCCTAGCGACAGGATGCGCTTCGCACGCTTGCGGGGTGCAGACTTGGCCGTATAATGACGCCGCCGCGCGAGGGGGATGTGGCGAAAGGCCCGTCCTGCTCTTCGTAAGGCGAATCGTATGAGACTCTAGGAGGTCCGAGCACATGGCCAAGTCGGAAACGGCGAACCCGTTCGAGATCGCTCAACAACAGCTGGACAGGGCGGCGAAGAAGCTTAACCTTGCCCCTGAGGTCCACGCCCTCCTGCGGGAGCCGATGCGGACGCTCGAGGTGAGGTTCCCCGTTCGCATGGACGACGGGACGACGAGGGTCTTCACCGGTTTCCGGGTGCAGTACAACGACGCCCGCGGGCCGACGAAGGGGGGGCTCCGCTTCTTCCCCGAGGAGACGGTCGACACGGTGAAGGCCCTGGCGGCCTGGATGACCTGGAAGTGCGCCGTGGTCGGGATCCCCTATGGGGGAGGGAAGGGCGGGGTCATCTGCAATCCGAAGGAACTCTCGGTCGGCGAGCTCGAGAGGGTCTCGCGCAACTATATCCGCGCGATCGGCCGCTTCATCGGACCGGAGCGAGACATCCCCGCTCCCGATGTGTACACGACGCCGCAGGTGATGGCCTGGATGATGGACGAGTACTCCAAGATCGTGGGGTACAACGTTCCCGGGGTGATCACGGGCAAGCCGATCCCGCTCGGAGGTTCCCTCGGTCGAGGCGATGCCACCGCGCGGGGGGCGATGTACACGATCATGGAGGCAGCGAAGGTCCTGAAGTTGAACCTGAAAGGAGCGACCGTCGCTGTCCAGGGGTACGGCAACGCCGGGTACTTCGCGGCGAAGCTGATGCAGGAGATCGCGGGAAGCAAGGTGATCGCGGTCACGGACTCGCAGGGAGGGGTCTATGCGACGTCCGGGATCGACGCCGAGGTAGCTCAGACCCACAAGCAGAAGACGGGGTCGGTCACGGGCCTCACGGGGGCCAAGGCGATCACGAACAAGGACATCCTGGAGCTCGACGTCGACGTCCTGATTCCCGCGGCGCTGGAGAACGTCATCACCGAGAAGAACGCCGCGTCCGTGAAGGCGAAGATCATCGCGGAGGCCGCGAACGGCCCGACCACGCCAGAGGCGGACGACATCCTCTTCAAGAACGGGAAGTTCCTCATCCCGGACTTCCTGTGCAACGCGGGCGGGGTGACGGTCTCGTACTTCGAGTGGGTGCAGAACATCGGCGGGTACTACTGGACGCTCAGTGAGGTGCACCAGCGCTTGGAGCAGACGATGACCGCTGCCTTCCGCGACGTGCACGAGATGGCCGTGAAGCACCAGGTCGATCACCGGACGGCGGCGTACATGGTGGCCGTGCAGCGGGTCGCCGAGGCGATGCAGCTGCGAGGTTGGGTCTAGAACGACGTGAGTCCCGAGCGGTCACACAGCAAGACGAAGGGGGGGCCCTCCCTGATCCTGGGAGGGCCCGCTCGCCCGCCCCGCGGGGGACTCCGCTCTTCTGGGAAGCAGAGCCCCCTCTCCAGAGGCGAGGTCACGAAGCTCGACCGGCAGAGGTTCCTTGCGGAGGTCTTCCCCTCTCTAGCTGCCGAAGAGGTCGAGGAGCTGACGGGGATCTCGTTTGAGGTCCACTACGATGAAGGGGAGCTGATCGCTCAGGAGGGGTCCTACTCCGCCGGGGTGTACGTCGTCCGGTCGGGTCTCGTCTCCATCGGGAAGTACGCCAGCCGGAGCTGGGACCGCCGTGTCCTTCGCTTCCTGGCTGTGGGGGAGATGTACGGCTGGGAGACGGTCTTCCTGGAGAGGGAGCCGATCAACGTGGAGTTCGCCAAGGCGATCTTCGAGTCCACGCTCGTCTTCTTCGAGCGGTCGAGCATCCTCTCCTACAGCAAGGCCCACCCCCGCTTGTTCGCGGACCTGTGCCGGTGGCTGTCCCGCGAGGTGATCATGCTCGAGTTCAAGCTCGCTCGGGAGGCGATCGAATCGATCGACCGCAACCTCGCGCTCCTCTTGATGGCCCTGGGCAAGAAGTACGGGGCCAAGGAGAATGGCACGGTTGTCCTCGACCTGCCGATTCCCCGGCAGACGATGGCCGAGATGCTGGGGATCTCGATCGAAACCCTCATGCGGGCCCTGAAGCGCTTCCGGGAGCGCGGACTGGTGAACACCTCCCAAGGGCGGATCACCCTGATCGACGTGAAGAGCCTCGAGGAGCGGGCCCAAACCGAGGCGTTCTACCTGTCCATCATCGAGGAGACCCTCTAGCC
>CAYHBG010000046.1:0-3123 GCA_964354815.1 uncultured Thermotogae bacterium
CTCTGCGCCGTCGGGAAGGGAGAGCAGGTCTTCCACGCCCCGGCCTCCGGGTCCCAGCGGAAGACGACGGGAACCGCCGTCCCACCGAGGATGTAGATGTCGCCGCTCACGACGACGCCTCCGTGCCCGCCCATCGGCTGAGGCAGGGCGATGTCGACCTGCCAGCCGCCCGCAGTGAAGCTGTAGTGGCCGTTGAACGTGGCGCCGGGCGACTGCATCCCGCCGATCACCTGGATCCCGTCCTCAAGCGGGCAGGCGTAGGCCATGTTCCGCGCGACCGGCATCGGCGCGAGGGGCTTGAGCGTGAGAGCGACGGGGTCGAACTCGTAGACCGTCGCGTAGTAGTTCCCCGACGGGACGAACATCTGCGGGCTCTTGCTCCCGCCGAAGAGGTAGATCTTGTCCCCGTACGTCGCCGCGGCGACCCCGGCCGCGGGAGCGGGAAGCCGGGCGACCTTGACCTGCCAGGTGTCGGTTGCGATGTCGTAGACGTCGATCGTGTCCACGACCTGGAGCCTGGCATCCGCCCCGCCGAAGAGGTAGATCTTCCCTTTCACGGCCGCGGCGGCGAGGTTGTAGCGCGCCTCGGGAAGCGGGGCCTTCGCCGTCCATCGGTCGGCTACGGGGTCGTAGACCTCGACGGCTCGGCTTGCGCCCTTTCCCTTCTCGAGGCCTCCCAGGGTGTAGATGACGCTATCGACGAGGGCCGTCGCTCCAAACGCGCGCGGCGTCGGCATCGGGGTCTTCTCGGACCAGGTGATCGTCACGTCGGCCGGAGGAGCGGGCGGGATCACGACCGTGATCGGTCCCTGCGGCGGGACTCCCTTCTCCGCGGCGGCGAGGGCCGTCCCGGCCTCGTCTCGACCTCCCATGACGTAGAGGGCCCCGTCGAGCGACGCGACAAAGGCGTCCTCGCGCGGGGTGATGAGGCCGGTCGCGCCGACCCAGGCCCCCCAGGAGGCGGAGTAGACGTCGACCGCGGAGGAGGACTTCCCGTGTTCGTCGCGGCCGCCGGCGAGGAGGACGAGGTCACCGACCACGTCCCCGACCCAGAACCGCCTTTCCCAGTCGAGCGAGGGGATCGCGCTCCAGGAGTCCGTCGCCGGGGCGTAGAGCTGAGCGTTCGCCGCGCCCATGGCGGAGATCCCGCCCAGGACGAGGATCTTCCCCTTGTAGAGGATGGCCTGGGTCTTGAACCGCGGGATCGGCAGGGGCGCCTTAGCGGTGAAACGGAGGGTGGCCGGATCGAACTCGTAGGTGCGGTTCGAGTACGCCTGGGGCGCAAGGGGCTCGACGCTCGAACTCCCGCCGAAGAGGTAGATCTTGTCCCCAAACGCGACGGCAGACATCCCGAGGGCCGGCTCGGGGAGGCGGGCGATCCGGGCGGTCCAGGCGTCCTTCGCGATGTCGTAGACGTCGACCGTATCCCGCACCTCGCCGTACAGGTTCGCCCCGCCGAAGGTGTAGATCTTCCCCTTGTACGCCGCGGCGGCGAGCCACTGGCGCCCCTCGGCCTTGCGCGTCGCGAGGTCGACCGGGTAGGGAAGCGGCGCCTTCTCGGTCCACGTGTTTGTCGTGGGGTCGTAGGCCTCGACGCGCGCCCCGGTCGTCGCAGGGAACGTCATCCCGTACACGGTGATCGAGCCGCCGGTCTCGATCCCGCCGATCGCGTAGATCTTCCCTTCCGCCACGACCGCGACTCCCGCGTGGCGCGGCTTCACCAAGGGCGCGATCGAGGACCACTCGACCGCGACCGTCGGGCTCTGCGCAAAAGCCGCGATCTCTCCTAGAACCGTCACGAGGAAAAGGGCCAGGAACGCCCACGCCGCGAAGTTCGATCGCCTCATCGAGATCCCCTCCTCGCCGCCTGCTCTCCAGCGAATTCGCTCCAGAAGGGACGCTAGTTGGAAGGGAGATCCTCTGTCAAGCCGTCCGAGGCACGACGTACCCCGTCCGCCAGATCCCGCAAGGTAGTGGGCAAGGGCCGCTCGCCGCTTGATCTCGTCGTCAGGGCGATGCCCTGCTCCTGCTCCTGATCTCGCCTTCGACCTACTCGGCTCGAGCAAGAGCCCTGGAGCCGATCCTGGCCTTTCTGGCTTCCCATTCTCTCGCCTCCGACGGCTAGGGGATTCGCGTTATTGTCTCCATTGAGAAGCGCCGCGTTGGCTTCGTACAAGAATGATGTACAATCGTACAACTTTCTTGTACAGGGAGGCCCCATGCTGCGTCTCTTGTTCGGATCGGAAGCGCGAGTGCGGGTCCTCTCGCTCATGCTCACCCACCCCGATTCGGAGTTCTATCTGCGCGAGATCAGCCGCATGATTGGCCTCCCACCGCACGCCGTTCGGCAAGAGATGAGCCGTCTTCGGGAACTCGGCCTCGTCGGCGCGGATCGCCGCGGAAACCGCCTCTACTACCGCGCGAACCCGGCCTGCCCCATCTTCCCGGAGCTGAAGGCACTCCTTCTCAAGACCGTCGCCTTGGGGGACGCTGTTCGGAAGGCCCTCGAGGAGATTGGCGGGATTGACGTCGCCTTCATCTACGGCTCAGTCGCCGCGAACACGGAGTCGCTTGAGAGCGACGTCGATCTCCTCCTCGTCGGCAACGTGGCTCTGAGCGCCCTCACGCCGACGCTGACCCGAGTCGAGGCCGAACTGCGCCGCGACGTCAATGTGACGATCCTGAGCGCCGCGGAGTTGAGGGATCGGGCCGCTCGGCAGGAACCGTTCATCGCGAACGTCCTCGCCGGACCGAAGATCTACCTCCTCGGCACGCCGGAGGATCTCCGGAGGCTTGTGCCGTGAACGATGCAACGCGCGCGGTGCTCCCCTCGCGGGCCGATCTCGAGCAGCTTCTTGCGATCGCTGAGCGCGACCTTGGGCAGTCGCGGCTCCAACTGCTGCACCTGGACACGAGGTACGCTCTCGCCTACAACGCGGCGCTGCAACTGGCAACGGCCGTCCTCAGCCTGCACGGCGTTCGCGTCCGGAAGATGGCCTTCCATCAACAGACCCTCGCGGAGCTGAAGGCGCGTCTGCCCGAGGCCATGCAGGGCTTCGCGGACTACCTCGAGCGGGCACGACGGAAGAGAAACGCCGCTGCCTACGATCGGGTTAACGTGGT
>CAYHBG010000046.1:3223-11466 GCA_964354815.1 uncultured Thermotogae bacterium
CTGCGCCTCCATCCACCTGTGCTCACGCAGAGGCGGCGTCGGAGGCGATCGAGACCGCTGGAGACGTCGTGTGCCCACCCGTCACTTGCGTCGGGACGAGGCGGAGCGCCTGCCTGTTCGCTCGGAACAGGGTGGCGTCAGGCCTTGCCTCTTGCGGGCACGCCCCTGGCCAGCCTCCGTCGTCGTCCCGCCTGACGCCGCGGCTACTCCGCGAGGCCGACCTTCTTGAGAAGCTCGGCGTACCGTGGATCCGAGCGGCGCGAGGCGAGCCGCGGGTCGACCTTGAGCATCCCAAGCTCGCCGTCGCGCTCGGCGTAGGCGCGCTCGAGAAGTGCGAACCCCTCGTCGTTCCTGCCGAGCGCGAAGTAGAAGAGAGCCAATGAGTAGGGGGAGACCGGCCCGCGCCTCGACTGCTCGAGAGCTTGATCCAGTGCCGTCTCGATGGCGCCCTCCTCCCCCATCGTTCCTCTGATCCGAGCGTCGGCCAACTCGACCTCCGGGTCGTACGACCCAGCAAGCTCCCTCGCCTTCTCGAGGTCGGCCCGGGCAAGCTCGCGTCTGCCTAGGTCGAAGTGGACCTGCCCGAGGCAGAAGCGCAGGGAGCGGTTGTCCTCGCCCAGCGCGAGATCCATCTCGAACTCGGCCAGCGCGAGATCGGGCTTGCCCGCGCAGTAGTAGACCTGGCCCAGCGCGCCATGCTGGACGGCAGACAAGGGATCGAGCGTCTGAGCCGTCTTGATCGCGTCCGTCGCCTCGTCGAAGCGGCCGAACCCGAGAAGGATCAAGCCAAGCCAGTGATGCGCCGTGGCGTAGCTCGGCGAGAGGTCGACCGCCCTGCGCACCTCCCGCTCCGCGCCCTGCCAGTCCCACTCGCTGAGCAGGACAATCCCGAAGGCGGCGCGGGCTTCGGGCAGGTCGCCGTCGAGGGCCAGGGCTTTCTCTGCGCTCGCCCTCGCCTTGGAGCGCGAATCGGGGGGGGCAGACGGCGTGTAGTCAGGCAGGATGGCGTAGGCCGTCGCGAGCGCCGCGTGGGCCTCGGGGCGAGATGGGTCGAGTTCGACCGCCCGTTCGAAGGATTGAATGGCACTCTGGATGTTGCTGAGCGTCCTGCGGCTCATGAACCCTCGCCCCTTCAGGTAGGCGGCGTAGGCTTCCGGGTTCGCCTTGCCCGGGTCCGAGCTCGGCCGCGCGGGCTTGGGCGCCAGTTGCGTCTCCAGCGCCGCGGCGACGCTACGCGCGACCTCGGTCTGCACGGCGAACACGTCCTCCAGCGTGCGGTCGTACGCTTCCGCCCAGAGATGCGCCTCGCCCACGACGTCGATCAACTGGAGCGTGATGCGGAGGCGATTGCCTGCCTTGCGGACGCTCCCCTCGAGGACCGCTCCCACGCTGAGCTCCTTCCCGATTTCGGAGACGGCCTTCTTCGCCCCGCGGTACTTCATCACCGAGGTGAGGGCGATCACGTGGAGCCCGCTCACCTTGGACAGCGTGAAGATCAGCTCTTCGGTCAGGCCGTCTGCGAAGTACTCGTCTCCAGGCTCGGGGCTCATGCTCACGAGAGGAAGGACGGCGAGGCGGGTGCGGTCTCCCGCCTGGGGCGCCGGCACTTCGTTCTGCATCCAGGGGAGGAGCATCTCGTAGACCTCGATCGGGACCTTCACGTTCTTCAGGTCCTTCTTGCCGAGGCTCGCCATGCGCAGGTCAGTCTTGTTCCAGACCTGGTCGTAGACCTGGCGCGAGAGGCAGATCCCGCCAGGCTCTGCAAGTGGCTCGATCCGTGCGGTGATGTTCACCCCATCCCCGAAGATGTCCCCGCCCCGGTGTACGACGTCCCCCAGATGGACGCCGATCCGGACGTGGATCGTGCGATCCAAGGGGACGGCGACGTTTCGCTCGTGGAGCGCGCGCTGGATTTCGACGGCGCAGCGAACGGCTTGGAGGGCGCTTCCGAACTCGACGAGGAACCCGTCTCCCGTGCTCTTCACCTCGCGGCCGCCGTGTTCGACAAAGAGGGGACGAAGGAGCGCCGCGTGTTCCTCGAGCAGGGCAAGGGTGAGGGCCTCGTCGGCCTGCGTGAGCGCCGTGTAGCCGACGACGTCGGTCAGCATGATCGCCGCGAGCTGTCGCGTGTCCTTCTCCATGGGTTCCTTCCCCTCGTTCCTCGACCGGAGGAGTATGGGGGCGTGCGCGCGCCAAGACAAGCGATCCGGCACGCGCTCGCCCCAGGGTGAGTCTGAGCCGCAAGAGAGATCCGCGGCACTGTCCGCCTCGAGGTCGCAGTCGGGCCCCGGCGCAGGTTGGACAAGGCCAGGTTCCCGCTGGATCGCATCGAGCGGCTCGCGCGGGTTGTTGACGAGCGGCAGGCGGGCGGTCTAGTCTCCTTCATGGACTTGTGGGGACCGGAGCGGCATCTGCAGGAATCCGTCGAAACGAAGCCGAAGATAGCGCTGCCCTCCCTCGATGCCCACGCGCACTTCGCGCCTACGCGGACAGCGGGGGAACGTCGCGATGCGGGCGCGGTCCTCGCGATGATGCTCTCGCTCGAAGAGGCCTCCCGACACCCTGAGACACCCGACCTTCCGATCGCCTGGGGCGTGGGATGTCACCCCAGGAACCCGAAGGCACAGGCGGCGTTCGACGCAGAGCGGTTCGCGGAGCTGGTTGAGCGGACGGCCATCGTCGGCGAGATCGGGCTTGATACCCGCTGGTCGCGCGTCCCTCTCGCAACGCAGGTCGAAACCTTTCGCCGGATCCTCGCCGTCGTTGCCCGACTCCCCCGCCTCGTCAGCATCCACAGCTACTCCGCCACATCGCTCGTCCTGGAGGAGCTGCGCCGGACGCCGATCGCCGTGCCCGTCCTCCACTGGTGGACCGGGACGGTCGCACAGACGCGCGAGGCCGTCGCGCTGGGCTGCTGCTTCTCGGTCCATTCAGCGGTCGCGAGGCAGTCGAAGTTCCGGACGGCCGTTCCGCCGGACCGCCTGCTCGTGGAGAGCGACCACGGCTGGAGCGATCCGCCGGCGGCGATCCCCTGCCGGGTGGAATGGGTAGAGCATCTCCTCGCGCAGCACCTGGGCTGCAGGCAGACGGACGTCCGCGAGCTCGTCTGGCGCAACCTGGCGGCGATCGTCCGCGAGACCGGAACGCGTTCCCTCCTGCCGGAGGCCCTGCAAGCCCTCCTTCCGGAGGACTAAGGGAGCACGCCAGGGGCGCTCCTCCGGCGCTGAGCCACGAGCCGGAGCGGATTAGGCGGGGACGGCGGTCTGCGCAGGAGCCCTCTCGAGCTGGTCCAAGGCTTGCCCGCCGCTCCGGGCCTCCGCGGCCTCGCGGAGCCTCTCGTCCACGGCCTCCGGGCTCCACTCGAGCGTCCCATCGAGCACGACCACGCCGGGGGTGGAGAGGAGCCAGTCATCGTGCAGCCTTTCCAGGGCTCCCAGGTAGGAGGGCGGGATCCCGGTCTCCTCGGCGCGGCCGCGCCGGAGGATCCGCTCGCGGCAGGACTCGACCGGCGTGCGCACGTAGACGATCGTGCTCGTCTCGGCAAACTGCCGCGGGCAGACCCAGTCCCAAAGTCGACAGTAGAGCTGCCACTCGGTTGGGGTCATCAGGCCCTGCTCATAGCAGTTCCTGGCGAAGACGTGGCGATCGCAGTACACCGACCTTTCGAGAACGAGCGGAAGCCGGGCCGGCTCGCGCAACGCCTCCTGCCACTGCATCAGGCGCGTCGTGAAGGCGGCCAGTTGAAACGAGAACGCCCAGCGCTTGGGCTCGCTGTAGAACAGGCTCAACAGGTCGTCTTCGAACCCCTGCTTCCAGGACCGAACGGGCTCCTCCAGGAAGGCGTAGCGACCTGAATCGGCGAGCCGCTTGCCTAGCGTGGTCTTGCCTGCCCCGATGTTCCCCTCGAGAAGAACGAGCACAGGTCTCCGGCGTGAGTCGTCCAACTCCCCCTCCTCTCTCCCAGCCCCGGCCAAGCAGGGCGACTTCACGAACGCGACGGAGGTCGAGCGCGCCTCGCTCGCCCGGCCTCATCCCCCTCTCCTCTCCGTCCCACCCCCTCGGGGCGAACCCGCCTCCGTGCCGCGCTCACCCATCCCCCCGGAGCACGGCGGACGACCGCCCGACGGTACAGCAGTCACGGCCTCGCTGACAAGCGGACCGCCACGCGCGGACCAAGTAGGCGGAATGCCCGTTCTAAAGATCACTTTGCCGACCGGAGGAGGGATCCGAGGTCAAGACTCGACCGCGTGGCCGCGATCTGCCAAACCCAGGTCGCGGAGACGCAGAGCCGACGGAGCCCGGGTGGGGTCAGTGCCCAGTCTGCGGACCCGTGGTCCGGTTGCCTCTTCGTTCAGGGACGAGGTAAAGTGGCACGGAGTCGTTTCGAAGGAGGGATCGTGCGCAGTCTCGTCCTGCTGGCCGTCGGATGTCTCCTTGCTGGCGCTCTTTCGCTCGCTCAGGGCGTCGAGCTCGCTAAGGTCTTTGAGGACCCCGGCATGGGGGTCTCCATGCGCTACCCGGCTGACTGGATCTACCAGAAGCCCTCGACCTACACGGTCGTCTTCTCCGGACCCCGGGGAACGGCGGCCTACTACTCGACCGTGACCCTCCAGAACGTCGCGTCGACGAGACTCGGTGGCTCGGTCTCGAGCGTCGACGAGGTCGTCGCCAACCTCAAGTGCGAGCTCGCCTCGGGATCCGAGGAGATCTCGATCTACGGCCCAGGAACCTGGACTTGGCCCCTTCCGGGCGGGGAGAAGCTTACCGGGAAGGGGTTCACCGCCGAGCTCACGAAGGGAGAAGAGCGCTACAAGATCTGGTACGTCGTCTTCCCCCACCCGAACGGGAACGTCTTCTGCTCGTTCGCCTACTCGTCCCCGCCGGACCAGTACGACACGTTCCTCGACGTCGCGCGGGCGATGTTCGACTCGTGGGCCTTCCTGGGGCAGCCGACTGTGCCCGGGGAGCAGACTCCTCCCCCCCTGTCGCCAGAATCCGGGTTGCGCGTCATCTTCCAGGCCGCCGACCACGTCTACCGCCTCGCCAACTCGGAGGCCGAGTTCAGCCTCGGCAAGCAGGACAAGCGCTCGTACACGGTGACCGTCCCGGCGGCCGGCTACCTCTCTTGCGCTCTCATCGATGAGCGCGATCAGTGGATCGCGGTGAGGTCCTACGATCCGTCCGGGAGCGAGTTCGGCGGAAGGGCGGGGACCCAGTCGTCGATCTACGGCGGCATCTATCCGGTTGCGGCCGGGACGTACACCGTCGTCGTGGGTCCGATGAAGGCGTTCGACGATTCGGACTTCCAACTCTACGTCTACTTCAGCGAGACGAAGTTCACCCTAGAGGACCTGATCGCGAAGTTCGGCGACCAGTACCGCGTCCTTCCGTGAAGGGCCACGCCGAGGACCGAAAGGCGTCCCCGGCGTGCCCTTTCAAGCAGGCCGCTCTCGCCTGCTAATCCGAGATGTCCGGCGTCCCCGGGCACGTGGTGAGCGCCCAGGTCAGAAGCGGGTTTCCAGCGTTCCGGCAGTTCTTCGCGCTCTGCGTCGACGGGTTGTCACAGCAGAAGCCGCTCGGCTCCAGGTTCGAGTTGACCGTACTCTCCGCCAGGGTCCCGTCCGGCCCCGGCGGATGGGCGAGGTTCAGAGCGTGCCCCAACTCGTGCGCCAGGTGCCAGAGGTTGAGCGCTCCGCACTGGCACGGCCCGCACGGGCACCAGGTCGCGCACGCCGCCGGGCAGGGGCACGGCACCGCGAGCTGCTGGTCGCAGCTCACGATCTTCGCCGAGGCCGTCCCAGAGGAGTTGCAGAACCCCCCTCCTGTGCTGCAGGCGTAACTCGTCGATAGCCGCTCGACTACGAAGACCTCGACCGCGTCAGCGACGTTCACCTCCGCCCGCAGTGCGGTGGCCTCGGCCGAGTCATCGAGGACGCGGTAGGCGCTGTTGTTGACGTAGATGGGTTCGTTGACGGCGAACTTGACGCATCGCACGCTTCCGCAACGGTTCCACAGCGTGTGGGCGTAGTTCATCAATGTGGAGAAGGCCGTCCCGGTCGCGCCCGCGTCACCCGGACCCGTCCCGATGAACACCGGCTGGATGCGCAGGAACTGAGCCGGGCGGAACAGGCTCCAGTCGATGTCCACGATGATGGCCCAGCGCGCCCGCGAGACGGAGCCCAGCACGCTCGACGACAGCGCGAGCTCGACGTCGGCCTCGAAACGCACCCGTCCCTTCTCTGCCACGACGAGCGGCTCCGAGAACTTGCCCCGGATCGACGCCTTCATCGTCTCGGTGAAGGACGGAAGAAGGTCCGCCTCGCGCTTGGACTCCGTTTGGCGGTAGCCGAGGAGTCGGTCGATCTGCTCGTAGTGCAGGACGGTCTCGAATCCGCCGCTCACCTCGGCACCGCGAGCCGAGTAGCCGAGCTCGGCCGACGGGCCGAGGAGGGAAAGCCCCAGGATGCCCGTGTCACCCCGTTTTGTGGGAACGCCCTTGCTAACGACATTGAAGACGACGAGCGCGACACGTAGGTTGCCCTTCTCTCCCGAGACTTGGAAGCCGATCGACCCACTGAGGGCGGCGTCCTGCGAGCCCCGGTCCGTCTCCACGACACCCTTGGTCTCGAAGTTGCCTGTTAGGTAGTAGACGTTCAGGACGGGCACCTTCAGGACGAGCGGGGGAAGCACGATCGTCTGGGAGAGCCCAACCAGGGCGACGATGGCGCATGAAACCACCACGATGGTCGCTACCGTTCTCCGCATGGGGACCACCTCCTACAACTCACCTCTTGGTGGAACCTTGGGAACGTGGGATAGCACGCCAAGTACCGCAGGGTGCGGCGGCTGGGCTACACCCTGGGCGAGCCGATGCGATGGCTGCAACGGGGCTCATCATAGGCTCGCGAGGAGAGGGGTGTCAAGAGACAACAAGCCTCGCCACGGGGGCAACCGAAGGGCAGGCGATTCGCGGATCCTCCGGCTCACGAGTGCTCCGCAGCGGGCAGGCCGCGCCCTCAGAGGCCGAACTGCTTCGTCTCCACCCATTCCATGCTGAGGAGGGACCAGAAGTCGACGGCAAGCTTGTTCAAGACGTAGTCGTACGGCAGCCAACCGTACCCGCCGTCTCCCCACTTCCTTCCCCACGAGTTGCGGATGTGCAGGGCGCCGGTTGTCGGGGCGTCGCAGCCGGTGTTGCGGATCTCCTTCTTGTCGTCGTAGCCGACCGCGACCACCGCGTGACCCCAGACGGCCTGTTCGCCCGGGCACGGGTACGGGATTCCCCCCTCGACGTCGCAGTCCTCGAACGATGGGAATCCGAAGAAGCCGAACATCGACGGGACCCCAGCGGCAAGGTAGTCCTTCACCCTCTTCAGGACGTCGGCCGGGGGCACGTTCGCGCCCTGTGGGTCGTGCGCGAAGTACCGGATTGCCCGGTAGTTGTCGGCGACGGAGTAGACGAAGCTTGACGGCTCCAGGTCAAAGTCCGGCGACGCGTCGGTGTACGGGAGGTACTTCTCGTCGGGGATGCCACAGAGCACGAGGGCACCCATCGTGTTCCGGAGCCACGCCCCCGAGTCGCCCGTCACCTGCATGAGGTCGCGCGTCGTCTTGTAGACGAAGAGCCGCGAGCCCTCGATGTGCTTGCCGAAGGCGCGCCGCTGGAAGTACTCGACGACGCCCACGGCGGCGTGTGCGGTGCAGGACCCGAGGTTCTTCTGGTTCTCCACAGGCGAGCACCAGCGTCGGAGATCGACGCGGGCGGGAGCGGCCTTTCCTCTCGCCCTCGCCCTCCGACCGCCCAGCTCCTTCACCATCGCCGCGACCTCCGGCTGCTCTTCGGTGTAGTCACGCAGGTCCGGCAGGGGCGGCAACCACCCCGTGCCGACCCTCTCGCCCGTCTTCTTGAGCTCCACCGCCCTGTACGCTGGATACACGCGACACCTCCTTCGTCATCCCCCCGATCGTGACCGGGAGCCCATCGTACATCTCCTCCTCTATGGTGTCTAGATCTGTCAGGGGAGCGCCTACGGCGGGGGCCGGTATCCGCTCGAGTGCAGGGATTGGCTGCACAAGGGTGCAGGCCGCCAAGAGGCCGCCATCTCCGCCCGCTTTCTCTTCGTCCGGTCTACCGGAGGAGCTCGACGGCACCGGGATTCCTAAGGCTCCCTCCCCGGACGACTAGGATGTCGCCCGCGCGTGCTGTTCGAAGAACCGCCAGACCTCGGTCGGGGCGTCGATGT
>CAYHBG010000047.1:0-11437 GCA_964354815.1 uncultured Thermotogae bacterium
TGAGCGGCCACAGCTTCTTCGGTCGCGCGATCCCGCCCATCGTCCCTCCTCGGAGTGCTGAGAAGTGCCCCCGCCTGCGCTCAATCCCTAAGAGACGGATTATACAAGAGGAGCAATGGTCATCTCCTGAACCCTTGACGGCGCGCGTGGCGTCCCCGATTCGATGCCAAGGCGAGTGACGCTAGAATGGGTGTCCCCGCAGGACAGGTGATTCACGACCGCTTGGAAACGGGATTTGGAACCGTACTCTCTTCGTGTCGTGAGGCGCAGGACGACGCCATCTCCAAGAAGACGTACGGGAGGAACGACATGCATGAGATCCAACTGGCTGGAACTCACGAGGAGCTGGGAAGGGCCTATGGCGAGTACGTCGCCGAGCGCAAGCTCAACTGGTGGTGGCAAGAGCCAAGCCGGGCGAAGCTCGAGTTCGTGAAGGCTTGCGCGCAGGCCGTTGCCAAGCACGCGCCCGGCTTCCTGGACGAGCTGCGAGTGCTGGCGGAAGTCAACGATGCGGACTACTACGTGCTTCTCTCGAACATGATCGTGAGCGACTGGGCCGAGTTCCCGGCGTGCAACGTCCTGGCCGTGTCCGGCTCGAAGACAACCAGTGGGCGGACTCTCTTCGTGAGAAACCACGATTGGGAGGATGAGGACATCGAGTACGTCACGTGCTTCCGTACGTCTCTGGCAGGCGGCATCCAACACATCGCCTTCGGCTTCGCTGATCCGGGTCGGTACGACGGCCTGAACGAGGCAGGCCTGGCGATGGGCGGGTCATCGATCCCCTTCTACGCGGGGAAGATGAAGCCTGGCCTCCGATCGAACGTTGTGACGCGGTGGGTCTTGGACACATGCCCAGACGTGATGTCGGCAGTGGAGTTCATGAAGCGCGTTCCGCACATGGAGGCGAACGCGTGGATCGTGGCGGATAAGAGCGGTCTCGTCGCGCGCGTCGAAGTGGCGCCGGAGGGTGTCGACGTGACGACCACCAAGGACGGCATGCTGGCGACGGTCAACATGTTTCAGTCGGCGACGATGTCCCCGTACGATCGCGTCCCGAATGGAGGCGACTGGGTCTACGATTTTAAGCGGCGCATCGAGGCGTGGTACGAGGCGAAGCGAGGGAGGATCGACCTCGAGACGGCCATGGCGTTCGCCCGCGACCACGACGCCGGCCTCTGCAATCACGGCGAGCCGCGCGTGCGGTGTGGGACCATCTACTCCTGGGTTGGCGAGCTGGGGACCGGCGAGCTTCATCTGGCGCACGGCCGACCCTGCAGGAGTGAGTATCGGCGGTTCGGACTGGCAGGATAGTCACGTGCTTCGGAGCCTGGGGGACCGATCAGAGAACGCGGGTAGCCGTCGTAGAGCGGGCCACCGCTCATCGCCACCCGGAACGGAACGTCCAGACAGCATCTGACCCCGGTGCGGCGGCAGGGTTGGCGCCTGCGGCTTGAGTGCGCGACCTCTGACATCCCGCACGCCTGTTGCGTGGCAAGGAGCATCGCAGCGCTGCTGTCCGAGCCACGCATAGTGCTTCCGGGCTGTCGGGTTCGACGTACCTCGTCGAGGGAAGAGGAGCCCGAGCGCTGCGCCAGGGCCAACACCGATACCCACGCCTGCGCCAATCCTGCCCGTCGGCGCGCCGATACTAGCGCCCGTCGCGAGTCCGACGCAGAGCGCGAGGAGCTAAGAGCAGCTGGCAGCTGTGTGTGCTCCGCCCTCCCGGTCGCTCCGCCTCTCTCTTGGTTCGGTCATGGTGTACTCGCGAATCTGAACACAAGACACCGTCGGTGCAGCAGCCTCACTCGCCCGGCTCCGCCTCTTCGGGAACCCGAACCCGCACTGTGACGCCCGCGGGGCTGCGAGCCGTGTAGGAGATCACTCTGCCGTCTTCGTCTTCGTTGAACCTTATGGCCACGGAAGGATTGAGCCTGAAGACCCACCATCCATATGAATCGGGCGGGTACAGCTCCAAGGGCGCCGGAGTGCCAGGTGCGCGGCACGCCAGACGCCCGTTGTAGAGAACGACCTCGATCTGGAGTCCATCCGTCTCGTCCCGGTACCGCCCCAGGTACTTGGCTATCGCTTCCAGGTCAAGGGGGGGCTCCTCAGGGGCCGTCCCCCTCTCCAGCTGGTGTATGCGGGCACCTTCGCGCAGCTGGATTCCAGTGACGGTGCCTGTCTCGTCTCGGCGGAACATCACAGACAAGCCGGGCATCAGCTGCACGTCTCTCCATCCAGTCCCGTCGGGCGGGTCGAGCTCAAAAGCCACACCCTCGGGTACCTCCAGCGCCAGCTGACCGTTCTGGACTACCACGGCAACTTCTCGGTACCGGTATGGAGCCAAACACTCGACGTACGCGCCCAGCTCGGCCTCGTAGAGGCGCCGAGCCGCTTCGTTGATCGCCTTAAGCTCAGGGTGGATGAGCAACTCGTCGATCAGAGCCTCCAGGCGGATCCCGGTTGCGTTCCCGCGGGACTGCGTGAAGTAGAGAATCATCAGGTCTCGTTCGGGCCAGGCCCAGGCCCAGGTGCCATCCGACCCGCTGTGTCCGATTACGACAGGCTCTGGGCGCGCAGACGAGTCGCGCCCCACATAGAGGATCGACATCTGTCCGTAGTGCGCGTCCAGGTTGCAGAAGCCAGTCGGCATCGGTGTATCGGACCCCAGCTCGGTCGCCCTGGAGGCCGGGGTCAGGGCGTCGTGGATGATGGCGGGCGAGAGGAGCTGCTGCTCTCCCGCCCTCCCGCCATCCAACCACATCGCCAGGAACAGCGCGTAGTCAAGCGGCGTGCTGTAGACACTCTGAGATCCCCAAGCGAAGGGGTAAAAGGCCTCATCCGGGGTCCAGATCGGGCTCCAGTTCCCTTCTCCGCCTGCGTAGAGCCTGGCAACCCTCCCAAGCCGAGGGTCGTCCGCCGGGGTGCTTCGGCTGTAGACCAGTGTGTCCACCATCCCCAACGGCGCAAAGAGACGCTCCTGCAGGAAAGCGTCAAGCAGGTCTCCTGACGCGATCTCTACGATCGCGCCCAGAGTGTCCGCCCCGGCGTCGCTGTACCAGAACCTGCTTCCTGGCGCGTACTCCGGCCCGCGCGCGCCGACGGCGTTGGCCATGGAGTAGAGGCTGTCGTACTCGTCCACCGCGTTCAGGATGGACAATGGCAGTCCGCTACGATGAGTCAGGAGCTGCCGGATGGTGATCTCCTCAGAACGCCCGGTTCCGAATCCCGGCAGGTAGTCGGACGCTCGATCATCCAGCGAAAGCTGCTGGCCCTTCATGAGGAGTTGAATCGCGGCTCCGGTGAGCGGCTTGGTCATCGACCGGATGTTGAACACGGTGTTCCGCTCCATCGGAATGCCGTTCTCGCGATCTCGCCAGCCAAATGCCTCGTGGAGGACGACATGGCGGTTCTTGACCACCAGGAGCTCCGCCCCGACCACAGCGTCGTCTGTGACGTAGGCCTGGACTGCATCGGCCAATTGCCTCAGCGCTTCGAGTGAGAGCCCCTGGCTCTCCGGGGCGGCGGTCGGGAACACCGCGCGCCCGCACATCGCCGAGTCGGTCTGGGAATAAGTGGCTGTGCTTGAGGGGTCTCCTGCACGCCCCACGACTGCGACTAGCGTGAGGGCCATGAGCCCAGCGAGCAGCACGACGCTCATCCGGGCGTCCCTTCCGTTGGTCAAAGAGTCCTCCTTTGCCCTGCGCGGCACTCCTTGAGCTACCGCACATCCCACACGTCTCGCGCCCGTCTCCGGGGCACTGCGATCAGGCGTGTGACAAGCTGGTCCTGGGAGCATCCTCCTGCGGGCCTTCCCGGAGGCAGAGAGATGATCGGGAGGCCCGTGCGCGCGGAACCAGCACAGCAGCCGTAACCAGTCACCCAACGCGAGCCGTATCCGCCTCCTAGTCAGGAAGGTCATCGAGCACTTGCTGCATGCTCCTCTTGTATTGCCTGAAGGCCGCTCGTCCCTGCCGAGTGAGGCTGATCGTGGAGTGGGGCTTCTTGCCCTTGAACGCCTTGCTGACCGAGATGTAGCCTGCCTCTTCCAGTTTCGTCAAGTGCGTAGACAGATTGCCCCAAGTAAGCCCGCTCAGGCGCATAAGGAACACATAGTCAGCGCTGTCGACTACGTAGAGATAGCTCAGCACCATGAGCCGCGCTGGCGCGTGGACAACGTGATCGATGTCCGCCAGCGGGTGCAACTCCGGATCTGCGGGTTCCTTGGCCATCTCATGCCCCGCCCGACGGGAGGCCTCTCCGATGAACGGGGTTGTCGTGCAGCAGACGTATGAAGACCGCCAAGCCCACAAGGATCATCACGCCTGCAGCAGCCCCGAAGGTGACCGGGAAGCCGTGGTGGGCGACAAGTCCATTGTCCCAGAGCCATTCGCCGACGATCGGGCAAAGCCCGAGAAGCAGGCCGTAGATGTAGAGGCGACGGAAACCGAGGAGATAGCCTGCCACACTGAAACCGACGAGCAGGATCATCCCGAAGAGGATGCTCGTCGTTTGTCCCGGAAGGCTACGGAAGCTCGACGCAGCGGCAAGCCCAAGGAACAGGGCGGCCGTGTTGGCGATGAGCATCACCACGGTGAATCGCCTGAGCTTGGCCGTGCGAACCGGGCCGGGCCTCATCGTGCCGATCCGAGGGCGGACGATGTGCTTTCGGACGAGCCAGACTGCCAGCCAGGCCAGGGCCCAGAAGGGCAGGATCGCAGCCGAGCTCCAGAAGTCTCCCAGGCTTGGACTGAGATGGATGGCAATGGGAAACATCAGGAACACACCCCCGAGGAGAATGTCCCACAAGCCGTCGTCGTATCTCATTCTGAACGCCTTGCGTTCGGCTTCTCTCAGACTAATTCGCTCCGACATGGCGGTCCTCCTTGCAGGCGATGACTTCTGCCTGCAGAGTACTTGGAATATCAAAGTACTCTTAGTCTACGCGGACAGTGAAGCGATGTCAAGTGGGCCCTCTTCCGTCTGTTGAGACCGATCTACGTCCCGCACACCAGCTTGAAGAGGCGACCTGGCCACACAGGCCCCGCGTTGTCCGACACCTCGCTGACACCGACCGGACCGGCTGCGGCGTAGCGTTGGAGGGTGCGAGGGGCAGGACTTCACGAGAGCACAGCATCGTGACTCCACCATCCGGAAGGAGACCCTCTGGGGGTCCGAGACTGCGACGGACAGGGAGCCCTCCTGCAAGGAGATCGGGCTGATCGAGAAGCTCCGCTCCGATAACTCGACCGCGGGACACGACCGCTGGCCGAGACCGAGAGCCTGGGAGACCGATCCGAGAACTGAGGATCCGAGGAATGGGCTCTCGGCGCTCTGGAACCTGGGGGACCGATCAGAGAACGCGAGGTGCGGAGGCAGAGTGGACACCGCTCGTCGTCAACCAGAGCGGAACGTGAGAAGGCAGGACGTGCCCCCCGGCGCCGCCTCGTCGGTGGTATCCCCCCGTGCGGATGCGGCGAGGGCGTCCGTCTCCTCCGAAGAAAGCCGCGGCGGACCAGGATCCCCCGCCGTCCTGCCGGTACGTGACGTACGCCAGCGCCAGGCGGCAACCTGGAATCGGATCCGGCCAACCGGCACCGAGACCCCTGACCTCGTCGCCGGCCCGCCGGATCCATCTGCGCAGCCGCAATCTACGACAGGGACTCCAGCTCGTCGACCATGCCGGCAAGGATGTCGAATCCGCCTTGCCAGAACTCGCGCTTGCGAACATCGAAGCCGGCCTCGTCGAGAATCGCAATCGGAGCCCTCGATCCGCCGTAGGCGAGGATCTTCAGGTGCTTGGGCACGAAGGCCTCACCCTCCGCCTTGTAGCGCTGGTAGAGGCCGAGGACGAGCAAGAGCCCGAACGCGTACGCATAGTCATAGAAGGGCGTTGTGTAGAAGTGCGGGACGCTGAGCCACTCGTGCCGGAAGGCGTCGTCGACCTCCACGCTGTCGCCGAACTGACGGCGGAGGTTCTCGATGTAGGTCGCGGAGAGGTCGTCAGCCGTCGCTCCTTCCGCAACCATTCGATGCGCTTGTTGCTCGAAGAGAACGAAGAAGGCTTGGCGAAGGATCGCGACGTAGCTGTCCTCCACGTGTCTCGCAAGGAGAGTACGACGCTGCTTTTTGCCAGCCCGGTCGAGCATTCGCTCAAGGAGGAGCATGCCGGCGAAGTTCGACGCCGTCTCCGCCATCGGAAGCGACGGAGTAAAGGTCAGGACGGAGTGACCGGCGGCCATCATGGCGTGGACGGCATGGCCGAGCTCGTGCGCGAGCGTCGCTACGTCAGCGGCACCATCGCCGTAGTTGATGAGAATCCACGGAGTCATCCCCGGCAGGGCGTCCCAGCTCGTGCCGCCGGCGCGCTTTCCCGGACGGAGATCCGAATCGAGGTGGCCCTCGTCAAGGACTCTCTGTGCCAAGCCCGCCATCCTCGGCGAGAAGGAGCGGAACGCGGTGAGAACGAGGTCAGCGCCCTCGGCAAAGGGAACCTCGGCCTCCACGTGCTCGAGCGGGGCGAAGAGGTCGAACCGACGCAGCTTCGGGAGGCCGAGCCACTGCGCCTTCAGCCTGAAGAAGCGCTGGTACAGCTCGGCATTGTCTCGGCACGTCTCGAGAAGAAGATCGACGACCTCATCAGGAATGTCGTTGTCCAGGTTCCGAACCGAGATCGGCGAGGACGCGCCGCGCAGACCGATGTTCTCGTCGTGCCAGTTGCCGGCGATGCACTTGTAGATCTGGGCGAGCTCCCCGCTTCGCGCTTCGTAGGCACCGAGAAGGGCTCGGTAGGCGGCTTCCCGCCGCTCCGCCGAGGCGTCGCGCGCGTAGCTCATCAGTTCGGACCGCGTCAGGGTCTTCGTCTTCCCGTCGACGTGGAAGCTGTACGTGAAGCCATTGGTGATCCTCATGTAGAGGGACACCAGGCCGTCGACGCCGTTGACATTCTTGACGTTGACGATCCTCTCCTCGGCTTCGGAGAGCGTGTAGGGGGCGAAGTGGCGCAGTTTCTCTAGGTAGTAGGCGGTGTCTCCGGCGACTCCGAGAAGGCGCCTCGCGTTCGCGTCGTCGAGCGCCTTCCACCACAGCTCGAACGAGAGCGCCCGATTCCGTGCGGCGGCCAACATCCTCTCGGCGCGTGCTCGAAGCGCGAGCGCGTCCTCATCCCCCGTGTCTTCGAAGAAGCGCAGAATGGCATATCCATCCAACCGTTGGGCGGCGTACGCCAGCTTCTCGGCCAGGCCAAGGATCTCGACGAACGTTGTCTCCCCGATCTCCGGTACCAGCGCCGCGCGCCTCACCTCGACGGCAGCCGCTGCCGACTCAACCTCTGCGAAGGCGCGTTCAATCTCCGGTCCCGACTTTGCGGGGATCAGATCGTCCAGAGACCAGCGTCCTTTTGTGTATCTGCCATCCGTCATGCGTTGTGTCATTGGATCTCCTCTTCTGAGTCCGGTGCGATCCGCACGTTGACGACACGACCTCAATGGGGTCGAAGTCGAGATGCGGTGCACCTGTCTTGCGGGAGGAGCGACCCACGTGGCGGATGAGCCGTGGCACTCTAGAAGAGGGCAGGCTCTCGCGCCGCGAGGGTAGCTTCCGGCTCCCCAATCGTCGTCTTGGTTGCCATCATCACCACCCTCCTTTCTCTCGCCTGGCCCCTGCAGCAATGAGAGCCACTCGAGAGCGTGTTTGATGGCGGTCAGTATAGAGGGTGTGCGAGCGCGGGCGCAAGGAGTGTCCACAGACTGGGCGGATCGTGCTCAGGGGCCGCTCAGGCCACAGGATTCCGGCGCAGGATGTGCCAGGCATTGCCCACCTCGGGACCCTGATGTGCACGGCGAGAGGGTCAGAGTGCAGCATTCGGGTGCACATTGCGGAGGTCCGAGCGCCAATCAGGTAAAGTGGTGCTGAGGGTCAGACCTTGCTATGAAGTATTGGGCGGCGCCTACGTCTCCTTCTCTCGAGACTCCTCTTTCCGCTGCTCTGGAACCGGGGGACGCAAGCCACAACTCCTGCGTCGCCATCGCTTGTGCAAGGAGCGAGAGGGAGCGAGAGGGTCAGAGGGAGCGAGAGGGTCAGGTCTTTCGATGACGCATTGGAGTGCCCGCAAACGGCGGACACGGGTCTGCCTGCATGGGCGTGACGGCAAAGATCCGGCGCCCTGTCGCGGGCCCGCCGCACGCCTCAGCATGACGATATCAACGATGTCCCCGTGAAGGGCCGCGGGCGTTTCACCCCCGTCGCGGGGTGAGCTGCTATCGCAGGGTCTCGCGGGGGCGCAGCGATTTCGCTACATCCTCGGTTCGTACACCGCGCTGCGCGAGTTCCCCCCTCAGCGCGTCAGCCGACACGAACCGGATGCTCGCGATCCCTGCGGACTGAGCGCTCGCGACGTTTCGTTCCAAGTCGTCAATGAAGACGCAATCGGCAGGGGCTCGCCCGAGTGAGGAGAGCACGCCCTCGAACGTCACTGGGTCCTCTTTCAACCGCCCCGACTGGAAGGAGTAGAACCTCCTCTCGAATCGGCTGAGGAAGGGATGGACCTGGAAGATGTACTCGATCCATTCGACGGCGTGGTCGGAGACGAGTGCAAGCTCGTAGTTCCTCGAGAGAAGCCGCTCGACAAGCCGCTCCATCCCAGCCACCGGCTGGTCGAAGGCCTGGCGGATGACGTGCCGCAGATCCTCGCGAGAGAGGGGCCAAGAGGTCCGAAGCAGGAGGTCATCGAGGTACTCTTCCTCGGTCGCCCTCCCGCACAGGAGGTCGTGCAGGGCCGGGCTCCAGAGGGCGTCCAGGACGACCGCTTCGCTTACCTTGAGACGCGCCGAGAGCGGGATCCTGATCCCGTACAGACCCGTGACGAGGACCTCGCCAATGTCAAAGAGAAGGGTTCGGACCATGGGTGGGGGTGGGTCGTCTCAACCGCCCGGAAGAGCCTCCCGTGTTTAGGACATGGTAGCGGCGGGTCTCGCGCGCTTCAATGGCAGGAGAGCGCCTCCCTCGACTTGGCTCTGAGGCGGGGTGTCGACTTGGCGCACAGTCGTTACAATCGCGCCGGTTCGACGGCAACTGAGGAGGCGAGATGGACCCGAGCGAGCGGGAACCCGGCAGGGACGCCTTCCTCGATGACTACCGCGAGAAGTACGACCGGTGGCTCGAGAGGGGGGCGATCCGGTACTCGTCGAGGATCGTCCCCATTGGCGAGGCCCTGAAGGCCGAGCCGTGGATCGTCCCAGGAGAGCGGGTTCGCCCGAGTGGCTCAGGAGGCGCGATCTGTTCCGTCTAGCCTCACGCCGAGCCTGGGGAACTCGGCCCGCAGGGCGTCAGCCGACACGAACCGGATGCTCGCGATCCCTGCGGACTGAGCGCTCGCGACGTTTCGTTCCAAGTCGTCAATGAAGACGCAATCGGCAGGGGCTCGCCCGAGTGAGGAGAGCACGCCCTCGAACGTCACTGGGTCCTCTTTCAACCGCCCCGACTGGAAGGAGTAGAACCTCCTCTCGAATCGGCTGAGGAAGGGATGGACCTGGAAGATGTACTCGATCCATTCGACGGCGTGGTCGGAGACGAGTGCAAGCTCGTAGTTCCTCGAGAGAAGCCGCTCGACAAGCCGCTCCATCCCAGCCACCGGCTGGTCGAAGGCCTGGCGGATGACGTGCCGCAGATCCTCGCGAGAGAGGGGCCAAGAGGTCCGAAGCAGGAGGTCATCGAGGTACTCTTCCTCGGTCGCCCTCCCGCACAGGAGGTCGTGCAGGGCCGGGCTCCAGAGGGCGTCCAGGACGACCGCTTCGCTTACCTTGAGACGCGCCGAGAGCGGGATCCTGATCCCGTACAGACCCGTGACGAGGACCTCGCCAATGTCAAAGAGAAGGGTTCGGACCATGGGTGGGGGTGGGTCGTCTCAACCGCCCGGAAGAGCCTCCCGTGTTTAGGACATGGTAGCGGCGGGTCTCGCGCGCTTCAATGGCAGGAGAGCGCCTCCCTCGACTTGGCTCTGAGGCGGGGTGTCGACTTGGCGCACAGTCGTTACAATCGCGCCGGTTCGACGGCAACTGAGGAGGCGAGATGGACCCGAGCGAGCGGGAACCCGGCAGGGACGCCTTCCTCGATGACTACCGCGAGAAGTACGACCGGTGGCTCGAGAGGGGGGCGATCCGGTACTCGTCGAGGATCGTCCCCATTGGCGAGGCCCTGAAGGCCGAGCCGTGGATCGTCCCGGGAGAACAGGTCCGCTCGATACTACGATCCGCCTGGTCGATCGCCGTAGAGGACTGCGTCTGCCGCGCGCACTACCGTCGCTGCGACCGGCCGCTCGAGGTCTGCCTTGCCCTGGACGAGAACGCCGAGCGGGGAGTGGAGGTCGGGACCGCCCGCCGCCTGTCGCTCGCCGAGGCGGAGGAGAAGATCGCCCTGGCCGACCGGAGCGGCCTCGTCCACATGACGCTCTACGTGCCGCAGGAGAAGGTGAGCGCGATCTGTAACTGCTGCCCGTGCTGCTGCCACGAGATTCAGCTCCTGAAGCGCTACGGCCGAGTGGACCTCGTCGCACGGTCTGACTTCGTTGCGAAGACCGACGAAGCGGCCTGCGTCGGGTGCGGCGAGTGCGTCCGCCGCTGCGCCTTCGACGCTCGGATCATGGACCGGGGACGGCTGCGCGTCGACGAGAGCGCCTGCTACGGCTGCGGGGTGTGCGTTCCGGCCTGCCCGACGGGCGCGATCCGGCTCACCCGCCGGGGCGTTTCCCGGTCGGCGCCGTCCGCACGCGGGGCGGCCTAGTCGAGGTTCCAGGGAAGGGAGGGAGAATGGACCTTTGGGAGGCACTTCTAGCTCGAACCACCGTGCGAAGCTTCTCCGACCGCCCGGTGGAGCGGCGCCTGATCGAGAAGGCCGTGCGCGCCGCCCTGAGGGCCCCGGCGTACAACCACCTCTGGGAGTGGGGGTTCGTTCTCCTATCGGACCGCGACCGGCGCCGGGAGATCGTGGACGCGATGGGGATCCGTGACGTCCGAGATCCGGCGGTCCTCGAGAGGGCGTTCGGGGCGTTCCCGGAGGAGGCGAAGCGGATCTATCTCCGCGCCCTCCCGCTCCAGCGGACGATGCTCCTCACCGCCCCTGAGGTCGTCGTCCCGGTCTATCGCTGCAAGAGGAACGAGGGGCGTCCCAAGACGCCGTCGGACCTGAACGCCCACGCCGCGATCTGGATGGGGATCGCCTACCTCCTCCTCTCCCTCGCTGAGGACGGTCTCCAGTCCTGCCCCCTCGTGCCACCGGACACGTCCGCCGTCCGGCCGCTCCTCGGGCTCCCGGAGGGCTGGGAGCTCGCGGTCCTTCTTCCTGTCGGCTATCCCCCACGCACCTTCCCGCGGCCTGCGCACCCGACCGACCCCTCCCTCTTCCTCCACGTCGACCGGTTCCAGGGCTTCGGACTGCC
>CAYHBG010000048.1:0-5322 GCA_964354815.1 uncultured Thermotogae bacterium
CCAGAAGGTCAGCTACCATGCCCGCCTTCTCGGTGTCTCCCGGCCGACGGGCGCGGACCTCGTCGAACAGGTCAAGGATGCCGCACGCCTCGAGGACGGCGCGGGCGTAGACCTCCCGCCCGTTCGTGCAGATGACGAGCGTGTGGCCGCGCTCGCGCAGGCAAGCGAGCGCCTCGAAGACGCCCGGGTACAGCTCGCCAGCGTCGCGAATGAGACGGAATTCGGCCTCCTCGAGAAGGGGGAGGGCCTCCTTGGGGAGGCCGTGCGCTCCGAGCCACTCGTTCAGGCAAGCGAGGGGCTCCCCGACGAGGGACATGACGTCGTCCCGGTCCGGAGATGCCAGGCCCTGCTGCCTGAAGACCTCGAGGACGGCGGGCAGGAAGGACGTCTCGGTCCGATAGAGCGTCCCATCGAGGTCGAAGATGAAGAGGACCCCCGAACGAACTCCGGGTGAATGCTCGGACGGCCTTGCCATGCCGCGTAGGTTAGAGGATGAGAACCTCCGCCACAACCCTTCACTCGGCCCTCCGTTTGTGCTATACTGCCGCTCGATACTGGGAAGAGAGCCTAGCGTGACGTTCCGTGACCGAGAAGGGGCCAGGGGGCCTTGAGCCCTCTGGTTTTGTGTGGGTAGCTCCCTGATCATGGATGGGTTCAGCGAAGACAAGCAGGAGGCGGCAATGAAGGTGACGAAGGCCACGCTCAATCTCACCGAGAACTTGAGCGATGTCGCGGACGACGAGCGCGAAGAGCTGGAGGAGCCCGTCCACTCGGATAACCCGATCCGAACGTACTTCGGGGAGATCAGCCGAGTCCCGCTCCTCACCCGCGAGGACGAAGTCCGCCTGTGCAAGCGCATCGAGGCCGGAGACAAGCGGGCGAGAGAGGAACTCGCCGAAGCGAACCTCCGCCTCGTCGTCTCCATCGCCAAGAAGTACCGTGGCTGCGGGCTGCCTTTCCTGGACCTGATCCAGGAGGGGAACCTGGGCCTGATGAAGGCCATCGAGAAGTTCGACTACAAGAAGGGCTACAAGTTCTCGACCTACGCCACGTGGTGGATCCGACAGGCGATCCTTCGCGCGATCACCAACCGCTCGCGGACGATCCGCGTCCCAACGCACATCAATGAGTTGATTCGCAAGATCTACCAGGTCGAGCGCAACTACGTGAAGGAGTGCGGAGAGCTTCCGACCCCGGAGAACCTGGCCGACGAGCTGGACACGACGGTCGAGAACATCATCAAGGCGAAGAAGACGGCACAAAGCATGGCCTCTCTCGACACCCCCATCGGGTACGACGACGATGGCTCGGTCCTCGGGGACTTCATCGAGGACGAGACGGCCGTCTCTCCGGAGAGGGAAACCTTCGAGCACCTTCTCTTGCAGGAGTTGGACACCGCGCTCAACGAGCGCCTCACCGACCGCGAGAAGCGGATCCTCGAGCTGCGCTACGGCCTGAACGACTACCAGCCCCGCACGCTGGACGAGGTGGGAGTCGAGTTCGGGATCAGCCGGGAGAGAGTCCGCCAGATCCAGAAGGAGGCCCTCGCCAAGCTTCAGGACTCGGACCTGAAGCAACGCTTGGAGTGGTTCCGCCTCCTGTCTGAGGAAGCGTAGGCCTCAGGCCCCCGCTTCCGCGGGTTTCTCCTCGTAACCGCAGGACTTCCCGTTGCAGCGCAAGCCGCTCTCGCGCTCCGTCATGACGCCGCTTCCGCACGCCGGGCAGATCTTGACGGGCTTCTCGCTCACCGCGAAGCGACAGTCCGGGTAGCGGCTGCAGCTGTAGAAGGTCCTCCGACGCTTCTGGGAGTACTTCTCGACGAGCACCCCCTCGCCGCACGCCGGGCAGGGGACACCGGTCGAGATGGACGTCGTCTTCTTGCAGTCGGGACTTGTGCACTGAAGGTACCGCCCGTACCGCCCCTCCTTGAGCGCCATCGGCGAGCCGCAGACGGCGCAGGGCGTCTCCGCCGTGTCGCTCGAGCGCGCCTCCAGCGCCTCGCGCAGGACGAGGGTCTCCCCGTCGTAGCGGTAGGGCACATCGGGGGCGAGATTCCGGGTGTTGCGGCACTCGGGGTACGCCGAACAACCCAGGAAGTGACTCCCCTTCCAGTAGCGAAGCTCCATCGGACCGCCGCACTTGTCGCAGGGAACGTCGGTCAGGACACGGAACGGACGCTTCGTCGAGTCGGAGACGAGGCGCTCCACCGTCCCCACCTGCTCGGAGAAGGGGCCGTAGAAACCCCTCAGGGCGTCCAGGCGCGAGATCTCCCCTTCCTCGATCCGGTCGAGCTCCTCCTCCAAGTGCGCCGTGAACTCTGCCTCGACCGTATCCGCGAAGTGGCGCTTGAGGAACCCGACGACCATCTGACCGAGGAGGGTCGGCCGGAGGCTCCCCTTCTCCCTCAGGACGTACCCGCGCTCCTGGATGACGGACAGGATCGTCGCGTAGGTGCTCGGCCGCCCCACGCCCAGCTTCTCGAGCAGGTTCACCAGGCCGGCCTCGCTGTAGCGTCGCGGGGGCTCGGTGAACTTCTGCTCACGCTTCACGTCGGCGAGGACGAGCCTCTCGCCCTCGCGGAGCCAGGCGGGAACTCTCTCTGCCTCCCGCTCCTCCTCCGGGGCGAGGGTCAGGAACCCGTCGAAGAGGAGGAGGCTCCCCGAAACCTCGAGCGTGTAGGGCCCCGCGGCGACGACCGCCTTCCTCTGCCGGTAGACCGCGGAGGCCATCTGCGTCGCCAGGAAGCGCCGGTAGATGAGGGCGTACAGCTTCCTCTGATCCGGGGTGAGATCCTCGGCGACCTCCTCCGGTGCCCGACGTGGATCCGTCGGCCGAATGGCCTCGTGGGCATCCTGGGAGCGCTTCTGATTCTTGTACTGGCGCACCGACCCGGCGACGTAGCGCTCCCCGAATCGCTCGCCGACGACGTCGCGCGCCTCCTTCACCGCAGCATCCGAGAGGCGCACGGAGTCCGTGCGCATGTAGGTGATCAGGCCGGCGTTCCCCTCCGGCAGGCTCACCCCCTCGTACAACTCCTGGGCAACCTGCATCGTCCGCTTCGGCGAGAACCCGAGGGCTGAGGAGGCAGCCTGCTGGAGGGAGCTCGTGATGAACGGGGGAGGCGGCTGGCGAAGCCGCTCCTTCTCCGTCAAGGACTCGACGTGGAACGCCTGCCGCCGGAGGTCGGAGGCGACGGCCTCGCTCTCCTCTTGGCTCTTGACGACGAGCTTCTTCCCGTCCCTCTTGGTGAGGGAGGCCGAGAACGGCTCTCCGTCGCGCAGGAGGGCCGAGATCTCCCAGTACTCCTCAGCCGTGAAGCGGGCGATCTCCTCCTCTCGGTCGCACAGAACGCGGAGGGCGACCGACTGGACTCTCCCGGCCGAGAGCCCCTCGAAGCGCGTCCCGGCAAGGCTCTTGGAGAGGAGGGGGCTCACGAGATAGCCGACCAGACGGTCGAGGATCCGCCGCGTCCTCTGCGCCTCGACCTTGTTGACGTCGATCCGTGCCGGGTGGCGCAGGGCCTCGAGGATCACCGGCTTCGTGATCTCGTCGAACACCGGCCGGAGGAAGGCATCGTCGTCCTTCACGTCCTTCTTCAGGATCGTGTAGAGGTCGTAAGCGATCGCCTCCCCCTCCCGATCGTGGTCGGTCGCGAGGTAGACCCGATCGGCCTTCTTGGCCGCCTCGTGCAGCGCGGTGACGAGCTTGGAGCGCTTGGTCTCGAACTGGGGGACGAAGCCCTTGTCGATGTCCACGCCCAAGCCGTTCCTGGGAAGGTCGCGCACGTGTCCCTGGGAGGAGAGGACTTGGTAGTCTCTCCCCAGGAACTGGCCGATGGTGCGAGCCTTCGTCGGCGACTCCACGATGATGAGACCTTTCAAGCGGGCTCCTTTGGAACGGGCATTATAGCGAAGACGGCACGCGCGACAAGCGCAGGACGCGACCTGGTCCGATCTCCCGAGGCCGTGCCCCCGGGCGAGAAGAACGGCGAGTCGGATAGAATGGCGTCCATGGACGAGGGGCTGCGGCACGTCATCCTGGAGGGACTCCCTGCCGTGGGGAAGAGCGAGACCCTGGAGCTCCTCGCCCGCTTCTACCCGGAGAGAGTGCGGGCCCTGCCAGAACTCGTGAAGGAGGTCGCGATCCGTGAAGGGATCGACCTCTTCGCCGACCGGGAGCGTTTGACCGAGGCCCTCTCTGCCGAGCTCCCGCGCCGACGGGAGGCGATCGCTCGCGCCCGGGCCGATGGCGTCCTCTGCCTCGAGGAGTCGCACCTCGGCGTCCACCTCGCCTACGCCCAGGCGCTCGGCGACCGCTCCTTCCTCGCGGCGTGGCCGGCCCTGGAGAAGGCCCTACCCGAGCCAGACCTCTACCTGCGGATGGAGAGCCCGGTCGAGGTCTCGGTGCGCCGCCAGACCGCGCGGGGGACCCCGCAGTTCCAGGTGGGAGAGAAGGACCTGCGCGCGATGCTCGCCCACCTCGACGCTTGGCACGTCGCGAGACGAAGCCCCCTTCGCTTCCTCGATGCAGCCCGCGCCGCCGGGACCTTCGTGTCTGAGCTGGAGGCGATGCTCGGCCTCACTCTAGAGGAGGGCTCGCCCGACGGAGGGTTCGACGTCCTGCTTCTTCTCGGCCGGCCGGCGAGCGGGAAGAGTGAGTTCATCGACTTCCTGCGTCGTTGCCCCCTCGAGCGGCGAATGGACCGCTACCACCTTGCCGGGTTCGATGTGATCGACGACTTCCCGGTCCTCTGGCAGCTGTGTGCGGAGGACGACCTGTGGGAAGGGCTTGGGCGAGGGCGCCTCCACTCCCGGCCGGCGGACGGGAACTACGCCGTCGCCGATCCCTTCGTCTGGCCCTTCCTGATCGCCAAACTGGATCGGCTCGTCCGCGCGATGCCCCCTAGCCGGCGGACGCGGATCCTCGAGTTCTCCCGCGGCGGAAGCTGCGGGTACGCCGATGCCCTTCGTCAACTCTCGCCGGACACGCTTTCCCGCGCGGCAATCCTCTACGTTTCGGTCTCGTTCGAGGAGTCCTGCCGTCGGAACCTCGCCCGCTACGATGCCGGCCGCCGAAGCGGGATCCTCACCCACTCCGTGCCGCGCGAGGAGATGGAGCGGACGTACCGGACCGACGACTGGGAGTCTCTCACCCGCGGCGCGCGCGCGGGGACCCTTGACCTCAATGGGATTCGCATCCCCTTCGCCACAATGGGGAACGAGCCAGAGTCGACCGACGCCGCCGTGCTCGATGGCCGCTACCACGATGCCCTCGCACCCCTCTACACAGGCTGGCGCGCACGGCGCCGCTAGTCCGGGAGGA
>CAYHBG010000048.1:5422-6574 GCA_964354815.1 uncultured Thermotogae bacterium
AACACCTCCTGCCGGTGGCGCTCCGCCTCGGCGTGGAAGACCGGGTCGAGGAACGAGGGGACGAGGTTGATCCCGATCACGCCGCCCCGATCCGCGAGGGCGCGGATCATCGCGTCCGTCAGGTTGCGCGGGCTCGGGCAGAGGGCGCGGCAGTTCGAGTGGCTGGCAATGAAGGGTCGCGTCGCCCGGCGGCAGACGTCGGCGAACGCCCGGTCCGAGAGGTGGGAGACGTCGACCATCGTTCCGAGCTCCTCGGCGAGGCCGACAAGGCGCTCCCCGGCCGGCGTGAGGGGAGTGTCTGTCCCAAACGCGCTCCCGGAGAAGGGATTGTCCTTCCAGGCAAGGATCAGATTGCGCACGCCGAGCCGGTGGAAGTGCGCGAACGCTTCCGGGTCCCCCTCGAGCGGGTCGGCCCCCTCGAGGGCGACGAGCGCGGGGAGCGGGCCGTCGGTGAGGCCGGCACGGAGGTCGGAGGCGGTGAGGGCGAGAGCCATCGCCCCGCGCGTGTCCGCGATCATTCGCCGGATCGCGGCGATGACCTCCTCCGCTCGCTCCCGCTCTCTCCCCGGATGACGCTCGGAGAGGACGAAGCAAGCGAACACCTGCCCACAGGAGCCCGCCTCGATGAGCCCGGGGAAGGAGACATGTCCCTTCCCATCTCCGCTGAGGAAGTCGAAGGTCCCATCCTCCACCTTTGTGACCGTGTCACAGTGAGCGTCGAAGAACCTCACCGCGCAGACCTCCTCGGATCGACGACGGCCAGCGCCTCGACCTCCACCCGTGCGCCCTTGGGAAGGGCCGCGACCTGGACGCAGGAGCGGGCCGGCGGCGGGCTCGGGAAGAACTCGGCATACACCTCGTTCACCATGGAGAAGTCGGCGAGGTCGACCAGGAAGACGGTCGTCTTGACCACGTCCTCCATCCTCGCCCCGCCGGCCTCAAGGACGGCGCGCACGTTCTCTAGAGCCTGCCGCGCCTCGGCGCGGATGTCCCCTGAGACAAGATCGCCCGACGGCCGAAGAGGAATCTGCCCGGACGTGAACAGGAACCCTCCCGCGCAAATCCCCTGGGAGTACGGGCCGATCGCCTGAGGTGCTCTCTCCGTCCGGATCTCGGCTCGATCGGTCATCTCCCGATCACCGCCAGCCCCTG
>CAYHBG010000048.1:6674-11290 GCA_964354815.1 uncultured Thermotogae bacterium
GTGGAGGCGAAGAAGTGGTTCTACGGCCACGGGCTTATCTACCTCGTCGTGAACCTGGGCCTGGTCCTCATGTGGGCGATCTCTACCCATGGGTTCCCCTGGTTCTTCTGGTCGCTCATGGGATGGGGAATCGGGCTCCTCTTCCACTACCTGGGCGTGTTCGGGATCTTCCGCGCCGGGAGCGCGTGGGAGGAGAAGCAGGTCGAGAAGGAGACCCAGCGGCTGAAGAAACGCGCCGGCTGAGCCCGCGTCGCTAGTCCACGGTGAGGGTCTTGCTCAGGTTCCGCGGGAAGTCAGGGTCGATCCCGCGGGCGAGGCTCATGTAGTAGCTCACAAGCTGGAGCGGAACCGCGGCGAGCAGGCTCGTCAGCTCCGGATCGGCTGCCGGGAGGACAAGGTATTCCTGCACGTTCTCCCGCAGGAGCCGGTCCTCGGCGGCGAGAGCGATCGCTCGCCCGCCCCGGCAGGTCGTCTCGTTGACGTGGCTTACCATCATCGCCACATCCTCCGGCCCCGTGACGAAGACGACCGGATAGCCCTTGTACACGGCGGAGAGGGGCCCGTGCTTGAACTCGGCGGAGAGGAGCCCCTCGCAGTGGGCGTAGGTGATCTCCTTCAGCTTCAGAGCGCCCTCCATCGCGACCCCGAGCGTGGTCCCGTAGCCGAGGAAGTACAGCTCGTCGAACGGTCGGAGGATCTCCGCCACGCGCATCGCTCCGGCCTCCGTCTCCTTCAGGGTCTTCTCGATCAGCCCGGGGACCTTCGCCCAGTCGATCCGTCTCCCGCCGCGCCGGAGGCGGTCAGCGAGGTAGAGGAAGAGGACGACCTGGTTCAGGAACGTCTTTGTCGCCGGGACGGAAAGCTCATACCCGCACGCAAGGGGAAGGTAGCGGTCCGCCCCGTCCATGAGCGCCGATCCCAGGACGTTCAGAATCCCGAGCCTCCTCGCCCCGGACGGCCGCGCTGCCTTGAGGACGTTCAAGACGTCCTTCGTCTCTCCGCTCTGACTGACCAGGACCACGGCGTCTTCGGCGGTGAGCGTCCTCGAAAGGGTCTCGCGGAACTGCGGGGCAAGACAGGCCACGGCAGGGATCCCGGCCAACCGGTTGAAGTACGCGGCGCCGATCAGGCAAGCATGGTAGCTCGTGCCACAGCCCACGAAGTACAGGTGGCGCGCGCGCCGCAGATCGTCCAGGAAGGGAGCGACGTCGGCTGAGGCTTCAAGCCAGTGGAGGAGATCAGCGGCCACCTTGGGCTGCTCGTGGATCTCCTTCAGCATGAAGTGCGCGTAGCCCCCCTTCTGCGCCGCGTCCATGCCCTCCGTGAACACCTCGACCTCGCGCTCGATCAGCGTTCCGTCGTCCACGCGTCGAAGCTCGACCCGGTCCGGCCACAGGCTGACCATCTCCCCGTCGTACACGCGCACGATCCGGTTCGTGAGCGGGAGGATCGACGGGAGATCGGACGAGAGGCAGGTCGCGCCGTCGGCGAGTCCGACGACCAGGCCGGACCCCTGCTTGATCGCGTAGAGAGGGGCTCCGGCCGCACCGTCCTTCCCGTCCACCCGGCCGATGACGAAGGCGTAGTCCCCCTCGAGGTCGCCTGCGGCGCGGCGGATCGCTTCGACCATGTCGAAGCCCTGGTCCACATAGCGCTCCACGGCATGCACGCAGGACTCCCCGTCGTTCGCCCCTCGAACCGTCATCCCCTCCGCGATGAACGCCTCGCGGAGGGCGACGTTGTTCACGATGTTTCCGTTGTGCGCTCCCACGAGGTCGCCGTCGGAGTCGAGGTGCGGCTGGGCGTTCTCGCGCGCTGGCACGCCAAAGGTCGCCCAGCGGAGCTGGGTGATCCCGCGCCGGCCGCGCATCTCCGTGAAGCGAAGCCTCGCGTCGACCTCGTCGATCTTCCCAGAGTCCTTGCGCAGATCGATCCGCCCTGCGGCGTCGATCGTGGCGCAGCCGACCGAGTCGTAGCCCCGATAGGCGAGGCGGCGCGCGGCGCCGACGAGGATCTCCCCCAGCGGCCGGTCCTCCCTCATGACGATCCCGAAGATCCCGCACATCGCTTGGTCTCCTTCACGCGAACCCGGAACGGTTGCGGTCGATTCTAACCGGACAAGCGGAGGACCTCACCCTGCCGTGTCCCCGCCCGCCCGACTCCTGTCCTTGTCGATTCCGGGGCCTTCCCCTACGATGGGACCTGAGGGGAGGTGACGTCCATGATGCGGGCAAAGTGGATGGGGATAGGTCTTCTCGCGGTGTCCGTTGCCGCGCTCTCGGGCTGCCTGTTCTCTCCGGGCGCGGTGACCCTCGCGGCAGGCGATGAAGGGACGATCGTGACGATCAACGTGGGCGACACCCTCGTCGTCCGCCTGTCGGGGAACCCCACGACCGGGTTCTCCTGGGTGAGAACCGAACCCCAGAACCAGACCATCCTCGAGCCGGTCGGGGATCCGGAGTACACACCCGACGACCCGGACGTGTGCGGCGGGGGCGGGACCTTCCGCTTCACCTTCCGCGCGGTCGGCGCGGGGACAGCCCCCCTCTCGTTCGACTACAAGCGGCCCTGGGAAGAGGCCGCCGTCGACAGCTACGCCGTGACGGTGTACGTGCCAAAGGCTGGCTCCGCCTCCGGCCAGGTGGCCGGGTCCTGCCGGTAGTAGGCGGCGAGGGCGTCGTACAGCCGCGGCCGGCTTTCCCTCAGCCGGACAGGCAGCTCGAAGAAGGCCTCGCTCGAGACGGCGAAGAACTCCGCCGGGTTCGTCGCCCCGTAGCCGTCGAGGCCGGCCTCCCAGCCGCGGGAGACCGCGCGCTGGAACTCCTCGTACTCCCGCTCCATCTCCGCCGTCCACGCGCGCAACGCCGCGGAGGGGAGGATGAGCGGGACGCCGTCCATGGACCCGTTCTCGGCATCGAGCTGATGCACGAACTCGTGCAGGACGACGTTCCTCCCCGGGATGGTGCCCCCCGCCTGAGCCAGGGCGTCCTCCCACGAGACGATAAGCGCCCCCTGGCGCCACGACTCCCCCAGCCTCTCCTCCGGCCCCTCGTAGACGATCCCCGCGAGCGGGTCTTGGATCGGCTCGTCGGCGAGGTACATCCCTGGGTAGAGGATCACCGAGACGAGCTTGGCGAAGTACGCCGTGCGCCGATGAAGGAGAAGGACCGCGGCAAGGGCACAGATCGTGACCCGCATCTCCTCGGTCACCTCGAGGCCCGCCGCCCCCTCGAAGTGCTTCTCCTCGAGTAGGACCCGCGCGTGTCCGAGGAGCTCCCGTTGGTCGTCCCGAGAGAGCCGACGGAAGAGACCGACGTTCCGCCGCACGGCCTCCTGATCCTTCTCTGAGAGCCCCTGACGACGGAGCCGCTCTCGCCGCCGCTCGCGTAGGAAGCCCATCCCCCCTCCTACGGGTAGACGAGCCGCCCCTCGACGCGGCTCGCCAGGTTCTGGTGGTTGCGCAGGTACTCCTGCAGGACGTCGCTGACGGAGGTCGCGACCACCTTCGGCGTCCCGAGGGCGGCCAGCTCCGCCTCGGAGATCCCCAGGAAGGCCTTCGCGTTCCGAAGGTGGTAGCCGGGAAGGACGAGGGTGTAGGTGTCGTCCGCCACCACCGGCGCATCGCGGACGGCAAGCGAGACGAGCTCGTCCCGGGCGTCGTTGTGCACCGCGCACACCCCGCGGTTCACCTGGTAGCACTCCCCCTCTCCGGTCCGATTCTCCCGGCGCATGATGTGACGAAAGATCCGGAGGAGGTCGCGCCCGGACACGGTGGACTTCGTCAGACTCTCTTCGAACGGGAAGCAGGCCGTGAAGTCGCCCAGGGTCACGACCGGCCCCAGCCGCTTGGAGCGGATCGATCCGCTCCCGACCAGGACCACGTCGGCCCCGGTCGCCTCGGCCAGCGCATCCGCCACGAGATTCCCGAGCGGCGTCTCTTCGGTCCGGGACGGATGGACGAGCTCGAAAGCGAACTTCGTCAGGACCGATCCGTACTTGCGGTCCACGAGCCGCTTGAAGGAGTCGATGTAGTCGTGCAATCCCTGGTCCGGCTCTGCGATTCCCTCTTCGATCGGGACGAGGTGCCAGTCCCACTCCACGATGCTGTTCGTGTCGTCATCCACCAGGATGTCGAACCGGCCGATCTGGTCGGTCCCTACGCCAGCTTGCGCGATGAGAATCCCGTTCACCTCCGCGGGCCGCTCGAGGATCGTATGCGAGTGGCCGCCGAGGATCAGGTCCACGCCCCACTCTGGCTTCAGGAGACGAGCAAGCTCGAGGTCCGACTCGAAGCCGATGTGCGTCAGGAGGACCGTGAGGTCGATGTCGTCGTTCTTGTAGGCGTTGGTGATGCGGCCGACCTCGGTGCTCGCCTCCTCGAGCGAGACGAAGCTTGCGATCAGTTCGTCCCTGGCGAGATCGGCGACGATCTTCTCTGTGATGATCCCGATGAACAGGATGTCGAAGCCCGCCTTGCGGACGATGTGGTAGGGCTTCATCAGGCGCTTCTGGTAGGGTTTGAGATAGAGGTTCGCGTTCACGATCGGGAAGTTCGCGACCTTCTCCAGGAAGAGGAGGTGCGGGAGCCCGTGGTCGAACTCGTGGTTCCCGAGCGT
>CAYHBG010000049.1:0-11286 GCA_964354815.1 uncultured Thermotogae bacterium
GAGCGTCTTCTACCTCAGCCTCGACAACCCCTTCGTCAAGCTGGCGACCTTGCCTGAACTCCTGCGCCTCTACCACTCCACGATCCATCCGGAGGGGGAACCCGCGGTCCTCCTTCTGGACGAGATCCAGTACTCCCGCGACTGGGCAGATCACCTGAAACAGCTCGTGGACCACCATCCCGAGTACCGGGTGATCGCCACCGGCTCAGCCAGCCTGATCCAAGAGGAGGGAACCCTCGACAGGGGCGTGGGCCGGTGGATCCGCGTCTCGATCCCCACCCTCTCGTTCTACGAGTTCGTCCACATCCAAGGGGAGAAGGAGGCGGACGTTCCAGGCGACCTCCGCCCGCGTGACCTCTTCGGGAAGAGCCCCGCACAGCTTGCGGACCTCGCGGTCCGCTCGCGCCCCCTGCTGCCGAACTTCCAGCGCTACCTCCTTGTGGGCGGGTTTCCCGAGACCGCGCGGCTCGAGGTCGGCCTCGCGCAGCGGCTCCTCCGCGAGGATGTGGTCGAGCGCGTCCTCAAGCGCGACATGACCGCGCTCTTCGGGGTGCGCAACGTGGACGACCTCGAGAGGCTGTTCCTGTACGTGTGCACCCACAGCGGCGGCATCCTGGAGGTCCAGACCGTGGCCACCGCTCTCGGAGTCTCGCACACGACGGTCTCAAACTACCTCACGATCCTCGAGAGGACGGGCCTCATCTACCGGCTTCCTCCGATTCACGCCGGAGGCAAGAAGACGCTCAAGGCTCGATACAAGGTGTACTTGGCCGACGCCGCGCTTCGCAACGCGGTCCTCCTGCGCGGCGAGGAGGTTCTTCAGAACCGGGACGAGCTGGGAGGGATCGTCGAGACCGCCGTGCTCCGCCATCTCCACGCCTATCACTACCCGGAGAATCCCGAGATCGGCTACTGGAAGGACTCCGCCGCCAAGAAAGAGGTCGACATCGTCATCCGTGGCCCAAGCTACAACATCGCCGTCGAGGTCAAGTACGAGTCTCCCGCCCCCCTCTCCTCCAAGGAGGGGATCTGCGCCTACTGCTCTCAGGAGACCGTGACGCAGGCCTATTGGGTGACCCGGGCGGACGGCGATTTCTCCCTCGAGAGCTGCGGCCGTCCGCCGACGCCCATCCTGCGCATCCCGGCCCACATCTTCACGTACCTCCTCGGCCAGGCCGAGAGGCTCCCTTCCGGCTGAGGAAGCCTCCCAGGAACCGACCCGAAGAACGGACGACAAAGAACCCGTTGGCGCGCCAATATCCCCTGCGCCGTGGGATCGCCGGCCATAGCCAGCGACGGAACCGTCATCGTCACCGGGGGAACCACCGTCACGGCCTTGCGCGGGAGCGCCGCGCTTGCGTCCTCCCCTTGGCCCCGAGCCCCGAACGGGAATCGGAACACTGGTTCGGCGGACGAGCAGGGCAGTGCGTGGCGGGAAGCTTGTGGAAAGGCCTCCCGCCACCCGGGATCAGGCCGGGTGGGAGCGACACCGTTCGCGGCGTACCGGTGAAGAGAGACACCGTTCCAAGCGTGACGAGACCCCTCTGCGTGGCTGTCCAACCGGAGCCCCGCAGGTAGTCGTATTGCATCGCAAGCTCTGAGCCCTCCGTACCCGGGAGGGAGATGTCACCCGCCCAACAGGTCCAGCCGGCCACGCACGGATGCCGCTAGCTGGTGAGCCCCGAGTCTGCTCACTGGAGCACCGGGCTGGTGGTGGAGGTCAAGTCGCCTGGACACGTCGGCAAGCATGTTGCGGCGCAGGGCCCAACCCCGTTCACACGTGCACACGGAACGCGAATCGCCTGACGAACAGGCCGAGCATCTGCCCAGGCTGGACCGAGTCGCACTGGCTCCCGACGAGGCCGGAGCTCCAGAGGCGGAAGGAGAAGACGGTTCGCCAAATCGGGAGTCCCCGTTGCACCGGGCCGCATGACGATGCCGAGTGTCAGGATCTGCCCCCACGCCCCCCACCAGCCTGGAATCCGAGCTCGGCCTCGAGGGGAATGAATCACGCCGCTCTTGCGGCCCTTTCTGGTGCGTGGCCTCTCCTCAGGCGGGAAGGCCTTTACATTGGGTGGAACGGGTCCGCGTTTCACGGCTACGGGAGGTGATTCCGCGGACGGCACCGCTGCCCATGCTGCCCCCCTTGCATATGCCTCTGAGGTCACTAGGATGTATAACTAGTGAAGTCAAGGAGGGGAAGTGACCACAGCTGACCCTAGCGTTCTTGCAGGTCTAGGGAGACTCCTTTGGGACTGCCTCTGTTGCTCCCCTGCCGACAGCGTCCTGGTGCTTTTCGATGAAACCACCGAGGCATATGCCTCCAGAATGGCAGAGCTGGCGATCCAGCGCGGCGTCGATTCGACGTTGGTTATGGTACCCAGGGCCATCCAGGATGCAGTAATCGCGCGATCTCCCTTTCTCGACGAACTCCACCTCCCGAAACTGCTTCTGGAAACCTTGTTCGAGGCAACGGCGATAGTCAACGCACTATCCGGTGACCTGGAGCTCAAGGACTTCCGAGCAGCCGTCATCAAGGCCCCTCGGCAAAGAGGCGCGCGTCTTGCCCATGTTCCGGGGATTTCGGATGCGGTGCTTCAGTGCCTCGCGATCTCGAACATCGAGGAAGCTCGCCGAGACGTTGAGGCGCTAGCTCTAGCACTTGGAGAGTGCAGGAAGCTGGAATTGTATACGAATCAGGGATGCACTTTGTCGGTGGCAATGGGAGGATGGGAGAATGAGCCCATCCAGAGCCCAGGGGTTATTCACCCCGGGGGATGGGGAAACGTGCCCCCGGGCGAGGCCTTCTTCTGCCCGTTGCCCTCGACAGTCGAAGGTTCCGTCTGTATCAACGGCAGCGTTCCGCGGATCGCGCTCGAAGATGGAGAGGAAGTCATTCTCCGCTTCGCAGGCGGCCGGCTTGCCGACGTTCGAACCAAGTCCGAGCGCTTGCTCCGCTTCTTCACTGAGAGCGGGAACAAGGCCAAAGCCCGCGGTGACTCCAACTGGGACGTGCTCGCCGAGATCGGCATCGGCGTGAATCGATCGATTCGCAGGCTATCTGGAAACCCTCTCTTCGACGAAAAAGCCTACGGAACGGTGCATGTAGCTCTTGGGGACAACTCGGGCTTCGGCCACATGAATCGTTCGCAGTGGCATGCTGACTTGGTTGCCCGGTCCGTTCGGTTGGAGGCCGACGGCCATCCGCTTGTTGATGGGGGCGAGGTGCAAGTCGACAAGACAACGTGGGAGACTGATGCCATGCGCTGCGCCCCGCTTGGGCGAGCCACGCTGGTCGGAGCGCAGCTGAGGGCAGCGCGCCTGCATTGCGACGGTCAGAAGCTGAGCAGAAGGCTGGCCCGAGGGGGGAGGGTGGGATTGGTGCAGATTGGCGACCAGGCGACCACGCAAGCACTCGCCCTGCTGTTCCTGAGATGGGGAGAATCGCGTCCGCCAGACCTCGCTCAGCTGGCCGATGACGCGCCTTCCTTCGGCGGCGTTCCAACCGCACGCTTGCTGGCGTGCCTCGACCACTATGGCGCTCTCTCTCGCTGACTGAGCCCAAGGGAGGTGGGATGGACACAGCGCGGCTTGCTGTCGCGGCCTTTGGTCAGGACTGTTCTCGGACCTTCAGCCAGGAGCGCGAGCTCAGGACCACGTCTTTTGATGTGTTCTCAGCTGATGTCACGACTCTCCATATTGGCAGGAATCTGAAAGAAAAGCGACTCTATGCTTGCATCCTAAGAGACACGGCTCCCCACGACAGGGGAGCCGTGCTCGACGACTCCGTCAAGCTCACGGAAAGACTCGCTCGTCGTGAGCCGGATTCGTATATCTTCCTAGTCTCCCCGGGAGAGGACCCCGCCTTCCGCAATGAGTTCGCCTTCGGTGCACCTCGTGTCTTCGTGATTGATGGCAAGACACTCGCCGACGCCGATGCCCTCTCGAACGTGACGGCGCTGAACCTTGCTATCAGGGAGAAGCTCGACACCGGTCAGATATCAGCCGCCGCGTTCGCGCCTTACGTCGGCAAGGAACCAGCTGTTGGAAGCAGCTTCTTCGGTCGAACCTCGCAGATCAGGCAGATTCTAGAAGACAATTTGTCGTACGCCATCATCGGTGCTCGGATGGTCGGCAAGACGTCAATGCTGCGAGAACTGGAATGGCGCCTGGGCCAACGCGGAGAGGACGTGATCTTCGTCGACGGTCAAAGCTGCGCATCACTTGAGGCACTGGACCTGGCGATCTGCTCCAGGCTCGCGCCGTCACGGCTCGACCGTGCGATCGCAAGGGCGCAGAAGACTGGCGAGCCGCTGCTGCGAGCCGTGGTCAAGACGCGCGTACGGCGCGGAGCCAAGCGACTGGTACTGATAGTCGACGAGTTGGGGACCCTCCTTACGGAACTACCAGCAACCGACTGGGAGCACTTCGGGGTCTTCAGAGAGCTGATTCAGGGGGGGGAGTTGCGCCTCTTCTTCTCGTGCTTCCAGGAACTTACCGCCAAGCAGCGAGAGAGCTTCGAGGGTCCCTTCATAAACACCGTCACCGAGATGAGGTTGCGGATGCTTGATGAAACGGCTGTCCAGGATTTCTTCTGCGCCCCCCTGGCGCTCGTCGGTCGGCACTCCAAGGTAGATAGCATTGCCTCCCTTGCGTGGAAGGAGACAGGCGGCCATCCGGCGTTCCTTCAGCTCCTTGGCCTGCATCTTTTCTCGCGCTTGCAGGAGAAGCCGGAGGCAGACCCCCTTGCCATAGTCATGAGAGCCGTCGCGGAAGACGCGAGATCGGTCTTCGGCAGCCTAGCCCGTGAGCTCTTCTACGACGATGTCTCGCCACTTGACAAGCTGGTGTACCTGGACCTGGTATCCCGGCGGGGAGGTGCTGGAGACTGGGCTGGAGCGAAGTTCTCTCGGCAGGAGGTCGTCGATGCACTACGAAGACACGGGTTTCTCTGTCCACTGACGACTGCGGACATGGTCCTTGAAGCACTTGAGATGCGGGGCCTGATAGTGGCAAGCGCGTCAGCTCCATCACTCCACGTGCTCGCAAATCCGCTCATCTACAGACTGGTCGTGGCGCAGGATCCCGTGGGATGGTTGCTGGAGAAGCTCTCCGGAGAGACTCGTCGCAACGCGGCAAGGTGCGGAGTCGATCTGGCCACGCCCGGCGCCAGCACAGGTGAGGTCACAAGCTGAGATGGACCGCATCGGATCAGCCGCGAAGACAGCGCTGTGGCCACGTTCAGTAAGGCAGTCGATTCTCGACGCAGTCAGCGCCGGGGTATCGTTGTGGCTGCTCGGGCCTCGGTTCTTCGGAAAGGGGCCAGCTGCTCTCGCTCTGCTCGAACACGCTAGTGCAACGCATGGCGGAGCGGTCGCGGTGCTTGATGAAACAACCATCTCAATGGCCGACGCCATTGACTGGGACAGGGTTTGGCAAGCCATCTCCACGAAGATCCCGGGCAACACCCGATGCCCAGCAGAGTCTGTCTCCGGCCCACAAGAGTTCAGGAACGTTCTCTCCGGACTCCTGAGCGCCAGTCCGGATCTCTTCCTCACCGTAGGGGTGCTGGGCGTGCACCCCCACTGCGTACGCAACTACTTCGAGATTGCCAGCGTCCTACATGCCACCCTGCAGGAACTCACGGTTCGTGATCGGAGAAACGTAGGACGGCTGCAGTGCTTGATCCCTGACGAGTTCGTCCTTTGGTACCACCACCAACCCCGCCTAACAACCCCCTGGCGCGCGTTCGAGCGAGTCGAGATCCCTTTCCTTGCGATTGATGATGTAGAAGGACTGAACGCAGTGTTGGGAGAGCGGCTCTCTGAGGCCGCTGCGGAAGCCCTCCTACAGGTTACGGGTGGCCACATTGGCCTCACGTTCGACACACTGACCTCAGCTCGGCCAGCCCTCCTTCGTAAGGGGGTCCGCTACGAGAGGCGGGTCAGCGAGATAAAGACTATCATTAGAGATCTTCCGATAGCCCAGAGACTCATTCACGCGCTAAGAGGAGACTCCGACCTCGTCTCAGCCGCAACGCGCTTCTATGAGGAGCAGATCTTCCAGGATGTGGATGAGCCAGTTATCCAGAGACTCCTGCAACTGGGTCTGATAAGGCGCGTGTCCCCCCTCTGCGCAACCCTCTCCGGGCAGTTCGTTCGCGAGCTCGTCGAGGACCTCGCTGGCGTTCGCTATCGGCGGCCTACCCCCGCCACTCCCCTCCGACTGTCAGCGAGATCCTCGACGTCGGACCGCGAAGATACGGTCAGGATACTGCACCTGTCGGATCTGCACTTCGGGCGGCAGCACCATTGGCGCTTGCCATCAAAGCCATCAAGGAGTGAGCCGGACCGACGGACCCTGGTCGAGGCTGTCGTGGACGACTTGCGCAACGCCGACCTGGCAGGGAACATTGACCTGCTCATCCTGACTGGAGACATCGCTGACAAGCCCGACCCTGACTTCTATGAGGAAGCGCAAGCAGCTCTCGAGCAGCTGACTCGGGATCTTGGGATTGCCGCACAGAGCGTCTTGCTGGTTCCTGGAAACCACGACTGCAACCTCAGTCCGAGGGGAGGGCAGAACAGGACGGCTGGAGCAGCCAGCATGTCGGCATACGCTTTCTTCTCCCGTAGCCTCCTGACAGGTTCCGCAAGGCACGATCTCGTGCAGGCGACAAGCCCCTCCAAAGCAGTAACAGTTCAGTGTGTTGGCACCAGCTCGTGCTGCGCGATCGGCAGGTCAACTCAGAACTATGGTGCGGTCGAGACGTCGGCACTCAGGACACTCACATGCACGTTGCAGGCAGAAGCTTCCACAGCGTGCGGTGATGCGGTGCACAGGTTTCTGTGTCTGCACCATCATGTGACACCAGTGGGCAACTTCCCCACTCGAATCGCACTTAGAGGGAAGGCTCCGAGCGTGATGCTCAATGCGCCGGAACTGATGAGCTGGGCTTCCTCAAACGAGATCGTCGGCGTGCTGCATGGCCATCATCATCAGCCTTTCTTGGGATCCTTTCAGCGCTGGGCAGGTGGGAAGATTCAACGGCGAATCGTTGTTGCAGGTGCCGGGAGCTGCGGAGTTGTCCGCGAGCAACTTGACTCCTTCGCACGCAGTCACTACTTCGTTCATGTGGTCGGCCGCGACGCGTGGGTAGTCAAATCGCGAGCTCTTGACGAGGAGGGAGGGGCGTTCTGCGCTCATCAGGAACTTGTGATACCGCTAGACGTTCAGGCCCCCGACGCGATCGCGAAGCTCGCGGAGTAGTTCGCCCTCCGCTATGCCCAGTCTCAAGAGAGAATGCAGGGGACGCGTCCGGAAGGTAGAACCGTCGCGCGCTCGGTGGTTGGTGTCGTCCCCCGCTCTTTCTCAGGCCTCCGCACCCCGGCTTCTTCTCTCCCAAGGTGAGCCTAGGGTTCCCTGCAGGTTAACAAGATGTCGGTTCAGAGGTCCTCGGAGGAAGAGCTGGTTCCCGGGGCTGATCGGTTCGGGCAGCAGCAGGAAGGAGGCGTACGCGTCGGCGAGCCCCGTCGTGGCATCCAGAGCTTCTCTAGTAAGGTACGCGAAAACGGCGCGCAGCGAACCGAAGCTATTCCTTGTCGTGTTGTCACCGTTCCAGATAGGAAGATCGCTCCAAGGCTTCTCTGCGGTTTGCACGGCAAGCCCCTCGTCTAGGTCAATGACGTAGCTGACGTGATGCCCCCTATGGACTACACTATCCCGCAAGTCCCGCAGGAGTCTGACGTGACCAGCGCGCGCGGCGTAGAAGCTCGCAAGAGCTGGAGGCATTCTGTAGGCTTCTTGGATCTCCTCCTTTGTCCTGGGTTTGTCTCCATGGAGCGCGACGTCTGCGAAGCTGTCGGAGAGCTTGTGCATCAGGCTCTTCTCGCGATCGTCAACCCTCTTGAATAGAGAGGAGGCTTCCCTGGACAGTACCTGAAGCACGTCGTACAGCGACCGAGTGACCACAAGAAGGTACTCCAGCAGGGCTTGAGCCAGCTGACCAGCTTCAATCCTGTTCTCTGAAGACCGTAAGGAGACGACGCGATAGAGCTCGAGAATCGAGGCGAGATTCTCGACTACGTCCTCGAGCCCGCTCATAGGACGGGCAAGCGTCGAGAAGGACATCCTTTGGAACACGAGATCCTCCAGAGGCAGGCCAAGGTCCTGGTCTGGCAGCAGAGGATGCGACGAGAGATAGGGTCCCGTCACCACTTCAACCAGTCGCATTCGGCGGAGATGATTCTTCTCAATCGGGAAGAAGGCGTGCCACTCCCGACTTCCTTGCTCGAAGAACGGTACAAGGAATACCGACCTGCCGTCTGAGGGAGGGTTGACGACGTACGGAAGCTCAGCGGCGGTTCTGACGATACCTCCCGGTTCCACAACCACACAAGCCTCCTCTCTCCGGAGAGTAATTGTGGCTGTCACGTCAGAGGACAACAAGAGTCTTTGCGAAGGGAGAGGACCTGCCAGCGGAATGCCAGGGACGTGCCCCGGCAAGGCTTGCGAGACCGGCCGGGGCAGCATGAGAGGCGAAGGGGCTGGCCTACCCCACTTTCTCCGGTCCCTTGGGGACGTCGTAGAGGATGTCGTCGAGCGGGTGGCGGTAGAGGTCCTCCTCGGGGCGGATCTGGTCGAAGTAGTGGCCGATGAGGCCGATCGAGCGGCCGAGGGCGAAGAAGGCGTTGAACAGGCCCGCGTTGATCATCTCATCGATCTCGCGGTCGGTGAACTTGAGCTCCGTCAAGAGGTCGACGAGGAGGACGCCGATGCAGCCGTCGACGTTCAGGATGAGGCTATTCTTCTTCTGCGTCGTCACCTGCTCGACGGCGCGGGCGTTGCTGGGCTGACGGGTTCCATCAGGGCCCTTCCCTGTATGATGGGGCCCGGAACGAGCTAGGATGGTCGTGATGAGGAACGAGTACAGCGTCATCATCGAGCAGGACTCCGAGGGTACGTACGTCACCTCGGTACCCGCCCTGCGCGGCTGTCACACTCAGGGGAAATCCCTCGACGAGGTCATGGAGAGGATCCGCGAGGCGATTGCGCTCTGCCTCGAAGAAGAGGGCGGCGGCGGCGAGGCGCTCGACTTCGTGGGGATCCAGAAAGTCGTCGTCCGCCCGTGATCCTCTCTCGCGGGCAGCTTCTTGACCTCTTGTTCTTCCAGCCACGGCCGAATGCACGAGGCGCTCCTTGCCCCCCGGAAGTCGGTCCTATCAAGAGAAGGGCGGCCAGCTCGGCGCCGGCCGCCCAGCATTTGGCACCCTCCCCCGATGCGGGGGCGCGTCCCTATCCCACCTTCTCCGGCCCCTTCGGGACGTCGTAGAGGATGTCGTCGAGCGGGTGGCGGTAGAGGTCCTGCTCGAGGCAGATCTGGTCGAAGTAGTGTCCGATGAGGCCGATCGAGCGGCCCAGCACGAAGAAGGCGTTGAACAGGCCCGCCTTGATCATCTCGTCGATCCCGGCGACCACTGACGACAGGCTTGCACGGGATGAGAAGCACCGGAAGCCCCGACCTCTTGAGTCGTTCGGCGTGCTCCGACCTTCGCTAAGCTGGAAATGGATACCAAACTGGACATTCATCGGCACAATACAGCCAGTGCACTGGCAACCCCGTGGCAAGGGAGTTGGCTCTCCGTGGAGAAGAGCGGCTGGGCTATGCCGCAATCGTCCTCGCTTCCAAGGCTACTCCTTCTCGAGGATGCCTCTCGCAGCCCCTGCCAGGTCGGCGACGGCTCGTCGCGGGTAGATCATGTCGATCAAACCCTCGTGCTGGTACTCAACCAGCTTCCTCAGGTCGCTTGCGCGGTTCTGCCAGCCGCGCCCGTCCGTGACGAGGAAGAAGTACATGTGGTAGTCCTTCGCCTGGGCGATCTTGAGGACGTCGCCCAGGAAATCGGTCAGCTTGCTCCCGGTCGCCTCGAACCCCTTCGCCTCGATGACGACCTTCGGGTTCTCCTTCCCCGGGACGGCGAAGTCGCACTTCGCAGTCTTCCCCTGCTTTCCGACGAAGGTGACTCGAGACACGAAGGGGACCTTCGCTTTGGTCAGCGCTGCCTCGACGTCGTTCTCCAGCCCACGTCCGCGCTGCTGCCCGGCGATCGCCCTGCCTCGGCTCATCTTGTAGCGCTCGATGAGGATGTCCTCAAGTCGCCATTTCCGGCGAAGGCTCTCGGTGATGACCCCGGGAAGACCTGCTCGAACGAGCGCCCCCGCGAGTCTCGCCGGGTCTCTGACTGCAAGCTGGCGCAACCGCGTCCACGTGAACGAACCGGGGCCGAGTTCGGCACTCAAGACGTGAGCCGCAGGTTCCTGTCCGAGCCCGAGGAGAAGACGACAGGTGTCGAGAAACCCTGGGTCCGCACGGAGGAACGCTTCGAGCTCGTCCGGTGTTGGCGGATGCCGGAGTGCCCGCAGGCCGCGCACCGAAACCTCGATCGACTCCAGTAGCTCCCGGGCCGCGTCGTCCCTCCAGTCGGCGGGAAGTTCCGCGAACTGGGAGAGAAGTCCTTCGAGTGTGACCTTCGCGAATCGCACTCAGGACCCCACGAGGAGGTACTCCCGGACTGTGGCCCGATCCCGAGAGACGTTCCGGTGCGTGCCGAAGTGGTAGCGGTGCGGCTTCTCAAAGACCTGGATGTCGCGCTTGTACTTCTGCATCAGGCCGACAAGCTCGTCGAGGTCCGGGTATCCGTTCGACGAGTAGGACAGCACCAGGATGCTCCCCGCGAACCGCGCGAACACATCACCAAAGGCCTGCACGGCGGTCCGGCGGTAGGAGAACGGCGTGTAGCGCTTGGGAATCTTCCGCACCTTCGTCTCCTCGAGGATCTCCGTCCCCTCCGCCTGCCAGTACGAGGCGAGGCCCTCGAGGAAGTGGTAGCGCTTGATGTAGCAGTTGTCGTCGGCACGTGGAACGTAAGGAGGGTCCATGTAGACGAGGTCAAGACCGTCTGGCGGCACGGCGAAGACGTCGGCCTTGAGCGCTCGGCACGGCTGGCCGTTGTCAAAGACGGTGGCGTTGTACAGCACGGCCGATTCGAGGAAGTGCTCCTCGAGGGAGAGGCGGAGATCACGTCGTCCGTCCTTGTACCTCTCCGGGTCCCCGGCAACGGTGAACACTCCTCGCGGCTGGCGCTTCACGCAGGCGCGCACGAGCGAGGCGATGGCAAGGCTCCTGTGGTGGGGCGTGGGAAGTCGCGACATGTTCGCCCAGATGTTGTCGAGGAAGAGGAGGTCGCCCGGGGTGAAGAAGATCCCGGAGAAGGTCCGCTGGATGAA
>CAYHBG010000050.1:0-11220 GCA_964354815.1 uncultured Thermotogae bacterium
CTCAGAGAGGGTCCTCACCCCGAGCGCCTGCGCCTGGGCGGCCTTCGACCCGGGATCCGCTCCGACGACCACGTAGTCCGTCTTCCGGCTGACCGAGGAGGAGACCGTTCCCCCCCGCCTTCTCGCCCGGTCTCCGGCCTCCTCGCGCGTCATCGAGGAGAGGCTCCCAGTGAAGACGAACCGCGCCCCGGCGAGCGCGGTCGACGCCGGCGCGGCCGACCCAGTCGTCCTCACCCCGGCGGCGCGCAGGGCGCCGAGAAGGGTGCGGTTCTCCGGGTTCGCGAAGAAGCCGGTGATCGCGAGAGCCATTCGCGGCCCGATCCCTGGAACCGCGAGGAGATCCTCCACGCTCGCCGAGAGAAGGCGGTCGATCGACCCGAACGACGCGGCGACGAGGTCGGCGGTGACGCCCCCCACCTCGGGGATCCCCAGGGCGAAGAGGTACTTCGGAACCGCAATCTCCTTCTTCTTCTCGATCGCGGCGAGGAGCTTCTCCGCAAGCTTCGGCCCGACTCGGTCGAGCGTGAGAAGGGTCTCCCGATCGAGGCGGAAGAGGTCGTCGATCCTTCTCACGATCCCCCGCTCCACCAGTTGGATCACGAGCCTCGGTCCCATCCCCTCGATGTCGAACCCGCCCCTGGAGACAAAATGCAGGATCGACGCCACGATCCGCGCCGGGCAGGAGAGATTCAGGCAGCGGTGGGCGACCTCCCCCTCGAGACGGACGACCGGCCCGCCGCAGACTGGACACTCGGTCGGCATGACGAACAAGCGCTCCACTCCGGTCCGCCTCTCGACGAGCGGACGGACGACCTCGGGGATGACGTCCCCTGCCCGGCGGACGACGACCGTGTCCCCGATGAGGAGCCCCTTCCGCTTCACCTCGTCCTCGTTATGAAGGGTGGCACGTGAGATCTCGACCCCTCGCACCCGGACCGGGTCGAGGGCTGCGACCGGAGTGAGGGTCCCCGTTCGGCTGACATAGACGCGGATGTCCGCGAGGCGGGTCGTCCCCTCCTCGGCCGGGAACTTCGCGGCGACCGCCCAGCGAGGGGAGTGGGCCAGCTCTCCAAGGACCCTCCGCACGGCGACGTCGTTCACCTTGATCACGATCCCGTCCGCATCGTACGGGAGGTCCTCCCGCTTCCGGTCCAGCTCCTCGTAGAAGGCGATCGCCTCCTCGATCCCCCGACAGACCCGGTACAGGGGGTTCGTGGGGATCCCGAAGCGAACGAGGGCCGCGAGGAGGTCCTCCTGCGTCGGGATCTCCAGGCCGACCACCCGACCGACGTCGTAGCCGTAGAACCTGAGCCGTCGTGCCGCGGTCACCTTCGGATCGAGCTGGCGCAGCGAACCCGCGGCGAGGTTCCGGGGATTGGCGAAGGTCGCAAGACCGTCCCTCTCCCGCTCCTCGTTCAGTCGCCGGAGGTCCTCCTTCGCTAGGTACACCTCGCCGCGCGCCTCGAGGAGGGCCGGGGCCGGGCCTCCCTCTTCGCGCAGGCGCAGGGGGACGTTCCGGATCGTGCGAAGGTTTCCTGTAACGTCTTCCCCGTTCACTCCGTCCCCGCGCGTTGAGCCCTGGACGAAGGTCCCGCCGCGGTAGACCAGCTCCACCGAGAGGCCGTCGAGCTTCGGCTCCGCGACGTAGGTCACCTCGTCTGTCCCAAGGAGCTTCCGCACCCGCCGGTCGAAGTCCCGGATCTCCTCTGCCGTGAACGCGTTCGACAGGCTTCGCATCGGGACCCCGTGCGCCACGGCGGCAAACCCCTCAGCGGGGGGCGCCCCGACGCGCTGCGTCGGCGAGTCGGGTGTGACGAGGTCGGGGTGCGCGGTCTCGAGATCGACCAGTCGTCGGAAGAGCGCATCGTACTCCGCGTCGCTGATCTCCGGGGCGGCGAGGACATGGTAGCGATAGTCGTGGCGCTGGATCTCGTCGCGCAGGCACGCAACCTCGGCCGCTACGTCCGCTGCCATCCCGCCACTCCGGACGGCCCTACGGTCGAGCCCGGAGCGCCTCCTTGACGAAATCGGTCAGATCGAGCAGGCGCGCTGCGTCCCCGGCGAGGATCTCCCGGCGCTCCAGGACAAGGTCACACCCCGCGTCCTGCGCGACCTGGATCACGACCTCTCGGACGAGCGGGGCCACGGTCGAGCGCAGGTCGCGCTCGATCTCCTCGATGGCTGCGGAGAGCGTCTCATACTGAGCGAGGAACGCAGCCTCGTCGAGCGTCGTGTCCGCGGCCAGGTCAAGCGCCGCCTTCGCCACCTCCTGCGCCAGCTGCTCAAGCCCGCCGAGCGCGGCCTCCAGGCCAAGGCCCGCCACAGCCTGCGAGGCAACCAACCGCGCGAGGGTCTCCACCTCAAGAGAGGAGCGAGCGAGCAGCAGGTCCGACCGGAGCTTCCGGCTCTGGGCCTGGTAGCTCTCTGGGGCCAGGCTCCCCGCCGCGAACGCCGCCTCGAGAGCGGCGACCTCGGCCTCCTTCGCCGCGACGGCCTCGACCCCTTCGCTCACGCCCTCGCGGAACGCCCCCGCCGCCTCGGCGAGGTCGACCGTCCCCACTGTGAGCGACGCCCCCCGCGCGGCAAGCTGGGCGACCTCCTCCCGCAGCGCGGCGACGGCCTCTTCCCCCGCCGCCACCCGCTCCGACCAGGACTGGACCTCACCCTGCAACTGGGAGACCTCCGCCTGCGCCGCCGCCAGCCCCTCCAGGGTCTTGCCCTGGGCCGCAACGGCCTCCTTCAGGAGGACGACCTCCCCTGCGGCCGCCTCGCCGAGGGCAAGGTACCGCACCACCTTTCTCTCCAGTTCCGCAAGCTGTTCTCCCCTGCTCGCGATCAGCGTGGTGTTCGTGGCCGAAAGGACCGATTGACTGTCCTGCTGGCGGCGAAGCGCGTCGACATCGCTGCCTAGGTTCTCGATCTTCGAGGTGTATCCTCCCACCTCACGCTCCAGGTCGCTGAGACCGACCAGCGCCCTCTCATTCGCACTGGTGTACCCCTCCACCCTCTTCTGAAGCTCGGCGATGAGCGTCCCGTTCGAGGCGATCATCGCGGCGTACGTCGAGGCGTCCTTCTCCAGGTCGCTGACCCGAGACGAGTTCGCCTGGAGCATCGCCGGGAACGCGTCCACCTGCCCCTTGAGCGCCGCGATCTGCGCCGTCTCGTCGGACGCCCTCTTCTCCAAGTCTCCCAGGCGCCGCACGCTCGAGCACCCGGCGAGCGTGAGCGCAACGAGACCGAGCACCACGAACAGCAGAAGTGTCTTCTTCATGGGTCCTCCTCAGGTAAGGCCAGGAATCCCCTTCTTCCTCAACCCCGGACCTCCATCATATACCGAGCCGCGGCGCGCGTCACCCCGCGCTCCCGGCCTCCTTGCGTCCCTCGCCCAGGAGCGGGTATCGTCAACATGCGGAGCCCGTCCGTAGATGAGGGGAAACCCGTAGCGGACGCCGCGAACTCTAGGTCGCCCTGCAAAGGGCAAGGAGAGAGAATGGCAGAGGCAAAGCGGGAGCGCGTGCGAACCAAGGAGAAGCGGAGGTTCCGGGACAAGGCCAAAGCGCGAGCGGAGCGGAAGGCCAAGGCCAAGAACCGCTAGCCCTAGCGGAGAAGCCCATCCGAATGCGGATCGGTGTCGTCCAGACGAACCCGGCGTTCGGCAAGGTCGATGCGAACCTCCGCCGCGTGGGGGAACTCCTCGCGTCATCGCGGGCGGACCTGTGGGTCCTCCCGGAGTTCTGTGCCAGCGGCTACCAGTTCACCTCCCTTGAGGAGCTCACCGCTCTCGCCGAGCCGGTTCCTGGTGGAAGGACGACCGCCTGGCTCGTCCGGTTCGCGCGGGCCACGGGCGCGTATCTGGTCGCCGGCCTTCCGGAGCGGGACGGGAATCGCCTCCGCAACACGGCCGTCCTTGTCGGGCCCGCAGGGCTCGTCGCCCGCTACCGGAAGGTCCATCTCTTCGGGGAGGAGAAGCGCTGGTTCTCTCCTGGGGAGGAGCCTTTCCCCGTCAGCGACATCGGCCTCTGCCGCGTCGGGATGATGGTTTGCTTCGACCACCTCTTCCCTGAGGCAGCGCGGACCCTTGCCCTCGCCGGAGCGGACCTCCTCGCCCATCCGGCGAACCTCGTCCTGCCCGGGGTCGGCCAACTGACGATGCGCGTCCGGGCCCTGGAGAACCGAGTCTTCGCCGCCACCGCAAACCGCGTGGGGATCGAGGCCCGTGCCGGGGAACCGTTGCACTTCACGGGGGAGAGCCAGATCGTCTCCCCGCGAGGGGACGTCCTCTCCTGCCTCCCGAAGGAAGGGGAGGGAGTCCTGGTCGAGGAGATCGACCTGTGCGCGGCACGGCAGAAGGCGATCAACCGGTGGAACGACCTGTTTGCCGACCGCCGACCCGACTGCTACCGGCTCTCTCCTTGATCCCCTCGCCCGCCTGCTCGTACCATCCTGCCCACTGGAGGAACCGATGATCGAGCCTGGGCTCTCGAGCGAGAAGACGTGGATCGTGCGGCCGGAACACCTGGCAAGCCGCTACGGGAGCGGCCTCGTCGATGTCCTGGCCACGCCCGTCCTCGTCGGCTTCTGCGAGGAGTGCTGCCGTCAGACGGTGGAGCCCCTGCTCGGGAAGGGGGAAAAGACCGTCGGGACCTCGATCTCGCTGCGCCACCATGCGGCGACCCCGGCGGGGATGCGGGTCTCCGTCCGCGCAAGCCTCGAGGCGGTCGACAGGCGGCGGCTCAGCTTCCGCGTCGAGGCATGGGACGAGGTGGAGAAGGTCGCGGAGGCGGAGCACGAGCGGTTCATCATCGACAGTGACCGTTTCCTCCGGCGCATCGCAGAGAAGGCAGGCACGGTCGGGCCGCAGCTCGACCTCGGAATCTAGGCGCCGAACCCCTCTCCAGGGTGCATCAAAAGGACACGCTCCCTTCACACCCCCCACACACGCAGGGGGTAGTCTCGTCGCGGTGAAGAAGAGAGGCGAGAACCCTCTTCAAGGCTAACCTCCTTACGAAGCCCACCACCACACCAGCCACGGAGAGGCCCGAAAGGGCCTCTCCCTGTTTTGGGTCTTCCGCTAAACCCCGATCAAGCGACGCACGTCCCCGGGAAGACCCCGCTCCCCTCCTCCGCTCCGGATCCGCTCGCCGAGCGAGATCGGCTTCCGGCACGGGCGTCCTCCGTCCGACGGTCGGCAGCGAAGGAGCAGGGGAGGGGAGGCGTCGTCAGTGAAGGCGCACGGCCGGGGACCTCCCGATCTCGGTCTACCCTCCCCCCACAGGAGGAAGGAGGGTGAGGCGGTCGTCGGCGGCGAGGCGCGTCGCAAGGCCCTCCCCGAGGGCCACGTTCCTCCCGTTCACGAGGACGTTCACGTGACGGTGGAGAGTGCCGCCCCGCGCGAAGAGCCGCTGCTCGAGGGAAGGGTGGCGCCGGACGAGGTCGCGCAGGGCGTGGTCAACGTCCGCCCCGTCAGGGAGGTCGAGATCGGTCTCCCCCGCCCCGAGGGCACGCTTGAAGGAGAAGGCAATCTCCAGGGCGACCTTCATCGCCCCTCGACCAGCCTGCGCGAGATCCGGTTCTGTTGGGGGACGAGGTCGTACAGGGTCTCGTCCACCAGCCGGCCGTCGCTCACGCGAAGGACGCCGTCGACCATCGCCAGGTCCACCCGCTCTGCGGCACAGTGCACGAGCGCAGCGACCGGGTCGGCCTGCGCTCCTGCGAAAGGAAGCCCGGACACGTCGAACGCAATGAGGTCCGCCGCCTTCCCCACCTCGATCGAGCCGATCTCCGCCTCGCGGTGGAGGACCGCGGCTCCGCCCCGCGTTGCGAGGCGCAGGGCGTCGCGTGCGGAGAAGGCGTCGGCCCCGTAGCGGACGCGCTGAAGGAGCATCGCCTGCCGCACCTCACGGACCATGTTCGAGGTGTCGTTGCTCGCCGAGCCGTCCACGGCGAGGCTCACCTTGACCCCGGTGCCGAGGAGCCGCGCGACCGGAGCGATCCCTGAGCCGAGGGTCATGTTCGAGCTCGGGCAGTGCGACATCCCGACCTTCCCGGCCGAGAGCTTGACGATGTCTCCCTCGGAGAGGTGGACGAGGTGGGCGAACCAGACATCCTCCCGGAGCCAGCCCAGCCCCTCCAGGAGATCGACCGGCCGGACCCCGGCCCGGCCGAGGCAGTAGGTTTCCTCGTCCGAGGTTTCGGCGAGGTGGGTGTGCAAGAGGACCCCGTGCTCGTCGGCGAGGCGGAGGGACGCCTCCATCAGGCGGCGCGTGACGGAAAAGGGAGAGCACGGCGCGAGGGCGACGCGGAGCATGGCGAGCGGCCTCGAGTCGTGGTAGCGTGCGACCACGCGCTCGCAGTCTTCGAGGATCTCCTCCTCCGTCTGGACCACGCTGTCCGGCGGGAGGCCCCCGTCCTTCTTCGATAGGGACATCGACCCCCGACACGGATGGAAGCGAATCCCGGTCCGCCGCGCCCCCTCGATGAGGGCGTCAAAGAGGTGCGGCCGCCCCTTGGGGAAGAGGTAGAAATGGTCCGCGCTCGTCGTCGCACCCGAGAGGAGGAGCTCCGAGCATCCGAGCGCAGCGCTCGTCTCAACCGCCTCCTCGTCGATCCCCTTCCAGAGCTCGTAGAGGAAGACGAGCCAGTCGAAGAGCTTCCGGTCCGAGGCGCCGGGGACGTTTCGGAAGAGGGTCTGGTAGAGGTGGTGATGCGTGTTGACGAAGCCCGGGAGGAGGACTTTGCCTCGCCCGTCGATCACCACGTCGGCCGTGAGGGAGCAGGCGTCCCCGACGGCGGCAATGCGGTTTCCCCGCACGAGGACTGAACCTCCGCGGATCTCGCCCCCGGCGTCGTCCATCGTCGCTACGACGTCGAAGTCCCGAAAGAGCGTCGTCCTCGGCCTCTCCATCACCGGGAAAGGTTGACCTTGTCCGCCGTTTCCAGGAAGGCGGCGAGGAGCCTGATCGCCCCTTCGATGTCCTCCTTGCGCGCCATCTCGACCACGGAGTGGACGTAGCGGGTGGGAACAGAAAGGGTGACGACGGCCGCCCCGCTCCTCGCGAGCTGGAGGGCCCCCGCGTCTGTACCGCCCCGCGGCAAGATCTCCATCTGGTAGGGGATCTTCTTCTTGTCGGCGAGCGCGCGCATCGCGCGGACGAGGCCGACGTGGGAGATGGAGGCGGAGTCGGAGAGCTTGATCGCGACTCCTTTGCCGAGTCGGGTCACCTGCTGGGCGGCTGGGACGTCCGGCATGTCGGCGGCAATCGTCACGTCGAGGGCGATCGCGATCTCCGGCTCCAGGGCGAACCCAGCGACGTGCGCCCCGCGGCAGCCCACCTCCTCTTGTGTCGACCCGATGAAGAAGAGGTCGCACGCGAGCTTCTTCGCGCGCTTGAGAGCCTCCACGCCAATGTAGACCCCGACGCGGTCGTCGATCGCCTTCCCGGAGACGATCCACTCCCCCTCGAGGAAATCCTGGCGCAGGGTGACCGGATCGCCGACTGCGACGCGCTTCTGAACCTCCTCCCCCGGCAGGCCGAGGTCGACGAAGAGGTCCTTGATCTCGAAGGGCTTCTTCCGCTCCTCCTCGGTCAGGATGTGCGTCGGTTTCGTCCCCACGCAGCCGACGAGGTCTCCTCCTTCGGAGTGGACCACAACGCGCTGCGAGAGAAGGGTTCGTGGATCGAACCCGCCGCGGGGATGGATCCGCAGGAACCCCGTCTCCTGCTCGATAAACGAGACCAGGAACCCGATCTCGTCCAGGTGCGCCGAAACGACGACGACCGGCCCCTTCCCCTTCCGATGGGCGATCAGATTCCCGAGAGTGTCGGTGCGAATCTCGTCGACATGCCCCTCGAGGGCCTCCTCCACCAGGGACCGCACTTCCCCTTCGTGTCCGGGGATCCCCGCTGCCTCGCTCAAGCGTCGCAGAAGTTCCATCCTGCCTCCTTCCGTCATCCCGAGAGGATTGTAGCCGGCGCCCCGGGATGGGTCTACGCGCTTGTCGCGCCCTCGCCGCCGACGGTATGATCCCCACGTGATCCCCCTTCGCGACTACAACCGGAGCCGATCCTTCCCCGCGGTGACGGTCGCGCTGATCGTGGTGAACCTCCTCGTCTTCCTGTACCAAGGCTATCTCGCGACCCAGGGGACTGTCCTGAACGATGGCCTTCCCTGGCAGGAGCGCGGCCTTCCTGCGCCGGCCTTCGATCCAACGAGCTACCGACTCGTTCAAGGCGGGCGGGGGACGCTCTACCCGATGGCCCGCGAGGACTCCTTCGTGGCCCAGTACGGCCTCGTCCCGTACGAGGTGACGAGGGGGATCGACCTGCCACCGACCATCGCCTTCCCCATCTGGCTGACCCTCTTCACGTCGATGTTCCTGCACGGCGGGCTCTTGCACATCCTGGGGAACATGCTCTACCTCTGGGTCTTCGGGGACAATGTCGAAGATGCGATGGGGCACGGGAGGTTCCTCGTGTTCTACATCCTGTGCGGAGCCGCCGCCTCCTTTGCCCAGGTTGCGATCGACCCGGGAAGCCCGATCCCCCAGATCGGGGCCTCGGGAGCGATCGCCGGGGTGCTCGCGGCCTACTTCCTCCTCTTCCCGTTCGCGCGGATCCTGACGGTCGTCCCGATCCTCTTCTTCATCCGCGTGATGGCGGTTCCGGCCGTCATCCTGCTTGGCCTCTGGTTCCTCCTCCAGGTCGGAAGCGGGGTCGGGTCGCTCGGGGCGGCGGGCGGAGGGGTCGCCTGGTTCGCTCACATCGGGGGGTTCCTCGCCGGCGGGCTGTTGGTCCCTCTTTTCAAGCGGCGAGGGGTGCCGGTGGTTCTCTGGCAGGCGATCCGCGGGCGACGCCAGGGACCGACGGGCCCCGCGTAGGTGCGCGCTGCGCCTTCACAGACAGCGTACGACGAGGTATCATGAAGCGCCTCTTTCCGGGACAGGGATGCGATCAAGGAGGGATGTAGCATGAGAACGGGTGTCCGCGCGGCCTGCGCCCTTGCTCTCCTCTGGGCCATCGGCCTTACCGTCTGGTGCGCTCCGGAGCTCACGGAGTGCGGGCCGATCGTCATCAAAGGGGACTACCAGTTCACGGTAGACAACGGCGTCCGCTCGGGCAGCGGGACCGCCACGGACCCCTACGTCATCGAGGGGTGGCGGATCGACGCCGGGTGCGGCGACCACGGGATCCGTATCGAGAAGACGACGCGCTTCGTCGAGATCCGCAATGTGGAGGTCAGCGGGGCGGCCAAGTCGGGGATCTTCCTCTCCTATGCGAGGAACGTCACGATCAAGGCCTGCAAGCTCTCCGCGAACTGGGTGGGGATCGTCCTCAACTTCTCCCGCTTCAACCGCCTCGACGCCTGCACGGTCACGACGAACACCGACGGCGTCCACTTCTACTTCTCGCAGGACAACCAGGTTCTGAACTGCACGTTCGCCCGGAACGACACCGCGCTGTGGCTCGACGCGTCCAACGGCAACGAGGTCATCGGGAACACCTTCTCCGAGAGCTATATGGGCGTCTTCCTCGACCTGGGCTCAACGAAGAACCTCCTCTGCCGGAACGTCTTCGTGGAGAACGTCTACAACGCGCACTGCACGGGCGAGAACACCTGGGACTACAAGGGGATCGGCAACTACTGGTTCGACTACCGGGGGATCGACGCGAACGGGGACAGGATCGGGGACACCCCCTACGCGATCTGCTCGAGCGGGACCCAGGACAACTTCCCGCTCTTCACGAGGCCCTAGCCCCGGGCGAGCCAGGAGAGCGAGGGCAATGCCTCGCCATCCGCCGTCCTCGGGCGAGCCTGACGTGCTGGGAGCTGCGACGGCCCTTCCCAAGTGTCCCGCTGCCTGGTTGACACGCGAAGAGCCTCCCTTACACTAGGGGAGCCTGGGAAAGGAGGCGCGTGTGGCGGGGAAGTTCGCGGACTACCTGCGGGAGGAGATCCCCTACCCGCTGACGCACGTCCTCATCTCGGAGCTGCGGGAGGGGCAGTGCCTCGGGCAGTGCTTCCTCGCCAAGCAGAAGTCGCAACGGGTCACCCGAACCGGGGAGCCCTACCTGGAGGTCCTCCTCGCGGATCGCTCGGGGACTCTCCCCGCGCGCGCCTGGGCCGACGCGACCCAGCGATACGGCACTCAGTTCGAGGAAGGCGACTTCGTCTTCGTCGAGGGACGAACGGAGACGTATCGGAACGCTCTCCAGTTGATCGTTGAGTCGGTCCGCCGACTGTCCACCTACGAGCGGGAGGCGGGCAAGATCACCGGGTTCGATCCGTCTCTCCTTGTCCCGACCACGAAGCGAAATATCGATGAGATGTGGCAGGAGTTGCTCGCCCTTGTCCAGGGGATCGAGCCCCCTGCCCTGCGCGACCTGACCCTCCGCCTCGTCGAGGGGAACGCGGAGGTTCTCAAGACGTACCCGGCCGCAATCCAGTACCACCACGCCTACCTCGGCGGCCTGCTCGAGCATACGCTCGAGGTGGGCCAGGATGTCGCGCGGTTCGCCGCCCCGAGGAAGGAGATCGACGCAGGGCTTGCCACGGCCGGGGCGGTGCTCCACGACATCGGCAAGGTGAGAGAGCTCGAGAACCCGGTCGCTCCCCACCACAGCTTCGCCGGCCAACTGATCGGGCACCTTCTCCTCGGCCGGGACATGGTGAAAGAGGCAGCACAGACGATCTCCTGGCCCGACCCGCGCCTCCCGGGACTCCTCGAGCACGTCATCATCTCCCACCACGGGGAGCTCGAGTTCGGGGCGGCGATCGTCCCCAAGACGGCCGAGGCCATCGCCGTCTACTACTTCGACAACCTCTCCGCGAAGCTCAACATGGTACGCGAGCATGTGGCCAGGGACTCGGAGAGCGGGGACTTCACCGATTGGCACAAGCTTCTCGAGCGCAAGTTCTTCAAGGGGAAGCTCGCCGAAGCGTGAGGGGCCCTTGGTCTCGGGAAGGGCCACTGCGTTGGTCGTTGCCGGACCCCGTAGGGGCGCTATAATCCGTGCCATCCTGACAGGGATCGAAGGATCGTCCCATGAACCGAACCGACTACGCTGCCCGTCTCTCCACGGCCGACCTGGGCCGACGCGTGACCCTGGGCGGTTGGGTGAAGCGCCGGCGCGACCTGGGGGCGCTCACCTTCGTCGACCTGCGCGACAGCTCCGGCGTGATCCAGCTCCTCCTGCGAGGCGGCGACCCGCGCCTCGCGGT
>CAYHBG010000051.1:0-6981 GCA_964354815.1 uncultured Thermotogae bacterium
CGGCGTCCCCGGCCACCGGATCTCCCTGCGCAACGCGCGCTTCCGCAACGACCCCCTGCCGATCGACTCCTCTTGCGACTGCCCCACCTGCCGGAGTCACTCCCGCGCCTACCTCCGGCACCTGTGCGTCACAGGGGAGCTCGCGTACTACCGCCTGGCGACGGTCCACAACCTGCGCTTCCTCGTCGTCCTTCTGCAGGAGATCCGAGAGGCGATCGAGGCCGGAGGCCTCGACGACCTCGAGCGAGCATGGCGCGAACTCGGCCAAGAAAGGGGAAAGGGCGACACAGGCCACTAGCCTACGCCGCCCTTCTTCCCTTCCCCTCTTGTGCCTAGCGGATCAGGTTCCGGAGGTTCCGGCCGATGGCCGCGAGGTCAAACCCGGTGAAGTCGATCGTCAGCGAGATCCGGTGACTCCCCCCCAGGAGGGGGTGGCTCGCGAAAGCGTAGTCGATCTGGATCCCCTCGATATTCATCCCCAGGCCGAGGGTGACCGTCACCCCCACCGGTCGCGCCAGGATCCCCGCGCGAACGGCCAGGGCCGGGATCGGCTGGTACTCTGCACCCAGGCGGGCACCCTCTCGCGCCGTGTCGAGGTCGAGCGCGACGAGGATCACCCCGGCAACCCGCGCCGACGCGCCGAAGGTCAGCCCCATTCCGAGGGACTCGCTCTCCGCGCCAAAGCTGATCGAGCCCAGAGCGTCATTGGCTGCCACGCCGAGGGAGAGCTCCGAGAGGGCGATCGGACCGAATCTCATATCGGGAAACGCCATCCAGTACGAGAGGTCGACCCCGAAACCGTTCCCGCCCGTCTCCCCAATGTTGCCGGTCAAGTACTTGAACCTCGCCCCGACCGAGAAGTCGAAGGGGAGAGCGGGGAGGAAGGGAACCTGGCTCGGAGAGAGACCGAACGCAATGAGGAAGGCAGTCGACCCATAGGAGAGGGTCGTCCCCGTCGGGTTCCCCTGATCGTCGTACCCATCGATGTCCCCGGAGCTGAAGTTCAGGAAGCCGATCCCCCAGTTCTTGAACGCCAACCCGAGAGCGTAGTAGTCCCCAAGGCCTAAGTGCGAGGCGTACGAGGAAGTCAGGCTGATCCCGGGGAGCCGCGCGAGGCCAGCCGGGTTGTAGTACAGGGCCTCCGCGCCCTCGGCCAGGGAGACCGCCGCGCCGCCGATCCCGAGGGCTCGCACCCCAGGGTCGATTTCGAGGACCGTAGCCGCGATCTGCCCGCTCGCCAGAGGAGCGAGGGCAAGGACCGCCACGATCGCCGCAAGAGTTCGCTTCGTCACCTTCGTTCCCCCCTTGTCACCGGACCAGGAGCTTGAACACGTCAGACTGCACTGCTTTCCCCTCCGCATCCTTCGCCGTCACGAGGAGGAAGTACACTCCCTTCGCGACCGGGTCTCCTGCCTGGTCCTGGAGAGGCCAGACGAAGTCCGTCTCCCCAGCCGCGAGCTCTCGCTCGTAGACAAGCGCCCCGGTGAGGCTGAACACGCGCAGGAGAGCCTCGGTCGAGCCCGTTGGCAGTTGGCAGCGGACCGTCGCCTGCGCGGTCGCCGGGTTGGGGAAGGCGATGACCAAGACAAGGGTCGGCCCGGTCACCGTAATCTGCAGAGTCTGCGCGGCACTCTTTGCCCCTCTCGCGTCGGTGACGACCAGAGTCACCGTGTAGGTTCCCGCCACGAAGTAGCTGTGCTTCGGACTCGCCTGGCTGCTCGTCCCGCCGTCGCCAAACACCCAAGCATGGCCCGTGATCGCGTCACCGTTGGGATCGGAAATGCCAGTCGCTACGAACGTCGTCTCCTGCCCCGTGATCGGAGAGGCCGGGGTGGCGGCGAGTGACCCGATCACCGGCGGATCATTCCCGATGACGACCGCCTTCGTCGCGGTCCCTTGGCCGCCGCGGGCGTCTGTGACCTTGACCGACACCGTGTAGCTCTTCTTCTCCGCGAACTTGTGCACGGGGCTCTTCACGTTGCTCTTCGCCGAGCCGTCGCCGAAGTCCCACTCGTAGGTGAACTCCGTGCCGGCCGGCTGGTCGGGGTCGGTCACCGTCGCCGTGAACGTGACATCTTGGTTGATGTTCGGCGCTGTCGGCGTGAAGGTGACCACAATGGTCGGAGCGACGTTCGGCCGCGGCGTCACGGTCACCGTCTTCGTCTTGCTCCCGGTGACCCCTCGGGCATCGGTCGCCGTGAAGGTCACCTGGAAGGTTCCGCCGTTGGGATAGCTGTGGGTTGGATTCTGGACCGCTGCCGTCCCCCCATCGCCGAAGGTCCATCGGTACGCAGTGATCGCGTCGCCGTCGACATCCGTCGCAGTCCCCGCGAATGTCACCGTGTCCTGGTAGGTCGGCTGGGCCGGGGTGAACGTGAAGTCCACCGCCGGACGGTTGTTTATGGCAAGGGTCCACTGGTTGCTCGTCGCCGACTTGTCGTACGACACGCCGGCCTCCGTGTGCAGAACCCGCGTCTCAAGCTGCACGGTCCTTGCGGCCACCATCTGCGCTGGATCGGCGGCGGTCAGGTAGATCGCAAGAAAGACCACAGACCCCGAAGGGGCGTCCGCGACCACGTTGTTCGTCTGCGTGGGGATCGTGACCCCGCTTGAGCGGAACCCAGTCAGGGTCGTCGTGCTCCCCATCGGAAGATCGGTGCCGCCCTGGGTATCGCGCCGCATGACCTCGATCTTGACGATGTCCGGGTTCTCCTGTGCCGTCCCCAGGTTCTTCACCACAACCGGGTGGATCGTGACGTTGTCGTCGTTCTCGTCGAGGTCCTCGCACTTGATGAGCTGAGCGAGGAAGCGCTGGCCAGAGTAGGCTGTCCCACCCTCGGGCGGCGTCAGGTTCTCCACCACCTCGAAACCCGGCGCGTAGAGGACGATCTCGTCCGGGTAGGTCACCTCGCCGCTCCAGTAGGTCCCAGGCACTGGGGCAGCCGGCTCGTTCGCCTGAACCTTGACCACCGGGCGAAGCGTGTGCCCGTTGACGGGCGTCCCCACGCTGTAGTAGATCTTGATCGTCAGGCTTCCATCGTCGGCCGCATCGGGTGTGGGCGTCAAGGGGATGGTGAGACCGGTCTTGAAGGCCGTCAGCCCGGCAGGACCGACGATCTCCGCCAGCTTCGTCCCTCCCCTCATGATCTTGATCGAGTGGAGCTCCGCCCCCCCTGCCGTCCCCGCGTTGCGGACGTTCACCTGAAGGAGGCGGACGTTCGAGGCGTTGACGTCGTCGTCGCTCACCTTCACCACCTGCTCCAGGTAGTCGCCGCTCGTCTTCGCCCCGGACGGCACTTCGACGCTCTCGTCAACGATCCGTTCAAACCCCTGCTTGCGGATCGTCTGCGTCGTGCTCGCAGTCGCTGCCTGCGCGTAGGAGGCCTCGTCGCCGGGGCTTCCTTCCCTCACGAAGACCTTGACGCGCGTCCGGATCGTCCGCCCGTCAGTCACCGAACCGACGACTTCGACGGTCAACTCGACCTTGACGGTCATCGTGCTGTTGTCCGGAATCGAGACGGGGAGGGCCACCGTGTGTTCGGGTCGCCTCTTGAATTGCCCGTAGTTGAGTGGCATCGGGCTCGCCGGTGCCCAGTCGACCCACTCGTCCCCGTCCCAGGTAACGTACTCCAGGCCGTCGATCGTCAGGACAACGCGGATCAGCGCGACGTCGCTGGTCGTAGCTGTGCCGAGGTTCTCTACCTCGAGGATCTTCGCCCCGACCGCGGTCCCCTCCCAGAGGACGTTGTTCCCGTTGGCGTCGTTGTCCGTGAACGCGGAGATCTGGACCTCGGAAGCATCAGCCGGGTTGAAGAACGTGGCGTCGAGCGTTGTGTCAGCGGTCGAGTCAAACCCACCGTTCCGGATCGTTTCACCGGTCAGGTCGGAGATCCATGCACTCGTGTACGAGATCCCATCCATCTGGTAGTAGAACTTGGCCCGAAGGAACAGGGTTTCGCCACCGCTCGCGGCCCCACCGAGCGTGACGAACATTCGGATTTCGTGGGTCGTCCCTGCCGGGATCGCATAGCCGCCGAGGTTGATCGTCACCCCGGCCGTCGTCAGCCCGGCGAGGTTTGTCGTCTCGCCAAGGGCGGTTGCGCCGTCGTAAACCTCAATCCTATCGATCTGCCCGCTTCCGGCTGTTCCCAGGTTCTGCACCGTGGCCGAGCCGATCGTGACCGCCTTCGCGCTATCCCCGGTGATCCGAACCTGCTGCACGAGGATCCGGTCGGTCGGGTTCAGGTTCCCCGCGGCGATGTTCCGATCGGAGAACCCAGGCAGGCCAAGGGCGACCCCCGAGACAGTCGCCACAAGGATGAACGCACCCAAGAAGCTCCCCCACCATCTCCTACCCATGCTCTCCTCCTCCCGCGCATGAAAGAAGGCGACTTTCATCATCATGACTCGCTCCGTGGCAGTCTACTTCCCTTGCCGCGCAACCTTGGAAGAGCCTCGTCCATCGAGGCTCGTTCCTGTGTCGCTTTCAGGAGAGACTTTTGTCCACGACCGGGCGACCCACCGCACGTCGCGGAGGGTCGAGCCGGGGGAGAAGGGCCATCAGGACCGTCTCCCGGGTGACCGCCAGGCGCGTGATCCTCCCGCCCGAGAGGTAGCCGATGGCGCCGATCTTCTCCTTGATCTCCGGGATCCCGGAGATGCGGCTCATCTCCCGGTTGAGCGTCGAGCCCTCTCTGAGCCGCGCCACCACCTCGGGCGGGAGCTCGTACCCCGGGCCGTGGCCGAAGGTCCAACGGCCGGACCGGTCAAGGATGACGCAGACCCCCGTGCTCGTCGGTCGGTCGGCCCCCGGAAGGAAGAGAAGACCTGCTTCGATCCCGACCCCGAAGTCGGCGTCGCCGAGGGCCGCCTGGGCACGGGCCATCGCGCCGCGGACGACCTCCTCGTCCAACGGCTGGGAGGGGACCCCGCTCTCCACCTCGACCCCAACGACCTCGAGCGCGTCGCCGGGGAAGGCATCCGCGAATGCCGCCCGAACAGCCTCCAGCTTCAGCGCGTTCTGAGTCCCCACGTGAATCCTCATGGCTCGCGATCCTAGAGAAGGTCGGGACGTTGCGCAAGCAAGGCGTTGCCGTTAGCCTAGCGCCATGGCAGAGGGCGTCGTCGCGACGAATCGGAAGGCACGCCACGACTACGACATCGTGGAGACGGTCGAGGCCGGCTTGGTCCTCCGCGGCTCGGAGGTGAAGAGCCTCCGCTCCGGCCAGTGCTCCCTGCAGGAGGGGTTCGCCGTCGTCCGCGACGGAGAGGCGACCCTGCGCGGCGTCCACATCGCCCCGTACCAGCAGAGCGGGAAGTCGAGCCTGGACCCGGACCGCGACCGCCGCCTCCTCCTCCACCGCCGCGAGGCGATCCGCCTTTCCTCCAAGGTCCAAGAACAGGGCTACACGCTCGTGCCGCTCCGGGTCTACTTCGAGCGCGGCTACGCCAAGGTCGAGATCGGCCTCGCCAAGGGCCGGAAGCTCTACGACAAGCGCAGGAAGCTCCGCGAGGAGGACGACCGGAGGAAGACCGACGAGGCGCTCAAGCGCTACACGCGCGGCTAGGCCAGACCTAGCTCCGGAAGAGGACCGCCTCCCGCCGGAAGACGCCGATCGCGGCCACGATCAGAAGTACCCCGCACACGGCGTTCCCGACCAGGGTGTACACAAGGTGCGAGAGGACCGTCTCGCCGACGATGACCTCTTGCAGGGCGTAGAGGACGTTCGCGATCGGGATGAGGAAGCGCGTCCCGGAGAACTGCATCCCCCCGGTCATCGAGGCCATCCCGACGAGGATGATCCCCATGTAGACCGGAAGGAGGTAGGTCGAGGCCTCCTTCTGGCTCCGCGCGTAGCTCCCCACGATCAGGACAAGGGCAGCGATGATGACGGCAAGAGGAAGGAGGACGACGACCATCCACCCCAGGGTCGCCGGCCCGAGGGAGAAGGTCGCCTCCGCCCCCATCGGCGCGAGCCCGCCTCCCGAGGTCTGAAGGCCGATGAACAGGCCGACCGCCGAGAGGAGGGACGTGACAAGCGACACGGTCAGGATAGCGAGGAACTTCCCGAGGACGATCTCCGTGCGCGAGAGCTGCGACACGAGCAGGGTGGCGATCGTCCCCCGCTCCTTCTCCCCGGCCGTGATCTCCGCCCCGAGGCCCATCGCTCCCGTCAGGATCGCGAGGACCATGAAGTAGGGGACGAGGCGCGAGAGGATCATCCGCCCGACTACGGAGCTCGACGCCGTGTCCACGACGTTCACGCTGAGAGGAGGCGAGAGCTTGTCCAGCTTCAGTCCGAGGTCGGCGAGCTTGTCCTCGAGGACGGCCTTCAAGTACCCCTCCAGGAACTCACGTACGCGGGCCGCCGCGACCGCGGAGACCCGGTTCGTCTTATCGTAGTGGAGCGTGACGTTGAGGCCGGCGGACGCTCCGCTGCCCGTCCTCGTGACGTCCATCAGGATCTGGCCGCGCTCCGCCTCGAGGTCCGCCTTCCCTTGTTCGAGGGTCGCGACGAAGAGGACATCCAGGGTCATCGTCGCCTGGAGCCTGGCCGTGAAGGCGGGATCCTTCGCTTGGTCGACGACCAGGACCGTCGGCACGAGCTCCTCGATCCGCGTCCTCTCCGCGGCCGAGAACAGCCCGGTCATGGAGAGGACGAGCGGATAGAAGACGAGCGGGAAGAGGACCGTGAGGATCATCGTCCGCCGGTCGCGGACCGCGCCCACGATCTCCTTCTGGAACAGGAGCCAGACGTTCCCCCACATCTCCCGGAAGCTCCTCCCCCCTACGGGGACGTCTCTGTCGACGGAGTCTGCGGGGCCGGGGCTGGCGTCGGCGCGGGCGGTCCCGGCTGGACGACGGGCACGGGCGCCGGGGCGGACGTGAGGCCCACCGACGGCGCTCCACCTGCTCCCTCCGTTGCCGGCGCTGCGTCGTCCTTGACGACGAAGAGCGTCTTCTCCGCTTCTTTGTTCCCG
>CAYHBG010000051.1:7081-11120 GCA_964354815.1 uncultured Thermotogae bacterium
CGGCGCTGCGTCGTCCTTGACGACGAAGAGCGTCTTCTCCGCTTCTTTGTTCCCGAAGACGTCCTCGCTGTAGTAGCCGATCGTGCGTGACCCGTCGGCACCCGTCACCTTGAACGGGCCCGAGTAGAGCGTCCAGGCTCCGCCGTCGAGACGCCAGTAGGTGTTGACGCCCTCCTCCGGACTCGCCCCAAGGACGCGCAGGGTGATCGGCGCCGCCGAGGTCAGGAAAAGGCCGTTGCACGTGCGCACGCTCGGCTGGCCGACCTCGATCCCGGTTTGCGTCGGAAAGTTGTCGAGGAGGAAGATCAGGGTCTGAGGCGCCTCCTTGTTCCCCAGGCAGTCGACCGCGTAGTAGCTCACCTGCCGCACGCCGTCCTCACCGGTGAGGCGGAACGGCCCGGTGTAGAGCTGCCACGCTCCACCGTCGATGGAGAACTGGATCGTCGACAGGCCCACGCCCTTATCCGTCGCCGAGAGGGTGATCGGGGTCGCGGAGTCCACGACGAACGCCCCCTTCGCCACCCTGAGCGTACCCGTCAGGTTCGCCAAGGGCGGGCAGCAGACGGACCAGAACCCCTCGACTTTCGGCGGGTCGCCAAGCGGGTAGCGATCTGGGACGCGCCCGTAGGGGACCTCGAGCACGCCGTCGTCGTTCGCGTCGATCCCGATGTGGTCGTCCCAGAAGTTGCCTCGCGTGCCTTTGTACCAGGCGTTGCGCCGCTCGCTGTCCAGACCTCCGAGGCCGTTATCCATGAACCCGTTCTCGGAGATCGTGTTGTTGCGCGAGTCCGCCGCCATCACGACGCCGTAGCGGTTTCCGGCGATCAGATTGCCCAAGATCTCGTTAGCGTTCGCGTTCACCAGAAGGACCGCCGTCTCGTTTCTCGTGAGCTGGCAGTTCTCCACCCGGCCGTGGCAGACCGTGTTGAACGAGACCGCCGCACTCCGCGCTTGCTCGATGACGCAATTGCGGACGACGAAGTGGCTCGTCGTGTGGTCCACGTAGATCCCGTAGTCCGCACGCGAGGGCATGATCCTCCACCCCTCGATCACGTACGGATCGTCGGCCCGGCCGCTCCCTGCGATCACCCCATTCTCGTAAGTGAAGGCGTCGTCGCCGTAGATGTAGATCGGCTCCCGTGCGCCCCACCACAGAAACCCCCCTCCGGATGGCCCACCCGCCATGGCGATCGCAACGAGGACCAGGACGGCCGTCGCGCAAAGCAGTACGACCTTTCTGACCATCGTCGCCTCCTTACCGGATTCTGTCTCTGTTGTGCGCGGGGAGAATAGCGCATTCCTTCCCGGAAGGGAAGGGCTAGGCCGCGGCGTCGGCCGCAACGGCCTTGAAGAAAACCTCCTCCAGATCGCGCTCCGCGAAGCGTTGCCGCAGTTCGTCGAGGGTTCCGACCGCGCGCAGCCGCCCGCCGAAGAGGATCCCGACCCGGTCGGAGAGCTTCTCCGCGACGGACATGACGTGCGTGGAGAGGAGGATCGTCCTCCCCTGCTCGCGGAAGAGACGGATCGTGTCGATCACCGTGCGCGCCGCCATCACGTCCAGGCCGAACGTCGGCTCGTCGAGGATGAGGACGGGCGGGTTGTGGAGGATGCTCCTCGCGAGGGACACCTTCTGCTTCTCCCCGGTGGAGAAGGTTCCCACCCGGCGGTCGGCGAGGGGCAAGAGGTCGAGGAGATCGAAGATCTCCTTCGTCCGGCGCGCGATCTCGTCCTCTGGGATCCGGTTCAGCCGGCCGAAGAAGCGAAGGGTCTCCCGCGCCGTGAAGCGGTCGTAGAGCCCCGTTTCCGTGGCCAGGAACCCGATCTGCCGCCGCACCTCGTCCGGCTGGCGCCTCGTGTCGAAGCCCGCAATCCGCGCGTGCCCCGAGGTCGGCGTGAGGATCGTCGCCAGGAGCCGCAGACAGGTCGTCTTCCCGGCGCCATTGGGACCGAGCAGGCCGAACACCTCTCCCTTCGAACAGGAGAAGGAGACCCCGTCCACCGCGCGGACCTCGCCCTTGCGCGTGCGGAAGACCTTGACCAGGTTCTCGGCCTCAACGAGCACTGCGCTCACAGCCACTCCACCCCCATGATCGGCCGGAGCGGCTCAGGGACCCGCACCCGACCCTGCGCGTCTTGGTTATTCTCCAGGATCGCCGCCATGAGCCGCGACGTCGCGACCCCCGACCCGTTCAGCGTGTGGAGGTAGAGCGGCTTCTCCCCTGGCGCCGGCCGGTAGCGCGCGTTCCCTCGCCGGCTCTGGAAGTCCTCGCAGTTCGAGCAGGAGGAGACCTCGTAGTAGCGACCCTGGCCGGGGAGGTACACCTCGAGGTCGATCGTCTTCGCCGCCTGCTGGGCGAGATCCTGCGTCGGGAGCAGGGCGACCCGGTAGTGCATCCCCAGAACCTCAAGGACGCTCTCCGCGTCCGCAACGAGAAGGTCGAGCTCCTCGTAGGAGGACTCCTCCCGCGTGAACTTGAACAGCTCAACCTTGTTGAACTGGTGCAGGCGAATCAGGCCCCGCTCCTCCTCGCCGTAGGTTCCCGCCTCGCGGCGGAAGCAGGGCGTGTAGGCGACGTAGCGCGCGGGGAGCTTCTCAGCAGGCAGGATGTCGCCGTTGTGGAGGTTCGCGAGCAGGCTCTCCGCGGTCGGGTTCAGGTAGAAGTCGTCCTTCTCACAGTGGTAGATGTCGTCCGCGAACTTGGGGAGCTGGGAGGAGACGTAGAAGCTCCTCGCGTTCGCGAGGAACGGGGGCAAGATCGCCGTGTACCCGCGGCGGACGTGATGGCCGAACATGAACTGGATCAGGGCCATCTCGAGGACCGCGCCCATCCCGACGTACATCGGGAAGCGCGACCCGGCAATCAGAGCCGCGCGGTCGAAGTCGAGGATCCCCTTCTTCTCAGCCAGCTCGAGGTGGTTCACCACCGGGAAGCCGTGCTGCGGCGCCTCCCCGAAGCTCCGCACGACCTTCTTCTCCTCCTTCCGCCCCACAGGGACCGTGGGGTGGGGGACGTTCGGGAGGAGCGAGAGGAGGTCGTCGATCCTCTCCGAGAGGCCCTTCAGCTCAAGGTCGAGCGCGGTGATCTCGTCTCCGATCGCCGAGAGGGAGGCAAGGAGCGCGGAGGCGTCCTTCCCCTCCTTCTTCAGCTTCCCGACCTCCTGGGAGCCCTTGTTGCGCTGCGCCTTGCGCTCCTCGACGCGCGCGACGAGCGCCAGACGCCGCTGGTCGAGGTCGAGGACCTCCCCGAGGTCGAGTGCCGCGTCGCGGGTCTTCAGGCGCGCCGCGATCCCGGCCGGATCGTCGCGCAGTCGATGGATGTCGAGCATCTCGCGTCCCTCCTCGCGCGCGAGATTCTAGGGGAGAGGACGGGCGCCGACAACGCGAGGCCCTGTAACGGAGCCCGCGCCCCGCGGCTATAATCCCGCTTGTCATGAGCAGAAGGTCGCAAGCGGCAAAGCGCCTGTTCGTCCTCGGCCTGGACGGGGTCCCCTACGATCTCGTCCGCGCGGGCACCAAGTGGGGCCGGTTCCGGAACCTCGCCCGTCTCGGGGAGATGGTTTCGATCCGATCGATCGTCCCGCCGGTCTCCTCCGTCGCCTGGGCGACCTTCTCCACCGGGGTCAACCCCGCCCGGCACGGGATCTTCGGGTTCGTCGACCGCGACCCGTCGACCATGCGAGAGCGGATCCCGACGGCGCGCGACCTCCGCTCTCCCAGCCTCTGGCGCATGATGAACGACGCCGGCCTGCGGACGATCGCCCTCGGCGTCCCGCCCACCTACCCTCCCGAGGCCGTGGACGGGATTCTCGTCTCCTGCTTCCTGTGCACCGATCCTACGAAGGGCGTCCACCCGCCGAGCCTCCTCCCTCGTCTTCAGCAGCACGGGTACCGGACCGACGCCGACGCGTCCCTCGCCGCGCGGGATCGACGGGCGTACCTCGAGGACATCGTCTCCGTCTTCCGCGCCCGGCGCCGGGCGATCCTTGACCTCCTCCACGAGCCCTGGGACCTGTTCGTGGCGCACATCCTGGAGACCGA
>CAYHBG010000052.1:0-3001 GCA_964354815.1 uncultured Thermotogae bacterium
CACCGCGGCGACTTCGACCTGCGAAGCCACATGGAGGGGAAGCTCATCCGCGAGGGGGACGGGTTTTCCGTCGAGCTCGGCCCCGACGGAAAGCCGCGCCACCCGGGAAGCGGGAAGGACCTTGCGTACTTCGACGAGGAGACCCAGGAGCGCCTCGTGCCGCACGTAATCGAGCCCTCGGCCGGAGCGGATCGGGCGACCCTCGCCTTCCTATGCGAGGCGTACACCGAGGACGCCGTGCCGGACGAAAAGGGCGTCCCGCAGCCGCGGGTCCTCCTCAAGCTCCACCCGCGCCTCGCTCCGGTGAAAGCCGCCGTCTTCCCGCTCGTCAAGAAGGACGGGATGCCGGAAGTCGCGGCCGAGGTCTACCGCAGTCTGAAGCGCCACTGGAACGTCTTCTACGACGAGAAGGGGTCCATTGGACGGCGCTACCGCCGACAGGACGAGTCCGGGACGCCGTTCTGCGTCACGGTCGACCAGGAAACCCTCTCCCAGAAGACGGTCACGATCCGCGACCGGGACACGACCGAGCAGGTCCGCGTCCCGACGAGGGAGATCGAGTCCTTCGTCCGCGGAAGGCTTGCTTCCCTCTAGCCGACGACCGGCGTCCTCGCGTTGCCTGTCTCTGTGCGCCTTTGCTGCCTTCGCTTGACACGGGCTGGCGGCCTTGCTATACTGCCGCTAGCACTCGCATAGGCGGACTGCTAACGCGAGAGGCGAAGGAGGTCACAATGATGATTAGGAGACTCCCGATGGTGCGACGGACCCCCTTCTTGATGGAGACGGGGATCTCGCAGCTCGTCGACGACTTCTTCCGCGACTTCGGCGACGTCGGACTGGACATCGCTCCGAGCTTCGGCCGGACGGACATCTACGAGAAGGACAAGCAGCTCGTCTTCGAGACGGAGCTCCCGGGCATGAGGAAGGACGAGGTCGAGATCCGGGTCGAGGACGGCAAGCTCCTCGTCTCCGGGGAGATGAGGCGCGATGAGAAGGTCGACGAGGAGAACTACTTCCGCGTCGGCCGCAGCTACGGTCGATTCCAGCGGGTCTACCCGCTTCCGATGGACCACATCGAGCCGGCGCGGATCGGCGCCAAGCTCGAGGATGGGATTCTTCGAGTGATGGTCCCGCTCAAGACGTCGATCAAGGAGAAGGAGAAGGCGATCGAGGTGAAGGTCGACTAGGCGGAGGCCTCGAGAGATCGCGAGAAGTGAGAGATGACGGAGGCGCCGGTGGGCGCCTCCATCCGTCAGGGAGGAGGAGGCAGATGCCCCTCTATCGCTATTCATGCAAGAGTTGCAGCACCGACTTCAAGGCCCTCCAGGGCCGCGACGAGGCGTCGAGAGCCGCTTGCCCTGACTGTGGGCGCGAGAGTCGGGAGCGCCTTCTCCCACGGATCGGGGTCGTGTATAACGGGAACGGGTTCTACAAGACCGAGTACCGGGCGCAGGCCAAGCCCGCGGCGGAAACCGCCGGGTCCACCTGCACTGCGGAGAAGTAGGAGCACCGCGAGAGGAGGGACAAAGATGGCCTTCGTGTCCAAGAAGGACCTGGTCGAGAAGCTGAAGCCCGTTCAGGAGCGCCTGGCGAGGCTTCAGGGGGAGCTGGAGGAACTGACCGACGACCTCGACCGCCTGGTCGAGGACTTCGACGACGCCCTGGATGAGGCGGAGGACGAATAGCCGCCTCAACCTGCCTCGAAGATGCCGCTCACGCGGCGCGAGACACGATCGGCGGCCGACCGACCGCCGGCTCCTTGGGAGGGCCAATGAAGCGACGCACGGCATCCGCTCCGATCCGATGGAGTTCCGCCGCAGTGGCGGCCATCCTTTTCGTCGTGTTCAGCCTGACTGCGTGGGGTCATAAGCCGCTCTCGATCGACGCCGGACCCTACCCGGATCCAGCCCACGCGCTTCCGGTGGAAGAGATCGACGTCTCACAGGTCGTCTACGGCGAGTTGACCGCCGCCGCGCCGACCCTGTGGCTCAGCCTGGAGGGGAAAGCCGGAGACCCGCTCCACCTGTCCCTCGGCGTGCCCGTGATCGACCGCCTGCGCGCGTTTCGCCCCGCGCTCGCCCTGGTCGGGCCGGGCCTCCCTGCCGCGTCCGTGCCCTTCGCTGTCCCGGAGGGTCTCGGCGTCTCCATCCTCACACCGGATAGCGAGCCGGCGTTCTTTCACGAGCCCTTCACCGGGACGGACTCGTGGATCCTCCGCGACGCCGACCTCCCGCTCCCTGTGACCGGCCGCTACTACGTGGTCGCCTACTCCCCTTCCCAGGAGGTCGGGAAGCTCTGGGTCGCGATCGGGACGCGCGAAGCGTTCGGGTTCAAGGACTTCCTGACCCTGCCGTCCGTCGCGCGCGACGTCCGTGCCTTCCACGAGGTGGCGGGGCTGCCGCGCTGGCTCGAGGGCGTCCGGCTTGTCTTCCTCTCCCTCTTCGTCCTCACCACGTGGTGGTTCCTCGCGCGGTAGGGCAGAAGCCGGGCGCATCGGTTGCTCGCCACGGTATCGCCGCGTTCGGCCCGGTGGCGCCGACCCTCTTCGACCGTTCCCGGCCGCGGAGGAGGCCGTCCTAGCGATCCACTGACCTTGCCTCGAGCCGGATCGCCCCGCTCGGACACGTCGAGACGCACAGGCCGCACCCAAAGCAGCGGGCGGCGTCGAACGCGGTGTCGCCTGCCTCGGAAGACCAAGCCTTGAACGGGCAGCGCTCCCGGCACCTCCCGCAACCTGAGCACCGGGACGGATCGAACCGCGCAACGAGGGCGGACTCCACCACTCCTGCGTGGTACCCACGCTCTCGGAGGCGGATCAGGAACCAGCAGCAGCACGCGCAGCACGAGCAGACGATGCGGACGGGATCCTCTCGGAACCGGTAGGCGAGGTGGACGAGCCCCGCGTCGTGGGTCCGGCGCAGGATCTCGAGGGCTTCAGGTAGCTCGATCGGACGCGCTTTCCCTCTTTCCACGTCCCCATCGGCTGCGTCATCCAAGAGCA
>CAYHBG010000052.1:3101-10557 GCA_964354815.1 uncultured Thermotogae bacterium
GCCAGCGCGTGTCGCTTCCCTTTGCCCCCTCTCGCCCGGACGCGGAGAGAGAGGGGACCTCTCCTGTCTGGATCGTGACCGGAGACCTCATTCCAGCATGTTCCTGCGACCGGTGACTGCGAAGGTCATGTGTCCCATCAGGATGCGGGTAGCATGGGGCGCACAGACGACTCACCGGCAACCCCTCCGGTGTTCGCCCGTGGACCCCACGCACCGCACCAGCGGCCCTCCGCTCCGGTCCCAGGTGGGCTAGGCTCACGCTATGAAGAAGATAGCGCTGGTAGCGGTCATCCTCGTCGCGGTCGTTGTTGTGATCCTCGTCGCCACGCGCGGTCACCGGGACCGGGCGAGCGACGCGGTGGCCACCCCGGCGCAGCCTGCAGTGGTCCTGGTCCTTGACCCGGCCCATGGCGGGCGCGACCCGGGGACGAAGGCGGAGGCAACGCTGGAGAAGGACCTCGTCCTCGCGATCGCCAACAGGGTGAGCGCGATTGCCGCGGTCGAGCGCCCGGACATCAAGGTCGTGCTGACGCGGACCTCGGATGTCGAGGTCGCGTCGGAGGAGAGACTCCTCGTCGCCACCCGGGAGGGGGCAGCGATGTACCTGTCCCTCCACGTCAACGGCTTCGACAAGACCACCGTCTACGGAGCCGAAACCTGGGTCGATAGCTCCCGGACGGCGGCGGACCCAAGCTGGACCCTCGCTCGGTCCGTGCAGAAGGCGATCGTCGCCTCGGCCGGAGTTCGCGATCGCGGCGTGAAGTCGCAGGAGCTGTACCTCCGCCGACTATCCATCCCCGCCGCGTCGACGCAGGTCGGTTTCCTCACGTCGCCAGAGGAGCGGGCGAAGCTCCTCGATCCCGCGTACCAGGATCTCCTCGCGCGGGGCATCCTTCAGGGGATCTCCGACTACGTCCTCGTCTCGGGGGCGGCGGCCCCCGTCGCGGGAGCGCCTCTGCCGACGGTCCAGGCCACTCCGGCGAAGGGTTCGGCGACCCGCCCGTCTGGATCGGGATCCTAGGCAGGTAGCGCAGCGAGGACCGCTACCAAGGACAGCGCGACGCCCGCCCGGGGCGACCCGAGGCGGGCCTTCTCTTTTCGGCCTGGCGACGCCCGCCCTCTTGTCTCGCCCTCTCCCTCGCCTGTATGATGGTGCTCCTATGGAAACGAAGAAGACGTGCGAGTGCGCCTGCGGTCAAGCGGGGTTGTCGGTTACCTGGAACAAGCTTCTGATGACGTCGATCGCGCAGTTCTCCCTGGCGATTATCTGGCCTCTCATCTCGTACTTCGGAGTCCGCGGCTTCGTCAACCCACGCTGGCCGATGGCCGTCATCGACTCGATCACGATCCTCGCCCCGATGGTCGTCCTCTTGTGGACCTGGATCTCCTACTGGCAGTACGTCCGCTCCCTTGCCCGCAAGGAGGAGGCGACCAGCGAGGAGGCCACCAAGGCCGACGCGCCGATGATGCAGCGGCTGGAGATGGAACTCGCCATGCTGCGCCTGCGCGTCATCCGCGGATTGTGCATGACGTGGAGCTTCAACATCGTCGTCCTCTCTCTCTCCGTCCTCCTGCGGCTCGTCATCGCCGAGGTCGCCGGCTAGGTCTAGAGTCACGCCAAAGGTAGCGCGGGGCGCCGTACGGTGCCCCGCTTTTCCGTTCTGCTCCTCGTCGGGCAGTGCTCCGCGTCAGTTCCCTCCCGACGCCCCACTGGGAGACGTCGGCGCGGCTCCTCCTGGGGTGGGCTCGGTCAGGAACTTCCACGCGTCGAACATCGCCTCCGCGATCTCGAGGTAGGTGTCGTAGGTGTCGGCAGGCGACGTGTACGTGAACGATGCAAACGCCTTCCCGTCGGGGTGCGGGAAGATGACGTACCACGCCTGGAACGATTCCCCGTCCCTCTCGAACTCGGCCGTGAACTCCGGCCCGACGAGCTTCGGCCCCCCGGTGAGGTCCCACGTCCAGGGCTCGCCGTCGCGGACCCGGACGTCCGGGCTCTCCGAGACGAGCTGACACTTCAAGTCCTTCACCACCTCCGAGGCGTCGGAGAACGCACCCCCTGCCTCGGCCGACGGGATCTTCCTCAGGGTGACGGTGGAGTAGTAGGCGTCCGTCCAGAAGTCACCGGAGAAGACGACGGTGGACGGAGAGGAGAAGTCGTAGATCCAGTCTGCTGGGAAGCGGATCTCGTAGCCCAGCCCCGCGTCCTGGAAGACGCCTGCGAGATCGACATCCTGGGCGAGCCCCACCGCGCCGAGCGCAAGGGCGCCCGCAATAGCCAACAAGACGACGCGCATCCTAGCCTCCTTTGTTTCTTGCCCGCTCCCCGGGCCTCGCCGGAGCACCCGGGACCCTGTGCGAGGAAACCGCGGGCCTTCCCGCCGGCGACCTCAGCGCGCTCCGGGCGTGCCCTTCAGCTTCCGTAGGGTCTCGACGAACGCCCGCGCCTCGACCTTGGAGACGCGAAGCGGGCGGATCGGCCGATGCCCCGCGATGCGGAGGACGAGCCCTTCGTTCGACACGCTTGCCTCGACCTCCGCTAGGTCGTGCTCCACGCCGAGGCCGGACTCGGCGAGCGAGCGGGTCAGGGCCTCGCCAAGAGCCCCGCCGACGCTCCTCCGGATCATCCGCACGATCCCTCCCGCGAAGCCGCCTCGCGCCTCGATCTGCGCGAGCTTCTCGTCGGCCTGCTTCACCTGCTCCAGTGCCGTCTTGGAGAGCTCGAACACGAGCTTCCTCTCGTCTGTGAGAATCAGGTCGACGGCGCCCTCCTCCGACTGGAGGTGCTGTGCCTCGAGCCTCCAGACGACCTCGTACAGCCGCTCCGGCCCAATCCCCTCGAGCTCGTGCAGGCCGAGGTCACGGTAGCGGATCCCCTCCCCGCTTGGCACGAGATCGACCAGGGCCTGCGAGCCAACGACCTGACACCCCTTCGCCACGTCCGCCAGGCGCTTGGCCAGGTTGACGGTGTGGCCGAAGAGGTCGTCCTCGTCAGTCCGGAGCGCCTCGCCCCAGGTGATGCCGATCCCGACGCAGAACGACGCCTCCGGCGTGGCCGCGTTGTGCCCGCGCAGGGCCTCCTGCATGGCGACAGAGCAGCGGACCGCCGGTTCGGGCTGGGAGAACGACGTCATCACCCCATCGCCGTAGGTCTTGACGACGCGCCCCTCGTGCCGGGCGACCTGCTCCTCGACGATCCCGAGGAAGGTCCGCGCGAGCCGATACGCCTCGCGGTCCCCCTTCTCTGCCGTGTACGACGTGAACCCCCGGATGTCACTGAACAGGACCGCGACCGGCGTCTCCTCGCCCACCTCTTCCTCCCCTTGCCGGTCCTCTACGGCGGACGGCGCTTCATCCTACCCCGAAACCGTGCGCCTGGCACACAAGACAGGATCGAGCTTGGCGGTGCGCGCCGCGCCTCAGCCGAGCCGGCTGACGAGGCCGGTGTCGAGGTCGTAGTACGCCCCGACGACCTCGACCGCCTTCTTCTCGACGGAAGGGTGAAGGATAGGCTGGGAGGCCCGCAGCTCCTCGGCCGTCCGCGTCACGTGGAGGCGGACGGCGTTCTCCACGAGGTCCCCCTGCCGCCCCCTCGCCCCTTCGACCGACGGGCCGATCGCTCGGGCGAGCCAGGCGATCCCCCCCTCGGCAGGCCCTCCCTTGGCGGTCGCATCGACGGCCCCGCACCGGCGGTGCCCGAGAACCACGACCAGGGGGACGCGGAGGTGCTCCACCGCGTACTCCAGGCTTCCCACGGCGGCCTGGTCGAGGACGTGCCCAGCGGTACGGACGACGAACAGGTCGCCCAGACCCTGATCGAACAGGACCTCCGGAGGAACGCGGGAATCCGAGCAGCCGAGGATCGCCGCGAAGGGCCGTTGGGCGGGCGCGACCTCCGCTCGGCGGGCGACCGTCGCCCGGGGCCGGATGGGATGGCCGGACGCGTAGCGGCGGTTCCCAATCACCAGTTCCTCCCACGCCTGAGCACCGGACAGGGGCTGCACCATTCCTCCTTCAATCCCGCGAATGATGACTCATCTTATCCCGCTAGCCGCCGTTGACAAGAGGCACCGCCCGAGCTTGTTCTCCAGACCGAGCCGTGCTACAACTGGCCACCTAGGAGGTGCACGATGAAAGCGCTGGTGGTCTACTACTCGCGGACTGGGAAGACGAAGCGGGTCGCCGAGGCGGTCGCGAAAGGGTTGGCGGCGGACGTCGAGGAGATCAAGGACGTCCGGCCTCGCCGCGGCCTCTTCGGGTTCCTGCGCTCGGGCCGGGAAGGGATGCGGGAAGTCCCAGGAAGGATCGAGCAGCCGAAGCTCGATCCGAGCCGCTACGACCTCGTCGTCCTGGGGGCGCCCGTCTGGGGAAGCGCTCTCGCAAGCCCACTTCGGGGCTACCTGACAGAGCGCGGGAAGGCCCTTCCCCAGAAGGTCGCCTTCTTCTGCACCCAGGGGGGCGAGAACCCCGGAAAGACGTTCGCCCAACTCGAGACCCTGTGCGGCAGGAAGCCTGTCGCGACCCTCAGCCTGCGCTCCGAGCACACCCAGGGCGATGCCCTAACGCAGGCCGTCACCCGTTTCGTCGGGGAGATCTCCCGCAGCTAGGCAGGACGCACCGCAGCTTCCGCCGGGCCGGTCTTGTGCCCAGGCCGGCCTGTCTTCCCGCCATGCACAGGACGAAGCCGAGTGAGCCAGACCAGCGTGCCGCCTGCGGGTCAGTCGACCCCGGGTGGCGGTGGGCGCTCCCCCTTGCCGGGGCGTGCGTCCTCTCCTACGCCGCCCAGGGAGGGCTCGGCCTCCTCGTCCAGCTCTACCTGAAGGGGCTCTCTGCCCCCACGCTCGTCATCAGCCTCGTGGAGAGCCTGGCCGCGCTGGGCGTCCTTCTGGGGAGCCTCCTCCTAGGTCCCCTGGCGCGCGTCCGCGCCCGCAAACTGCTCCTCTCGCTCGCCCTCGTCCTCACCGCGGCCGCGGTCGGAACGCTCGCCTTCCTCCTCCCGCCGGCGGGCGTGCTGGCCAGCGTCTTCGCCCGCGTCTTCTTCCTCACCGGCTTCGCCGCCCTCTCCATGGCCCTCGTCTCGTCCGCCAGCGCGGCGACGCAGCGAGGGAGGAACCTCTCCTACGTCACCTCCTCCCGATCTCTGGGGTACACGCTGGGTTCTCTGGCTGTCGGGTTCGTGCTCGAGGCGATCGGGTTCCGGTGGAGCTTCCTCGCTCTTGCCACGTTCCCCCTCCTCGCCCTCTTCGCCCTTGCCGCTCTGCCCGATGATTCCGGACCCGCCGCCGCCCCCCGCGGATCAACGTGGAGTTGGCTCCAACAGAGCGGACTCGGCGACCTCTACCTCGGCACCGTCCTGCGCCAGGCGGCGACGTCGGGGTTCTTCTCCCTGCTTTACGTCTACATGGCGACCCTGGGGATCTCCGCCGGAGCGATGGGGGTCGTGAGTGCGCTCAACGCGGGGATCCAGGTCCCGGCCCTCATCCTCTTCGGCCGCCTCGCCGACCGAGTCGGACGCCAGAGGATCGTCCTCCTCGGATTCACCCTCTCCACCGCCGCCCCGTGCCTGTTCGCCTTCAGCCGGAGCGCGTGGGGGATGGCGGCCGGGTACCTTCTGAGCGGGATCGGGTTCAGCGCCCTGTATATCGGATCGACCGCCGAGATCGGGGACTGCGTGCCGGCGGGCACGCACGGAGCGATGCTTGGCCTGTACGAATCCACGCGTGGCCTGGGTGCCGTCCTCGGCCCCCTCGTCGCCGGGGCCGTGGCCCCGGTCATCGGCTACCGCGGGATGTTCCTGACGATGGCCGGGATCGCCGCCGTCGGCCTCCTGTTCGTCATCCTCCGCCAGCGCCGCCTGCGGAATGCCGAGGCCTCCTAGCGCGTAGCAGCCCCTCTGCCCGCGCCGCGAACCCCGCACCTCGCGGTCCGTGCTTCGTCGTCACTTCGGCTCCCCCTCCACGTTCGCGAGCCGGCGAAACATCTGATCGAAGATCTGCCGCATCCACTCGACAGCCTGCTTGGAGAACATCCCGGCAAGACCCGCGAAGGAGAGGATCCCGTACAGGTTCACGTCCGTCCCCTCCGCGCTCGCTGAGAAGGCCACCCCACGCAGAACGAGCGTGAGGAGCGTCGCCACCGCCGCGCCGATGAACGGCCGCAGGACGTACCACCACACCCAGCCTGCCCCGAGGTCCCCCTTCCCCGCGAAGTAGGCAAACGAGGTCGCCATGTGGATCCCGGCCCCGAGGGCGCCGAGGAGGGCGACCAGGATGAAGAGCCGCACCTCGGCGCCCATCGTCGCGGCGCCGCCGAAGAGCACGACCGTCGCCTCCCCCTCCGCCACCCCAGCCGGAAGGATCGCCGCCACGAGATAGAGGAGCGCCCCCAAGAGCGCCACGCAGGATGCCCCCATGACGTTCCTTCCCCACCGCCCCATCTTCGCCGCCGGCTGCTCGTTCGCCATCGCCGCCTCCTCGCGCGAGGTTTCCCATCCCATCTAAGGTGTGGTGACCTATGGTATCACACGCTGCGACGAGAGCGAGAATCGCTAGACGAGCCGAAGCGCCCCTGCTCCTGCACCGAGGAGGACGACCGCCCAGGCGGGCGACCTCACGAGGAGGAGGAGAAGCGCCCCGAGAGAGAGGACGGCCGTTCCGGCGTCCCAGGCCATGCCAAGGGCGATCCGGGCAGCCATGCCCAGCATGATTCCCACGACCGCGGCGGAGACACCCAAGAGGGCCTCGCGCAGCCAGGCGTGTCGCCGCAGGCGGCGGAAGTGGGGAGCGATGACGGACATCAACCCAAACGCGGGGAGGAACGCGCCGAGGGTCGCGGCGACCGCACCGAGAGGACCGGCGAGGAGCCAGCCGATGAAGGTGGCCGAAGAGAGGACCGGCCCCGGCGTCATCTGACCGACGGCGATCGCGTCGGCAAGCTGACCCGAGGTGAGCCAGCCGCCGTCGACCAGGCCCCTCTCGACGAAGGCGAAGAGGACCATGCCGCTTCCGAAGAGGAGGGCGCCCACCTTGAGGAAGAAGAGCCCGACCGAGACGGGGGTGTGTGCGGTGGCCGGAGCCGTGTTCCCCGCCCCGACGAGAGCGAGGAAGGCGAGCGGACCCATCCCCCGCGAGAGGAGGCCCGCACGGGCAAGAGAGGCGAGTCCCGCACCGAGGAGGATCCACGTCGCGTCCACCCCGGCGAGTTCCCCGGCAAGCGCCGCGGCTCCCCACAGAGCCCAGGTCCAATCCCGAAGTGCGGTGCGCCCCAGCCGCCACGTCGCGGTCAGGATGATCGCCAGGGCCACCGGCTGGATCCCCATGCGGAACATGGTTTGGACGCTCGGGAGCGATCCCGAGCGGAGGTAGCTCCATGCCAGGAGCGCAGAAAGGAGCGAGGCCGGCAGGATGAACGCCGCGCCCGCCAGGAGGAACCCCCACCATCCGGCCCGCACGTAGCC
>CAYHBG010000053.1:0-4330 GCA_964354815.1 uncultured Thermotogae bacterium
GCGCCCTTGAATGCCCCCGCTCGCATGCCGTAGAGTGGCCACGTCGGGCGAGCGAAGGGCCCCGCACCACCACGCCGGGGCAACGCGCCCCCACCGTAGTGTGGCACTCGCTCAAGGTTCTCGGAGAGGAGGGAACCCATACCCCCCAGGTTGTCGTTCCTCGCGCGGCTCGGCCGCCACGTGCGCATCCTGCTTCCCGTCGGGCTGGCCGTCGGAGCGCTTGTCGGGTACGTCTTTGCCGATGTCCCCTTTGGCGTTGCGGCAGGCGCCTTGCTCGGAGTCCTCCTCAGCGCCGTCTTCGCCCTCCACACGACGTAGCCGCCTGGCAGGCGGCGTCCTCGGCGACGGCAATCGTCAGAACTTGGACAGGAACTCCGTCAGGGTAGGCGCCCCGATCTCCTGGAGCTCGTAGCGGACCCGAGTGGTCGGGACCTTGAACGTCAGGAGCCGAGAGAGATCGATCGGCGTTCCGATCACGATGCCGTCGCACTCCGTTCGATCGACCGTCTCCTGCAGATCGCGGATCTGCTGCTTCCCGTACCCCATCGCTGGAAGGAGCAGACCGACCTTCGGGTACTTCCGATAGGTCTCGGCGATCGAGCCCACGGCGTAGGGCCGAGGATCGACGATCTCCCGCGCACCGAACCGCTGCGCTGCGATGGTCCCGGCACCGAACTCCATCCCGCCATGCGTCAGCGTTGGACCGTCCTCGATCACGAGAACGTGCTTGTCGAGGATGACGCTCGGGTTGTCGACGAGGATCGGAGAGGCGGCCTCGACGATCCTGGCGCGGCGGTTGGCGGCCGCGATGTTCTCCCGCACGAAGCGAATGTCCTCCAGGGACGCCGTGTCCACCTTGTTGATGACCACCACGTCGGCCGTGCGCAGGGTGACGCCGCTCGGGTAGTAGAGGAGCTCATGCCCGGCGCGATGCGGGTCCGCCACGACAATCGACAGGTCCGGCTGGTAGAAGGAGAAGTCGTTGTTGCCTCCATCCCAGATGACGACGTCCGCCTCTTCCTCTGCCCTACGCAGGATCTTCTCGTAGTCGACGCCCGCGTAGACCACCGTTCCGCGTGCGACGTGCGGTTCGTACTCCTCTCGCTCCTCGATCGTGCAGTGGTGTCGGTCGAGGTCGTCCAGGGTAGCAAACCTCTGCACTTCCTGTTTCACCAGGTCTCCGTACGGCATCGGGTGGCGGACCACGGCGAGCTTCCTCCCCTTCGCCTTCAGGATGTCACAGACCCGACGGGTGGTCTGGCTCTTCCCGGATCCCGTCCGCACAGCCGTGATGGAGACGACCGGCTTCTTCGACTTGAGGGTCGTCGAACGGATGCCGAGGAGCATGAAGTCGGCGCCCGCCGCGTTGACCATCGCTGAGCGCTCCATGACGTACTGGTTGGTGACGTCGCTATAGGCAAACACCGCCACGTCGACCTTCTTCGACCGGATGAGTTCCTCCAGCTTCTCCTCCGGCTCGATCGGGATCCCCTGAGGGTAGTGCTTCCCGGCGAGCGCCGCGGGGTAGACGCGGCCCGCGATGTCGGGGATCTGCGTCGCCGTGAACGCGACGACCTCAACCTGTGAGTTGTCGCGGAAGTGGACGTTGAAGTTGTGGAAGTCGCGGCCTGCTGCCCCCATGATGATGACTCTCTCTCTCATCTCACCGCTCCCTTCGCGAGTCCGGACTCGCGCGGGATTATAGCGGCGCCCCAAGAAGGGGTGCAACCGGGCTTGCCCGCTCGAGAGAGGACCATTACCATCTCGTTCCCCATGTCTCTTGCGAACCGGATCACCCTTGCCCGCGCCGCCCTCATTCCCGGCGTTCTTGTCCTCCTCTTCCTCGACCAACGCCCGGCTGCGGTCGCGCTGGCTCTCCTCTTCTGCGTGGGCGACGTGCTCGACGGGATGGTGGCGCGGCAACGCGGGGAAGTCACGGCGTGGGGAAAGGCCCTCGATCCGATCGTCGACAAGACCCTCTACGCCTCGCTCCTCGCGTCGCTCACCTATCTCGGAGAGATTCCCGCTCTGGCGGTCGTCCTCTTCCTCGTCCCGCAGGTAGGATTGGGACTCGGCGCCCTCGTCCTGCAACTCCGAGAGAGCCGCGTCCAGGGAGCGCGCTACGTTGGGAAGGCAGCAGCAGGACTGACCTTCCTTGCCCTCGGATTCCTCCTCCTGCGCTGGCCGGCCCGTCTCCCTCTTCTCTACGCGGCCATCGGCGCTACCTACCTGGCAGGGGGGGACTACCTTCGCGCGGCGCTCCGGCGAGCGGGAGATCGCCGTACGGATAGGTAGGGAACTCCGGGGGCACGGGGGCCTCGAACTCGACCTCTGCTCCGGAGCCGGGGTGAGTGAACGCGAGACGCCATGCATGGAGGAGGAGACGCAGCGACGCCTGGCTGCGCTTTCCATAGAGCCGGTCCCCGACGAGCGGGTGGCCGATGTAGGCAAGATGGACTCGGACTTGGTGCGTCCGCCCCGTCCGCGGCAAGACGAGGAGGAGGGTCGTTCCAGCGCCCCTCGCGAGGACGCGAAACTCCGTCTCTGCGGGGCGTCCGCCCGAGCGAACGGCCATCCGGCGGGGCCGGCTGGGGTCGCGCGCGACCGGAGCATCGATCACTCCCTCGTCTTCCGTGAGGGTCCCCATGGCGACCGCGACGTACGTCTTCGTGACCCGACGTCCGGCGAACTCGGCCTTCAGGGCCTGGAGCGCACCCGCCGTCTTCGCCAGAACGAGGACCCCGCTCGTCTCCTTGTCCAAGCGATGCACGACCCCGGGCCGGGCGGGGTCGTCCCCCTGGGGCAGAGGCTGGTCGTCCAGAATGCCCTCAACCAGCGTCGTGGCATGCGTTCCTGCCCCAGGATGAACGACAAGCCCCGACGGCTTGTTCAGCACGAGGATGTCGTCGTCCTCGTACACGACGGCTAGCTCAAGCGGCGCCGGCGCGAGAAGGGGGCGCACATGACGCTCCCAGACGACCCTCTCCCCCACCCGGAGCCGACGGGACGACGGGCAGGACGCGACGCCGTCGATCCGCAGTTCACCCGCCCGGATCGCGCGCTGGACCTCGCTTCGCGAGGCCACGCCAACGTGCCGTGCCGCGGCGACGTCCAGGCGGCTCCCGACGTCCCCCTCGGCAACCACGAACTCGAACCTCACCACGGGGGCCACCTCTGTGCAATTTTGCGTGCAAGCGCGGGTTTTCGTATAATAGCGCAGCCATGTCGCGAAGGGAAGAGAGGTTGAGGGACCGGGGCGCAGGAATGAACTCCCGGCGCCAAGAGAGGGCAGGCGCCCATCCTGGGTCGCACGGCGGCGTGCGGAGCGCTCCCTTCCCCCCCATCTCTCTCCCCTGGAAGGCCGCAAGGAACGTCAGCCGGGGAGGCCCCCACCGACCATGAACATCGAGTTCATTGAGGCTCTTGAGGAGATGGCGAAGGAGAAGGGGATCGCCCGCGAGGATCTCTACGACGCGATCCGCAAGGGGCTTGCCGCCGCGTACCAGGAGGAGTACCGAACAGAGGCCGAGGTCGCCGTCGAGATCGACCAGCACTCGGGCGACATCCGCATCAACGGGAGAAAGATCGACCTCGCGAAGTTCGGCCGAATCGCCACCAAGAAGGCCGAGGAGACGATCCGCCAGGAGATCACGCAGAAGCGCCGCGACATCGTGTACGAGCTGTACGCGCACCGAGTCGGCGAGATCATCACGGGTTCCATTCACCGCTTCGAGGGGAAGGACGTGTGGGTGAACCTGGGAGAGACCGAAGCGGTTCTCCCGGACGCAGAGAGAATCCCCAGTGAACGGTACCACGCCGGCGAGAGGTTGCGGGCCTACCTCGTGAGCGTTGAGAAGACCCAGGGAGACCCGCGGATCACCCTATCCCGCGCGCACAAGGAGTTCGTCCATCAGCTCCTGCGCCTTGAGGTCCCGGAGATCGAGGAGGGCGTCATCGTCATTCGGGCGATCGCACGGGAACCCGGGCGGCGGAGCAAAGTGGCCGTGGAGTCGCTCGACCCGAACGTCGACCCGGTCGGTACCTGCGTCGGTGCCGGCGGAGCACGCGTGCGCGTCGTCACCCGGGAGCTGTCCGGGGAGAAGATCGACCTCGTCCGCTGGAGTGAGAACCTCGAGTTCCTTCTCCGCAACGGCCTTGAGCCGGCGAAGGTCCTCTCCGTGCAGTTGAACCCGGCTGACCGGACGGCCAAGGTCCTCGTCCCCGACGACGAGCTCTCTCTCGCCATCGGCAAGGGCGGCCAGAACGTCCGCCTGACGGCGAAACTCGTCGGCTACGACATCTCGGTCACCAGCCCGGCCGAGGAGAAGGC
>CAYHBG010000053.1:4430-9020 GCA_964354815.1 uncultured Thermotogae bacterium
AAAGGACGCGGAGAGAGAGGACGTGAGACGAGATGATTGAGTACATCGGGATGGCCATCAGCGTCCTAGCCGCGGCCGCCCTGGGGCTCGCCTTGGGGAGCATCCCGCGCAGGAAGAGGCTGGCGGAACTTCAGAAGGCGGCGCAGGAAGAGACGGAGCAGCTGAAGCGTGAGAAGATCCTCGAGGCACGCCAGCAGATCCAGGAGATGCGCGAGGAACTGGAGCGCCGTACCGCGCGACGCGAGGAGGAACTCGCGCGCATCGAGGAGCGGGCCCTGCGGCGAGAGGAACGACTGGCCAAGAAGGCAAGCTACCTCGAGAAGATCGAGGATTCCCTCAACCAGGACGAAACGGAGGTCGAGGAGCTGAAGGAAGTCGGGACGCGCCTCCTCGCCGAAGCGAAGTCGAGCCTGGAGCGGATGGCCGGCTGGTCGCAACAAGAGGCCCAGGCGCAACTCCTCAAGCTCGTGGAGGCCGACTCGCAGCGCTTCTTCTCGCGCAAGGTCGAGGAAGTCGAGAGGCGGGCGAGGGAGGAGGCCCAGCAGCGCGCCGCGGGGATCCTTGCGACGGCCGTCCAACGCTACGCGGCGGAGTACCTGGAGGAGAACGCCGTCTGCTCTGTCCCCCTCCCCTCGGAGGAGTTCAAGGGGCGGATCATTGGGCGGGAGGGACGGAACATCAAGACGTTCGAGGCCCTGACCGGCGTGGAGCTCCTGGTGGACGACACCCCGGAGATGGTCGTCCTCTCGTGCTTCCACCCGCTGCGCCGCGAAGTGGCGCGGATGGCCTTGACCCGCCTCTTGGAGGACGGACGGATCCACCCAGCGCAGATTGAAGAGAAAGTGCAACGCGCGAAGGCGCGCCTGGCTGAGCAGGTGAAGGAGGAAGGGCGCAAGGCCGCGTTCGACCTGGGAGTGGATCTCCACCCTGAGCTGGCGGCCCTTCTCGGTCGCCTGCGCTATCGGACCAGCTACGGCCAGAACCAGCTTTCCCACTCGCTTGAGGTGAGCTGGATCGCGAAGATGCTCGCCGACGAACTGGGCGGGATCTCCGCGGCAAGCGCCAAGCGTGCCGGACTCCTCCACGACATCGGGAAGGCGGTCGACCATGAGGTGGACGGCCCCCACGCCCTGATTGGCGCGGACCTCGCCCGGCGGTACGGAGAGGCCCCCGACGTCGTCCAGGCCATCGCTGCCCATCACGAAGACGTGGAGCTCCGAAGCATCCTGGCGGTCCTCATTCAGGCGGCCGACACGTTGTCCGCGGCTCGCCCCGGAGCCCGTCAGGAGACGTTTGAGCGGTACATCCAGCGCCTTCACGACCTTGAGGAACTGTGCCGTTCTTTCCCCTCTGTCCAAGAGGCCTACGCGATCCAGGCCGGGCGCGAGGTGCGAGTGATGGTCCAGCCAGAGCGCGCGAGCGATGAGGCGGCCGCCAAGCTGGCCTACGACATTGCCCGGGCGATCGAGGAGGAGTTGAACTATCCGGGGGAGATCAAGGTCAACGTCATCCGCCAAACGCAGTTCACCGAGAGCGCCAAGTAGGAGGAGAGATGGAGACGCTCAAGGTCTCATCCACATCCGATCCTGGAGCCACCGCGGGCGCGGTGGCGAACGGGTTTCGGGAGAAGGGGCAGGTGGAGATCCAGGTCATCGGGCCGCGCGCGGTAAACCAGGCCGTGAAGGCGATCGCCATCGCGCGGAGCTACGTTGCGGCGAGCGGGGTCGACCTCTTCTTCACCCCCAGCTTCGCGAGCGTCCACATCGAGGACCAGGAGAAGACGGCGCTGCACTTCGACGTGCGTTCCCGCCATCCTATCCTCCCCAAGGCTCTGGGAGAGCCGGATGCACCCCAGCCCCTCGAGGGGCTGGGCTGATTTCATCCCTTGCTGACGGGTTTGCGGGTCGTTAGTATTGCGGTCGGCTTGTACTCTACCGCGAAGGAGTGACTGAAGGTCCATGCAGCGATTCTTCGAGCGACACAAGAAGGCGGTCATCTGGGCGCTGGTCGTGGCGTTCGCCCTTGGGGCGGCACTGATCGGGGTGGACCGCGGCGGCCTGTTCCGATCCAAGCAGGCCGGTCAGCAAGAGGGACTCACCGTCGCCGCGACCGTCAACGGGACGCGGATCCCCGCGGAGACCTTGAACCAGAGCGCCACCAACCTCATGAACCAGTACCTCGCCTACTCCCAGCAGATGGGGCAGGATACGACGAGCCTCACCGCTGGAGCGACGGGCGCCTTGCTCCGGCTGCAGGTCGAGGCCCAGGCGCTTCAGGGGCTCGTCCGCCAGGCGATTTACGACCAGGAGGCGGAACGGCGTCGCCTTCGAGTCTCGGACGCGCAGGTCAACGAGACCGCGGAGAAGGACTACGCCGACCTGCTTGCCCGATACGGCATCACCGAGGTGACCCTGGTCGAGTACCTGAAAGGGCAGAACCGGACCCTGGATCAGTTCAAGGGCGAGATGAGGGCGAGCGTGGCCACGCGCCTCCGCAACGAGGCCCTCCAGCAAGCGGTCGTCGGCCCCATCACGCCGTCGGACGACGACCTCGCCGGCTTCTTCGAGAAGAACATCACCACCTACTCCGAGGCGGAGCAGGTCCGGGCATCGCACATCCTCGTCGCGGATGAGGCGAAAGCGCAGTCGATCCTGGATGAGCTCGCTCTGGGGACAAGCTTCCCCGAGCTGGCCACGAGGGACTCGCAGGACACGGCCAGCGCCGAGAAGGGCGGTGACCTCGGCTTCTTCTCTCGGGGTCAGATGGTGCCCGAGTTTGAGGCCGCGGCGTTCGCCCTCCAGATCGGTGAGACAAGCGGAATCGTGAAGACAGACTACGGCTACCACATCATCCGGGTCACCGACCGGAAGGCAGCGCGGACGCCGACTCTCGCCGAGGCGAAGGAGCGCGTCCTCCAGGACTTCACCAAGCAGGAGTCCGATCAGCGCTTTGCCGCCTGGTACGAAGAAGCCTTGGCCCAAGCGAAGGTCAAGATCAACCGTCCGCTCGCGAACGCCTACCTCGTCCAGCTCCGGGACCTTGACCAGGGCCTCGCCGAATACGAGCGACTGAGGGATGAGGGGACGACGGCCGACCCGTACCTGCCGTACTACATCGGGCGGATGTACGAGACGAAGATGGAGCGGGCGAAGCAGGAGAAGACCACGCTCGAGAAGAAGGAGAGCCCCACCGACGAGGAGCGGGCGAAGATCGAGACGCTCGCCGCCCAGATCGCGGACTACCGGCAGAAGGCCCTCACCCAGTACCTGGCGACCCTGGAAAACGTCGATACCGACGAGGCGTTCCTCAACCGCATCCTTGGTCTCGACCCCAGCAGCGCGACCGCGATCTACCTGTACGGAAAGCTTCTCCTCGAGCGCGGGGACCTGATCGGCGCCGACGTCCGATTCAAGGAGGCCATCTCCAAGGATCCCAAGAACGTCGCGGCGTACATCGCCTCCGGGGACGTGGCGATGCGCAACGGGAACCTGGCCCAGGCCATCGAGCAGTACAAGGCGGCGATGGCCCTGCGCCCGGAGGACGTCACGATCCTGACCAAGCTCGTCTCCGCAGCGCTCTCCCTCGGCGACCTGGACGAGGCGGACCGCCTTCTCAGCCAGGTCCAGAAGATCGATCCGGAGAACGCGAAGCTGAAGGCGAGCCAAGGCGACCTCGCCTACCAGCGGATGCGGGCCGCCCAGACGGAGCGTGACGCGCTTCGCGCGAAGACCACCCGGACGGCAGACGACGACAAGCGACTCGCCGACCTCACCAAGACCATCGAGGGCCTGTACGGCATCGCGATCGGTCGGTACGAGGAGTCTTTGGCCCGCTCTGGCTCGGTCGATGTCCTGATTGCGCTCGGCCGGGCCCACCTAGCGTTCGGCGAACTGGCCAAGGCGCAGCGCCAGTTCGAGGACGCGATCCGACGTTCGCCGTACAGCGCGGACGCCTACGCTGGCCTGGCGGAGGCCCTTCTTGCCCAAGGGGAGAAGGACCGGGCGATCGAGAACTACCGGACGGCCTTCTCGCGCGCCTCGGCCGACCCGCAGAGGCAGCGCCTGGGGGAGAAGCTCGTCGAGCTCGTCCCAGGAGACCTCGACCTCAAGCTGAAGCTCGCCAAGGTGTATGCGGCCCAGTACATGTGGAGCGCAGCGATACGGCAGTACGCGGCCGTCCTCACGGCCCGGCCCGACTCCCTGGAGTCCTACCTCGGGATCGCTGAGGCCTACAAGTGGCGCGCGGAGTACGACACGGCCCTGAGCTACCTCGCCAAGGGCCTCACGTCCGTGACGACGGACGCGGCCAAGGTGAGCGTGTACGAGAAGGTCGTGGACGTCGTCCAGGCCCAGGTCGGCCAGGGGAAGCCTCTCGCCAAGGCCGGCTTGGATGCCCTGTTCGACTTGGCGAAGCTCGACCTCGCATCCGGGAGGAGCTCTCAGGCGAAGACGCGCCTGGATCGAATCGCCAAGGACGACCCGACGTACCGGCCGACAGAGGTCGCCGATCTCCTGAAACAGGCTGCAGGAACCGGCACTTCGGTGACGCCTCCGACGCCCTAGCATGGGAGACCGGCGCTCGTTCGCCGAG
>CAYHBG010000053.1:9120-10369 GCA_964354815.1 uncultured Thermotogae bacterium
CCGAAGGACGCGACGGTGTTCTGGCTCGCCGCGAGCGCAGACGAGATCCACTTCATCGACGCCATCCTCTCGGCCTACGACGGCGCGGCGAACGTTCGTCGCGACTACGTCCTCCAGGATGGCAGGACGCTGTTCAAGGTCTACGTCGGGCCAGGGATGGAGGAGGAGTTCCTGTCCATCCTGGAGGCGCTCCGGCCGGCAGCGGCGATCGGAGAGATCGTCCGAGGGACCGATGAGGCTCCTACGCTCGCGTGAGGTCGCTCCCTCGCTCGCGGCGATCGACTTCGCCGGCCTTTTCCGAGAAGGGAAGCGCGCCATTCTCTTCGACCTCGACAACACGCTCGGAGGCCGGAGGCCAAAGAGCCTCTCGCCGGACACGGTCGCCCTCCTCGAGGGCCTCGAGGAGATGGGGTATCGGATCGGGATCCTCACCAACCGCCGACGCGTCGTGGACGATGCCGTCATGCACGGGCTCGCCCGCCGCTACCCCGTTGAGCACGGGGCAGGGAAGCCCTGGCGTCGCGGCTTCGTCGCCCTCCTAGCGCGTCTTGAGGTGCCTCCCGACGCGGCGATCATGGTCGGAGATCGACTGCTGACCGACATCCTGGGAGCGAACCGCCTGGGAATCCACTCCATTCGGGTCCGGGCGGCCCCGCCCAAGCCAGGGAGGGACCGCGCCACTCCCCACAGCGGAGGCACAGGACGCGGCGTTCGGCAGCGGTAGTGGTCGAGAGGCCTCGGGCGGGCCATGAACGACGGCAGCAAACAGTGCCGCTGCGGAGTCCGCTCGCGACCCCTCAGAAGCCCGCCGCGGGCGCCTAGGTGCTGGAGACTTCTCTCGGATCAGCTCACCAGGATGCGAGGACGGAGGCGAGGTCCTCGCTCCAGACGCCCGACCTTGTGCGGTCCATCATCTCCGCGACGGCGGCGAGGAGAGCGACCTGCCGGTGCTCGACGGGCAGGGACCACGGGTCAACGTCAAGCCAGTTCGAGGGTTCGGCGTTCGCCGGATTGTCCGGGAGCCTCCCGCTTACCTGGACGCCCACGATGGCTGCCACGTAGTCCCGATCCGGGTTGAGACGAACCCACAGGCCCGCCTGCTCGCGGAAGCCGTCGTACGCTTGGTGGACGTGGGGTTTGTCGGGAGCGACCTGAACGTGATCTTCATCACCGAAGACGAGCATCACCTTCAGGTTAGCAGCCCGTTGATCTACGCCACTTTGCCGGCGTTGGCGAATGCACGTGTGAG
>CAYHBG010000054.1:0-1846 GCA_964354815.1 uncultured Thermotogae bacterium
CGGGATCCGGATCTCGAACTGGTTGATGGCCGACGGGTTCTTCGAGCGCGAGAAGTTGGGGACTCCGCTCCAGTCGCCGTGATCGAGGGCACAGGCCGTGTAGATGCCGAACAGCCCCGTCGCTTCGCAGTCCGTGGCGGAGACGTGGAACCACCAGTCATCGGCAACCCACGCCGCACCGCGGTCAAACTCGGTGTCGACGGCAATCTCGGGCATGAGCAGTGCGCCCGCCGAGTTCTCTCCGTACACGAAAGCGAAGTAGAGGAAGGACGCGTCGTGCTTGAAGAGGACCTGCACCTCCAGATCGTCTCTCACGCAGAACCGGACGCCGCTCGCGTCACACCACTCGGCGAGCTCGACCCGCCCATCCAGGTTGGGCGCCGTCCCCGGCCGAATCAGGATCTGCTCCTCGGCGCCCCAGACGCACGCGGCCAGTGCAAGCACAGCAACTACACCAACCAGAACCTCTCTCATCCTCCCTCCTCAGTCGGCTCTCGTCTTCGATCAAGCCCGTCCCGCGATGCTCGTCGCCTGGGCCACCCAGGCCGAACCGTCCAGGCCCACCGCAAGCTGCCCTTCCGCCGCGGACAGAATGCCTCCGTCTCATCCCCCCGACAAGGATCAAGTGTTGAGGTGGCTGCCCAACCATCCCGGTGCCCTCCGCGAGGAGCACAGAGACCCGACCGCGACTCCGCGTCTTGCCGTCGCTAGGGAGGCTTCACCCACCGAACCACTCAGCCACCGGCCGCATCAGCGCTTCCTCAAGCGGGATACCGTCCCCGCCCACGAGCACGGGACGAGCGCCTCGGACCTGCTCCATGAACGCGGCCAGTCCGGGAAGCGCCTCGCGCCTGTGCCCGCTCTTCACCTCCACCGCGATCACACGGCGACCGGCCTGGAGCACGAAGTCCACCTCGCGGTTCTGCTCCCGCCAGTAGAAGAGGCGGCCCTCGCCTGCCGCCGCCGCGTTCGCCAGGTGCGCGCCGACCGCCGATTCGGTCAGCCGCCCCCAGAAGTCCGCGTCTTGCCTGGCCTCTTCGAGCGTGAGTCCGCTCTGGGACGTCATGAGCGCCGTGTTCCTCACCAGGAGCTTCGGACTCGAGCCGCGCTGCCGTACGACCGAGCCCACGTACTTCTGGAGGCCGGTCAGCATGCCGGCTCCAGAGAGAAGGTCGAGGTAGTGGGCAAGCGTCGTCGTGTTCCCGGCATCTTGGAGCTGCCCGAGCATCTTCGTGTAGGAGAGGATCTGGCCCGAGTAGCGGCAGCCAAGCTCGAACATTTGCCGCAGGAGCGCGGGCTTGTCCACTCGCGAGAGGAGAAGGACATCCCGCGCGACGGTCGTCTCGATGAGCGCATCCTTGACGTAGCGCGACCAACGCCCTGCGTCTGCGACCAGCGGTGCCGCGCCGGGGTACGCGCCAAAGAAGAGGTACTGGTCGAGCGTGAAGCCAAACGCCGCGCGCATCTCGGCGAACGACCAGTGCGGCAGGACGAGGAGTTCGAACCGTCCCGCCAGGCTCTCGCTCAACCCTTCCTGGATGAGGAGCGGCGCCGACCCCAACAGGACCACCCGGAGGAGGAGCCGGGCGGCCGTGTCCTCGTCCCAGAGACGCTTCACCGTCTCCGACCAGCCCGGGACCTTCTGGATCTCGTCGAGGGCGAGGATGCTTCCGGCCTTCCCTGCGTCTCGGGCTACGAGGCGTGCAGCCTCCCACTGAGAGGCAATCCAAGCCCGGTCCCGCAGCGTCGGCTCGTCGGCCGAGGCGTAGCGCGCACGTTCGCCCCACGGCCTGAGCGCCTGGCGCACGAGGGTCGTCTTCCCCACCTGACGCGGCCCGGCGACGAC
>CAYHBG010000054.1:1946-10270 GCA_964354815.1 uncultured Thermotogae bacterium
TGAGCGCCTGGCGCACGAGGGTCGTCTTCCCCACCTGACGCGGCCCGGCGACGACTTGCAGGAAGCGCCGCGGCTCGCGCAGTCGGCCGACCAGGACGTCGATCTGATTCCTCTCGAATTCGGCAGCCAGCGGTTTACTCATGACGCTGAGTAATATTACTCATGGCGTTGAGTAGAACAAGCGTCGTGTCGCGCGACGGCGAGCGCTGTCGACATATCCATGACAGGGCGTGGCCGAACCAGGCTCAGGCCGCGCGGGACCTCGCGAGCTCGCGGACGTCGAGCGGCTCGCCCTTCTTCGGATCGCGGACGAGCAAGAGTGCTCCCCGCGGGCACTTCGAGACGCACACCCCGCACCCCATACAGCGCGCCTCGTCGACGCGCACCGTCCCCTCGCCCATCTCGAGAGCGCGGAACGGCCACGCCCCGACGCACGCCCCGCACCCAACGCAGGCCTCCGCCGTCACCCGGCTCACGTAGCCCGACGAGGCCAGCATCGGGATGCCGCGTGCGAAGGCGCGCATCGCGCCGCAGCAGCAGGAACAGCAGTTGCAGATCGCGTAGAACCGCCCGAGCATCGCGTCCTTGAAGAAGGCGTGGTGCACGTGGCCCCGCTCGTGCTCCGCTTGCAGGATCCCGACGGCCTCCTCCTGGCTGATCCAGCGCGTCGTCGCCGGATTGTGTTCGGCGACGAAGCTGGCGAACGGCTCTCCGACGATCAGGCAGACATCAAGCGGCAGACAGGGTTCCTCTCGCCCCGCCCGGCAGGGACACTCGAGGGCGACGAGGTGGTCGGGGTTCTGGACCACGATGTCCCGAGCGACGGGATAGGGGATCACCTGCTCGAGGTTCCGCACGTCGAGCGGGACGTTCAGGCTCACGAGGCGGACGGCCGCCTCGAGCGGCATCACCTTCCCATGGTACGTGTCGGCAAGCGGGTGGTGCCCCTTCTCGGGCTTCTTCCCGTGGCGCCGCATGAGGAGGAGGCCGCCGAGAAGAAAGACTGGACGCGCGAGGAGCGGGATCCGCCGCGCGCCGAGATAGTGGTACGGCCATCGGCCGTAGACGTAGCCGTGAGGGAAGTCGAGGAGCGAGTATCCCCGCGTCCGCCGCCCCTCGCGCCAGAACGCCCGCGTCGAGGGCTGAAGGATCCGCCACCTGTGCCGCTCTGCCATCGCACACCTCCTCACGGACGCCGCCATCCTACGGCATCAGAGACCCGCGGCGGAAGCCGCCAAGTCCCCGGCGCGTCCCCTTGTCTGCGCCATGCCTCGCGCGAGCAGAAGGGTTCAACCCGGCCGCGCGCGTCAGTGAGCCCCCTGGGCTGCGTTCCTCGCCTACGGAACGGTCTAGCGGTGAGGTACAATGCGAGCCGGCTCCGAGGAAGCGCGTTCGAAGCTTAGATGCCGACCGCACGGGCGCGACCTCGAAGAGGACGCCATCGCGTCCGAGGCACCCCACATGAGCGACCCAGCAAGGAAGCCGAAGAGGCAGGGCGTGAAGTCCCTGCGGGCGGTGCTCCGCCACGTGAAGCGCTACCGGCTCCCGCTTGCGCTCACGATGCTCAGCATGCTGGTCCTCGTGGCGATCCAACTCGTCGGACCCTGGCTCATCAAGCTGATGATCGCCGCGGTCACGGCCCCCGATGCCGGCCCCGACGCCCTCGCCCTGATCGCTCGGCTCGCCCTCGTCACCCTGGGCCTCTACGTCCTGCGGGCCGGCCTCCAGTTCGTCCGAAGCTACGCCGCCCACGTCGCCGGCTGGCACGTCGTCGCCGACGTTCGGAACGAAGTCTACCGCCACCTCCAGCGCCTCTCCCTCCGCTTCTACGCCGACAGGCAGACGGGCCAGCTCATGTCCCGCACGGTGAACGACTCCGAGCTCCTCGAGCAGCTCGTCGCCCACGCCATTCCGGACCTCCTCGTCAACCTCTTCACCTTCGCCGGCGTCACCGCCGTCCTCGTCAGCATGAGCTGGCAGCTCGCCCTCCTCTCCATGCTCCCGATCCCCCTCGTGCTCCTTGCCCTGCGCGCCTTCAGCCGCTATGTCCGACCCGCCTTCCGCCGGCGCCAAGCCGAGCTCGGGGAGCTGAACGCGGCCCTGAACGACAACTTCTCCGGGATCCGCGAGATCCAGGCCTTCACCCGCGAAGACAGCGAGGGAGAGCGAATCTGGAAGCGGATCGCCCGCTATCGCGACTCCCTCCTCCACGCCCTCCGCCTGATGGCCGTCTTCCACCCGTCCGTCGAGTTCGCCGCCTCCCTGGGGACGATCGTCCTCATCTACTTTGGCGGGAAGCTCGTGCTCGACAAGACGCTCCCCGTCGCCGACCTCGTCGCCTACTTCCTCTACCTTGAGCTCCTCTACCAGCCCGTGCGAGCGCTTGGGAACGTCTGGGAGTCGATCCAGCAGTCCCTAGCCGGGGCGGACCGGATCGCCGAGCTCCTCGAGCAGGAACCCGACGTGGCCGAGTGTGCGGACGCGATCGAGTTCCCCGGCCGCGCGCAAGGGGCAATCCGCTTCCAGAACGTGACCTTCCGGTACCGCGTCGATGACACGGTGCTCGAGAACGTCGACCTCGACGTCACGCCGGGCTCGGTCGTCGCCCTCGTGGGGCCCACCGGAGTCGGCAAGACCACGCTCTCGATGCTCGTCCCCCGTTTCTACGACGTGTGCGAGGGGGCGGTCACCCTCGACGGGCACGACGTCCGGAAGCTCACCCTCGAGAGCCTGCGCAGACAGATCAGCATCGTTCTCCAGGAGGTCTTCCTCTTCCACGGAACGGTGCGCGAGAACGTCCTCTTCGGCCGCCCCAGCGCGACGGAGGACGAGATGATCGAAGCCGCACGCGTTGCCAACGCGCACGACTTCATTGCGCAACTCCCAGACGGGTACGACACCCTGATTGGCGAGCGCGGGGTCAAGCTCTCCGGGGGCCAGCGTCAGCGCCTGGCCATCGCCCGGGCGGTGCTGAAAGACGCCCCCATCCTGATCCTCGACGAGGCAACCTCATCGGTCGACACCGAGACCGAGCTCCTCATCCAGCAGGCGCTCGAGCGGCTGATGGCCGGCCGGACGACCGTCGTCATCGCGCATCGCCTCTCGACCGTCCGCAACGCGGACCGGATCGTGGTCCTGCAGGATGGCCGGATCGTGCAGCAGGGGACCCACGCCGAGCTGATTGCGCAGGATGGTCTCTACCGCCACCTCAACCGGGTCCAGATGCAGGAAGAGCTGTGGGGGGTGCCTCTCCAGGGGATGTGACAGCGGGCCCAAATCGCGGGGAGAGCAGCCCTGGGGGCTGCCCTCGCCAGCCGACGACGTGACCCCGCGCCGCATCTTGTCGTGACTGCCTGCAACAGCTATAATGCACAAACATGGCTACTTTTGAGCATCACGGGGTGAAGAGTGCCTGCGACGGGTGAGACTCTCCGCGACGCCCTTCTTCTCCAGCGTCGCGAAGCCCAGGCTCAGCTCCAGGCACCCTATGTCGAACGCGACATCGATGAGCGTCACGTCCCCCCGGACCTGATCAAAGTCGTGCTCGGCCCTCGGCGCGCCGGCAAGTCGTTCTTCGCGCTCCATCTTGCACACGACCTCGGCAGCTTCGGCTACGTCAACTTCGACGACGAGCACCTCGCCGACCTCGAGGACTACGACACACTCCTCTCCGCTCTCGACGCTGTCTATGATCGGCCGAAGCGCCTTCTCCTCGACGAGGTGCAGAACGTGCCGCGTTGGGAGCTCCTCGTGAACCGCCTGCAGCGGCAGGGCGTCGACGTCACGATCACGGGGAGCAACGCGCACCTTCTCAGCTCGGAACTCGCCACCCATCTGACGGGTCGGCACCTGCCGATCGTGCTCTTCCCGTTCAGCCTCCGCGAGTACGTTCGCGCGCAGGGTCGCGAGCTCACGAGCGCAGAGAAGGCCGAAGCCCTGCGGGTGTATGCCGAGGTCGGCGGATACCCCGAGCCTACCCTGAAGGCCATCTCGCACCGCGATTACCTCACGACGCTCGTCCGCTCGATCCTGTACAAGGACATCGTCGTTCGGCACCGCATCCGCGCGCCGCAAAGCCTCGAGGACCTCGCCCACCACCTGATGGCCAACGTCGCGTCGCCGTACTCGTACAACGGCCTCGTCCGCAGCACGCGCCTTCAGAGCATCCACACGGCGGAGAAGTACCTCCGACACTTGGAGGAAGCCTTCCTCTTCTTCTCGCTCCGGCGGTTCTCGTTCAAGGCTCGCGAGCGAGCGGGTGCCGATCGGAAGATCTACGCGATCGACAACGGCCTCGTCACCGCAACCGGCTTCCGTTCGAGTCCCGACCGCGGGAAGCTCTACGAGAACCTCGTGGCCATCGCGTTCCATCGCTGCGAGCTCGAGGGAACCCTGGAGTGCTTCAGCTGGCGAAGCGCGCAGGGCGACGAGGTCGACTTCGTCGTCAAGGAAGGTCTCCACGTCACGCAGCTCATCCAGGTGTGCCACAACTTGGAGAACCCCAAGACGAAGACGCGCGAAGTCCGCGCCCTGCTCAAGGCATCGCGCGAACTCGGCTGCGACCGTCTGCTCGTCCTGACCGACTCCGAGGACGGCGAGGAACCCGCGTCGTGGTTCGGAACGAGCGGCACCATCCGCTTCATGCCCCTGTGGCGTTGGCTGCTTGAGAGTCCTGCGACGCCCGAGGAGATCAGTATGAAGGCGCCCTCGCGGAGGAAGAGCTAGCCACCGCCCCCCTATCGCCCGACTACCGCAATCCGCTAGAAGCTTGTGCTGGATTGAAAGACCGAACCCCGATGCCAGTGCGACGGCACGCGGGCGCGTCCAGGCGAAGCCACCGGCATGCGCCAGAACTCAATACTGGAATGCAGGACCAGACTCCGGCGCCCGATTGATGCAGAGCCGTACCGGCGCGCGGAGGTTCAAGGGACAGCCCATCCGACGCGCCGTCGCCTACGGGCCGAAGAGCTCCCGAATGAGATCTTGTTTGTCGATCTCGAGGTACTTCGCCACGTCCGCGATCACGGCGCTCAGGGTACCCACCTTGAGCGGCTTGTGGTTCGGCAGGGTCACGCAGTGCACGCCGTGACGAGCGGACGACGCCAGCCGTAGATGGCTTCCCGTCTGCCGACTGATCTTGTAGCCGTACCTCTAGAGAAGATCAGCGAGGTCCCTCTCGCCGACGTCTCGCGGGAGCTTCATGCAGCGATGACCTCATCGCGCACTTGGTGAAGTCGAATGAGCGAGGGCCTCTCCGTCGGATCGAAATGGCAGCGCACCGCGTCTTGAATCCTCTTCTTCAGCTCGTCGAACGTCTCCGCCTCGGTGAACACCGAGTGCCCGACAGCCTTCGCCTCGAATCCTCCCTCCGGCGACTCCTCGACGATGGAGATGATCTCGCGTGCCATGCGCTGCCCTCCTTCCCTGGGAGTTCCCCATTCCACTCCAGAACCTCCGGCGGGGGCGCATCTCGCCGAGGCCGTGGATGAGCCGGAGTCCAGAAGGACCCTGCGCTCTCGCCCAATGTGACCAGGCGACGCTCCGAGAGCGTCCGCCTAGGCTTGGCGCTTCAGGTCCTCGAGCCGGACCGCACGACCGTCCCGAAGGCTGGCACGCGACGCCTCCACCCGAGCGAGGAAGCGCGGGTCGTTCTCCAGCCGGTAGTCGAACCAGTCATCCTCAGTCTCAAACCCAACGAGGACGCCGGCTGGCTTCCCGTGACGCGTGATCACGATGTCTTCCTTCTCGGCGAGTCGCAAATAGCGCGACAGATCGTCTCGGACCTCGGAGAGCGATGCCTTCTTCATCCTTGCTCATCGGCCACACGTGAGCCGCCGCGTCACTTGTGCAGAGGCGCGCGGTTCGCGGACTCCTTACGCGATGATCTCGTTCAGTCCCTCGACAAGGCGGCCGAGATCTTCGGCCGGCATGGTGGAGATCACGCCCTCGATGCGACTGGCGGAGAGCGTCCGCACCTGACTGATCTTCGCCCAGGAAGGCTTGGGCATCTTCGGCGCTCGTAGCTCGAGTGTGAGCGGAAAGCCGGCTTGCTGGGGCTGGCTCGTCACGGCCATGGCAATGACTGTGCCCGACCGTTCGTTGAACACGTCGTGGCTCAGGATGACGACCGGCCGTCTCCCTCCCTGCTCGCTGCCGCGAACGGGATTCAGATCGGCCCAACGGATCTCGCCGCGGCGGATTCGCTTCATGCGCCGAGCTCCTCAACCATGCCCTCTTCGGCCAGCGCCTGCTCATCGCGCTTGTTGAGTTTCGCGCACTCCTCGGCCAGGCGCGTCTGCTCCATCCGCGCGAGCTTCTCTTCAACGGCTTCCTGAATGGCCCCGCTCCGGCTCTGAAAGACACGATTCGTCACCAGACGGTCGAGGCGCTCCAGTGTGGCTTTGTCCAGGCTCACGGCGACTTTCGAGGTTCTCATGCCTCATCACCGGTATGACCATATCTCATACCGGTGGCTGAGTCAACTCCTCAAGCCAACGCCGCCCTGGCCTTGGGCAAGCCGCCTAGCAGTATCCCCGGGGCCGGCCGTGGATGCGGGCTCTTGACCCAGGCAAACCTACCTCTGTGCTTTCAGGTACTCCTGCGCCTGCGCGCGGACCCAGGCCGCGAACTCGATCGTCGCTTCCTTGAGCTCCTTGACCTCTCCCTCGCTCACGGCTCCCGCTTGGTCGTACATGAGGGCGTTCCGCTTGCGGCGCGCGTGCTCGAACTGCGCGACGAGAGGGATGAGGTCCGCAGGGACGAGTCTCTCCACCTCCCGAAAGGTGGCCTCGTGGCGTCCGGCGGAGCCGACACGGAGATCGTTGAGCCGCAGGACGACGTTCGCGAGCTGAAGTGCCGCGTTGTAGGTGAAGGCGTACCGGCCGTCCGCGTAGAGACCCTCGGCCTCGGCTTGCTCAAGATCGCGGGCGACGAGCTCGAGCAGGCGTCCGATCTCCCCTGGGGAAGTCCTCTGGCGCTTGAGCGAGTCGGAGTCCACGTCAGCCCTCAAGTCCCTTCGCGGAGCCCACGAGGACGATCTTCGGCTCGCGCAGGAGGGTGGTCACGAAGTGGTCCTTGCGCGTCCGACGCGCGTGCCATTCCTCGCCCGTGAACACGGTCGCGTTGACCTCTCGTCCCAGCTCCCTCTCGAGCGCCCCGAGCTGCGCCGTGACTCGGCGCGGGGAGATCCCTCCTACGATCGCAAGGTCAATGTCGCTCTTCGCCGTCTCCTCGCCCTTAGCGACCGATCCGTAGATGAACGCGACCTCGATCCGTCCAGCCCGTTCGAGCAACACCTGCAGAGCCGCCCCGAGCCCGGTGGTCTTCATGAACATCGCTTTCAGCTCGGGCAGGACAGGAAACGCATTGTCCAGCCGGAAGTAGACGGAGTTCCCCCTGCGCTCTCGCTCGAGGAGCCCTACTTCGGCCAAGGCCTCCACGACCCGCTGCACCGAGCGCACGGCGAGCCCCGTCTTCTGAGCGATCTCGCGGAGGTAGTACTCGCTTCCCGCGTGCTGCATGAAGAGCGCGAGGACTCTCACCCGCGCCTGCGATCCAAAGAGCGTCTCTAGGACGGGCTTCATTGTATGCCTAGCGTATACGATCGTATACTGTTTGTCTACACCCGCGCCGGCGACTCTTGCCTTCGGAGTGTCCTCAGGTCCTGGTACCTGAAGGCACGAACGGAGTGTGGTCGACAGGCGCTCCGAACTCCTCTTCGGCAATCTGGAGGAGAAGCTTCCGATGGCACGGCTTGTCGTACGCCTCGTAGCAGATGAGGAAGATATCGTGGCCCTTGGCGCGTTCCGCGAGGGACCTGAGCCTGGCCGTCGCGCTAGGATTCCCGGCGATCTGCGCGCGAAACCTGCTCTCGTACCCGCACTTGTCCCAGGCGAAGTGGTATGCCGTCTCGTAGCCCTGGCCAGGCGTGAATCGCGCCTTCCACTCGTTGAACTCGTCGAGCAGCTCCTTGGACGGGAAAGCTCGTCCTTCCGCCGGCCGCGCATGACAAGCACGTACTCCGCCCCTGCCGGAAGCTTGCCCTTCAGGCTGAGATACGTGTGTCGCAGAGCCACGCCTTGCCCTCCCGCAGGAAGCAGACCACGGAGCCAGAAGGCAGTGTGTCGACGGGCCGACCGGCAAGCCGTCCGAGCGGGGACACTCACCTCACCACACGAGGCGAGACAGAATTGGGTGTGCGTCTCCCATTGCCCGGGCTTGGCGAGCGCACCCTTTCTGAGTACAATCGTACTCATCATGGGTGCGATGATCCCGTCTTCGTCTCTCGGTGCGGTCTTGCTCGGCCGCACGCGCCTCGCCATCCT
>CAYHBG010000055.1:0-9945 GCA_964354815.1 uncultured Thermotogae bacterium
GTGATCCTCTCCGGCGGGAACGTCGACCTCGATAGGTTCCTGCCCACCTCGACGGGCGTCGGCGTTGCGTGAGGGCGCAGCGACGCCTACCCTAGTGACGGGGCAGCGGGGTACGAGGCGCTCTTCGCAGGGAGGAGGGGATGGAGAAGAAGGCGAATGACGGAGGCCCACTTCTCTTCTCTGGCTACCGGTTCGGCGAGGTGACGATCGGGGAGGAGCGGCATACGAAGGACCTCCTCGTCTTCCAGGGGCGAGTCCGCGCGCCCTGGATCCGTCGGGAGGGGCATCGCCTCGCCCTGGAGGACCTTACCGCACTCCTCGAGGAAGGGCCGGAGGGAATCGTCGTGGGGACCGGCGCCTTTGGGAGGCTCGTCGTCCCCTCGGCGGTCGTCCGCTCCCTTTCCGAGCGGGGGATCGAGATCCTCGTCCTTGACACCCCGAAGGCGGTCGAGGCGTACAACGAGCGGGTCGGGCGGGGGGAGCGGGTCGCCGCCGGCCTGCATCTCACCTGCTAGGAGGGGTCGATGGACGATGGGCGGACCCGAGACCTCGTTGACACGTACGTCGCCGGCTGGCGGGACGGGGATCGGGAGCGGATTCTTTCCGTCCTGACCGAGGACTGTGAGATCATCGAATCTCATGGCCCGGTCTATCGCGGGAAGGATGCCGTCGCCCGGTGGGTCGACCGCTGGAACGCCGACGGAAGCCGGGTCGAGCGCTGGGAGGTGACGTCGTTCTCTCCGCTTCCGGGAGGGGCGGTCTTCGAGTGGTCGTTCTCCTGCACGGTGGCCGGGGTGCGCCACGAGCTGGACGGCGTCAGCCTGGTCGAAGTGCACGGCGGCCGGATCGCGACGATGCGGGAGTATCGCAGGACGGCCCCGCCGTTCGAGCCGCCGGTCTAGACGGGCTCCTGCCGCGCCTGCCTCTGGGGAACGTGCCGGTTGAGGTGATGCACGGAGGGCGGCTAGACGAGCTTCTGTGGACCGAGAGAGAGCGAGTTTCCTCGGTGTGGAGAGGCGATCTCCCTCTCTTGCCCCATTCCGCCCGTCGCTTGGGTGAGAGCCCGGCAGGAGGAGAAGACGGAGCCGCGCCAGATCGCCTTGTCGCCGTAGCGGTTCCGGATCTGGTCCACGGCCTGCGCGAGGTGCTCCCGCCTAGCGTCCGAGGCGAAGAGGGGACGGACCGTCTCCGCTTTGGGGAGGACGTCGCTCGCCCGCACGGCGACGAGGGTCGACTCCTCGGGGAATCCCCCGCGCTCGGCGCAGAGGTCGAGGGCGGTCTGGAAGAGCGTCTCTTCGTTATCCGTGGGGGTTTCCAGGGCGCGCTGCCCACCGCGCAGGTGCATCTCTTTGTCGCGCACGGCGAAGTGGACGACCCGCGCCGAAAGGCCTTTGGCGCGAAGCCGCTGCCCCACCCCTTCGCACAGGAAGAGGAGGACGTTTCTGGCTCCTTCGGGGTGCCGGAGGGCCTTGGGAAGGGCGTGCGAGTGGCCCACGCTCTTCACTTCCTCGACGCGCCAGTAAGGGACGAGGGGGCTGGGGTCAAGGCCTCGTCCCCACAGGGAGAGGGTGCGCCCGTACACCCCGAACTCTTGTCGCAGGATCCGCTCTGGAAAGTGGCCGAGCTCGGCGAGCCTGAGGAGGCCCAGGTTGGCGAGCCGGCGAGCGATCCGCGGCCCGATGCCACACACCGCGTCCACGCGTGTCTTCTCGAGGAGCCCAGGAACCTCGTCCGGAAGGAGGTAGCGGACCCCGGCGGGTTTGGCTTCCTCGACGGCCAGTTTGCTCAGCATCTTGTTCCCCGCGATCCCGATGGAGCAGGTGACCCTCTCTCCGAGGGCCTCCTTGAACTCGGCCTGGATCTTCCTCGCCATCGCGATGGGGCCGCCGTGCCGCGGGGCCTCCTGGGAGATCTCCATGAACACCTCGTCGATCGAGTAGACCTCGACCATCGGGGTGTACGGGACGAGGAGGTCGAAGAAGCGCCGGGAGAGGGAGAGGTACCGGTCGGGATCTCCTGGAACGAAGAGGAGGTGCGGACAGAGTTTCTTGGCCTCCCAGGTGGTCATCCCGGCGCGGATCCCGAACCGCTTTGCTTCACGTGAGGCGGCGGCCACGACGGAGTAGATGTCCGGGCGGCCGCTGACGACGATCGGTTTTGAGCGCAGGCGCGGGTCGGCCTGCTGTTCGACCGAGGCGAAGTAGGAGTCCATGTCGATGTGCATGACCAGCATGGACCCTCACCCCCCGCTCCAGCGGTGCCCGTCGTCTGCCGTCCAGCGGGCGCGCTCGGAGTCGTAGCGCAGCTCGAGGACGGCGCCCCCCGCGGTGACCGAGTAGACGAGGAGTCGCGCCGTTCCCTCCCGTGCCTCGTGCACGAGGTGGATCACGTCGACGGGGCGCTCTCTCCCGTTCCAGCGCAAAGACAAGGGACGGGGATAGCGAGCACGAGGCGAGAACTGGACCTCGACTTCCACGGGCACGCCACCGCGCTCCTCCACCTCGACCTCCGCTCGACAAAGGCTACACCTTTGTCGAGAGACGGTCAAGGGGCTCGGTAAAGAGAGAGAATGGAAGCCGCTCGGTGACGGACCCCGCCGACGCTCCGCGCCTCGCGCAGGACGCGCACCAGGCGGAGACGGGAAAGCTCAGTCAGACGGATCGAGGCGGCGTCCACGGAGACGGAGAGGGCTTCGGCCAACTCCGCGCTGGTCGTCTCCCCGTGGCCGGCGATCCAGTCGAACGCCTGAGCGAGGTACGGGGGAAGGTAGCCAAGGAGGCGCCAGTCCTTCTTCCCCATGAGCGCGAGCAGGGCGAGTCTCCTTTCCCTGAGGCGGACGTCGAGGTCTTCGACCAGCCCCTCGGCCGGAGAGCGCAGGAGAAGATAGCGCTCCGGCACGGCACCGACGGCGAGCCGGGCGACCGCCTCCACGAGGGCCTCGTCGGAGAACGAGCCGGCGAGGACCTCGAGCCCGGAGAGGTCGACCACGAGGAGCCTCCCCGCCGGAAGGCGCTCCAGGGCAGCCAGGAGGTCCTCCCGCGCCCGCTTGCCCTCGGCGCGGGTCCCCAGGCGACGTCCGTAGGCGGCGAGAGAGAAGGTCGTCTCCGTCATCTCGGCGATCCTAGTCCAAGTGTCGGCGTCACTCAAACAGCCTCCTCGGAAGGCGGATCGAGACCTGAACGCCGGGGAAGGGGTGGATCTCCTCGACAGCCCATTCCACGCCGGCCTGCCGGAAGGCACCCGTCCCGGAGCGGACGAAGAGCGTCCCTGCGTTGCGCAGGGTGAGCTCGCGGATCCGGCGCAAGGCTCCGCCCCGCCCGGGACGATCAAAGCGCGAGGTGCCTCGAACGAGCACCGCGTCCAGGGCCGCCGCGTCGCTCGTGCCGTGCAGGCGAGGGTTCGTGGCGAGGCTTCGCGCGAGGCCGACGCCCTTGTCTGCGACGACGAGATGGAGGTGATCCTCCCTTTCCTGTAGCCCGCCGAGGCCGAACGGCGCCTCCTCGCTGCCCTCCAGACGGGCGTGCTGAGGGATGTTCTGGAGGAGCTCGAAGAGCGCCCCGGCGAGGAGGGCTCCTCCCTCCGTGCCCAGGGGGAAACGCCCGCGGAGACGCTCAATGAGGTTATCCACCAGGCGCGTCACGCCCGCCTCCTCTTGCACCTCGACGAGCTCAACGAGCGCGCCCCTCGGCCCTCGCTCCGGCCAGGGCTCCTCCGTCCAAACGGTGTCAGCCAGGAGGCGCGCGATTCCCGGCGCAGCCAGGAGGTTGCGGACGCCTTCGTGATGCGGGAGGAGAACTCGCAGGCGCCCTCCCTCCTCTTGGCAGCGTCGACTGAGGAGGAGGACGTGGACCGCGGCGAAGAGGTCCATCTCTTCCACGCGCGACAGGTCGACGAGCGGACGCGGCAGGTCTCTCGTCCAGACCTGGATCGCCCGCTCGACCGACTCCACGTCCAGTCTCCTTGGGCTGTAGATCATCGGGGCACCGGCCAAGGATACCACGGGCCAGTTGGTGGAGCCGCGGGGGCACGGTACCATGGCGACGTGGCGGCACGGATCCGCGTCGGGACGTCAGGGTACAGTTTTGCTGACTGGTTCGGCATCGTTTACCCCCAAGGGGCAAGACAGGGGGATCTCCTCGCGTCCTACGCGCGGCTCTTCGACACGGTCGAGATTAACGTGACCTACTACCGCGTCCCCGGGCCGCAGATGTTTGCCGGCATGCTGCGGAAGGTCCCGGCCGACTTCACGTTTGTCCTCAAGCTGCCCAAAGAGATGACCCACGAGCGCGAGAAGCTGGACGAGGTCGTGACGCCGTTCTCCAAGGCCGCTGCGCCGCTCATCGACGCAGGGCAACTCGGGGGACTCCTCGCTCAGTTCCCGTGGGCGTTCAAGCCGTCCTTAGCCTCGATGGACCACCTCCGGAGGCTCTCCGACGCTCTTGCGGGGATCAAGGCGCCGGTGAACGTCGAGTTCCGGCACGCAAGCTGGTACGCGGAGGAGACGTACCGTGCCTTGCGGGAGCTCGGCCTCGGGTTCGTCAACGTCGATCTTCCCGCCCTTCCGGGCCTCCCGCCTCCGACCAACGTCCTCACCTCCGACGTCGCCTACTACCGCCTCCACGGGCGCAACCTGAAGACGTGGTGGGCGCGGGGGGAAGAGGGCGAGCGCTACGACTACCTCTACGAGACAGGAGAGCTTGAAGACTGGGCGCTGCGCGCCGAGGAAGGGGCGGCGCGTTCCCGGGCCTGCTTTCTCTTCGCCAACAACTGCCACCTCGGGCAGAGCGTGGTGAACGCCCTCCAGCTTCGCGAGAGGTTCTCCCTCCCCGCCCCCTCGCTCCCGCCTGGGGCGGACGCGGAGATGTTCTCCTCCTCTGCCGAGGAGCTGGCCGCGGAGATGACGCGGCGCATCCAGCTTGCCAGGGCGAGGGAGAAGAGAGCCTAGCCCGCCGCAAGCCTCGTCGCTCCGCGCCTCGAGAGCGACGACCCAGCTTGAGCGGGCGGCTCGTCTCGGATCCCTCAGGGTCAGGACCGTCCCCGAGCGGAGCACCGCTGCAGGCCAGGGCACTCGAGCGGAGGCGCCGGGTCCGGCTTCCTGCACGCATCGGTATGTGCCCTTCCGGAGGTGGCGTCCACTCACAGGTCCGCCGCGGCCGCCTGCTCCGGTCGGCCGGTGCCCTCTACTTCCCTCCTCCGAAGCCCTTCGGGAACTTGCTGGTGGTACCGCAGAGTTGTCCCTTTGTGTTTCCGGAGATCGTGTTGCCCTGGCCTGTGATCTGGATGCCGGAGTCGGTGTCCGTCTTCACCCCGCAGCCCTTGTTGTCTCGGATCGTGTTCTTCGAGATCTCCGCCTTCGCCGTCTCGTTCTTGTCGCTTGTATAGAGACCTAGCGTGATGCCGTTCCAGCCGCTCTGCGTGATCGTGTTGTTGGTGATGGTCGCCTGCGCGCTCTGCCCGAGCTGAACTCCGTCAGCGACGTTTCCCGTCAGCGTGTTCCCTTGGAGGGTCCCTCGGCTCTTCTCCGCCAGGGCAATCCCGAAGCCGGGAGCCTTGGCACCCTGCTTGTTGTTGTTGATCCGGCTGTTCGAGATGGTGAGTACGGAGGAAGCCACGCATCCCACGCCGGCGTCGCCGTTCTCGGCTATCGTGCAGTCGTCCACCGCAGCGCGGCTGCTATCCCAGAGGCCGATTCCGCCCCACAGCTTGTTCCCAGAGACCGTGCACTGGCGGATCGTGGCACGGGAGTCCTCGTAGAGGGCGACGCCCGAAGACACGTTAGCTGTGATTGTGCACTTCTCGATGGTTGCGCCGGCCGTCTCCGTGAGTTTGATGCCCTGGCCATAGGACCCGTCGGCGGCGGCCTTGGTCCCCGCGACACGGGCGTTAGCGATCGTTGCTTGACTGCCGTCGTGGAGGTCGATGCCAACCGCCACGTTCCCGCTGATCGTGCTCCCCTCGATGGTCACCTGAGAGCTGCCGGAGGCGCACAAGCCGGAGAGGCTGTTGTTCTCGATCGTGCCCTTCTGAAGCGTCGCGGAACTCCCGTCCGCGAGCTCAACTCCGTAGCCGAGGTTCCCCGCGGGGTTGGCCTTTGTGTCCGTGACTCGCGTGTCGGACAGAGTCGCCTGACTTGTGTCGCGGAGGCGGATCCCTCGGCTCGTGTTGCCGGAGATCGTGCTGCCCTGGATGGTCAACTGGGCTTCATTACGTACGTAGACCCCATACCCGAACTCCCCCGCGGAGTCGGGCTTGCTGCCCGTGATTCGGGTGTTGGTGATCGTGGCTTGACCGGAGACACTGATTCCGGCAATGACGTTCTCATTGACCGTGCAGTCCCTCAGAGTGGCGACAGAGCCTCCGGCAACGCGGACACCGTACATGCCGTTGCCGGAGATCGTGCTGCCCTCGATCGCCACGTCCCCCCCGTAGAGGCCATAGCTGCTGTTGTCCGTCAATGTGCACGTTGTGACGGACAAGCGGGCCTTTCCGAAGACGACGATCCCTACTCCGTCGTTCGCGGTCGCCGTCACCCGATCGAGCGTAGCGGCGACCTGGTCGAAGACCCACACTCCTCCGTCATAGGACTTCCCGGACCCATTGCCCTCGACCCTCACGTTCCGCAGGGTGACTACCCCCGACGGTCCGGTTGCTGCTCTGATCCCGAACCGGCCGCCGGTGACCCTGAGACCCTCGACGGTCACCTCCAGCTGATCCGTGGCGACGTTCAGCGCCACCCAATCTGCACCCGGCGCCTGGAGCGTGGTCTGATCCGATCCCGCTCCACGGAGCGTCAGGCTCTTGTAGATCTCCACCTTCTCCTTGTACGTCCCAGCTGCCACGATCACCATCCCGCCTGTCTTGACCTTGTCAACTGCCTCCTGGATCGTGGGCACGTCCGCGGGAACGGCCACTTGGTCCAGCGTGCCCTCCGGAGGAGGTGCCGCGAGAAGGGTCGCTGGAGCGTTCCCGGCCAGGTTTCCCCCCTTGTTGTCCCGCACGACGTTGCCGGACCCGGTGACTTCGCTAGTTGGGCCTGCCGACATCTGGGAGCGGACCCCATCGTCTGCGTTGCCGGTGATGGTGTTGTCCTTCAGAAGAGCCCTTGAATCGCTCAGGTTCAGGCCTTGGCCGTTGGTGCCGTCGACATCGACCTGGGTCTCTCGGATCGTGTTGGCCCGAAGCTCACCCTGCGAACGGACCAAGGAGATGCTCGCCCTTAGGTTCCTCTCAAATGTGTTCCCCTCGATGAACAGGAGGGTGGAATCGTCGGCTTCCAGGCCCCGGCGGCTGTTGGTGATCCTGAGCCCGCTGACCGTGATGTTCCGGCTGCTCAGGATCAGGATCCCAGGCGTGATGTCCTTCTGCTGGGGGCCGTTGCCATCCAGAGTAACCTTGTCCGGCCCCGCCCCCTGGAGCGTCAGGCCATCCCTGTTGCGGATCGTCAAGTTCTCCTTGTAGCTCCCCGTCTGAACCTGGATGACGCTCCCGTTCGGAGCGGCATCAATCGCTGCTTGGATCGTGGTGAAGTCGCAGCCGCTCGGGCCAACCGTGATTGTCTTGCCACCCTGCGCTGAGCCAAGCAGCCCGCTCGTTCCTGCGGCCGCCCCGAGGAGAACGAGAACCGCCCCGAGCACGAGAAGCTTCGACGTACGCGAACCAGCCATACGAACCTCCCTACGAGACGACGTGACAAGCACGAACTGGGAGTCTAGGTCCTTCACGGGAACTCGATGCGAACCCGCACCAGATCACGATCCAACCCCTGGTTTGCCGGCGTGTTCGGGTGGAAGCGCGTGAAGTACAGATAGGACCGTTGGCCCGTGATCTCGAAGTTGCGTGATGTGTCATCGGGATCGACGAGCGAGGGGTAGAGGACGACCTCTCCAGGTACCTCAGGGCTCCAGGGGAGCTTGCCCGGCATAATGAGCTTCCTCTCGCTCCAGTGAAGGAGATCGTCAGACAGCGTGTAGTAGAAACCGTGGATCAGCTTCCCCTCCACCCACAGCCCGGTCGCTCCAACCAGGAGGAACTTCCCGAAGTAGGTGTTGAAAGTCAGGCTCTCGCTGATGCCCTCAGTCTCAAGAACGGAGACCGGCTGCGCAAGGTGTCGCGCGGGGTCGGCCGTGGGCTCGGCGTAGGGGTTGACGAACTGCACGTTGAAGCCGGTTCCGTCCCAAGCCCGCCAACTGGTGGGGTCGTCCAGCGTCTTGGTGCGCATCACGCAGGTGCCCCTTTGCTGCAGCAGATGGGCCTGAGCACTCACCAAGGCATAGAAGAAGCCGTCCTTCTGGTTGTAGACGATGTTGCTGGGCGCCATGTACCCCCACGCGCCGGAATCGGGGACATAGGGATAGGGCGGGACAGCCACCAAGTGCTGCGGAGCCGCGGGGTGCGAATAGGTCGCTCCTTTGTCGGTTGACGTCGCAAGAGTGATGGCGTTGTACCAGCAGTTCATGTACTGCCCTGACGGGCACGGATCAGCGCCAGCGATGACTGCTGCATTGAAGTAGGTCGAGTCGTTGTTTGTGTTGCCCCGCTTGTTGACCCTGAAGTAGATGGCATCCCCGACTTGGACGGGGACCTGCAGGCTGAAGTCGTAGCCTTTCGTGTCTCCGTTGGCGATCGTCTTCGACCACAGCTCTGTCGTTCCCTTCAAGATCTTGACGGCGACTCCATCACCGCCGCCCGGGTCGTTGTCATGCACGTTCCCGGTGACCGTCACCGTTCCGGCTAGTGGACTCACCCATTTCCTCGCTGGCTCGCGCGAGCTGTCCGGATGAGCCCAGTCAGGCCCCAGAAGACAGAGCGGCTGGCTTCCCTTCCAGGCGCTGCTCTTCGTGTCGAAAACCATGTCGCGATAGGACGAAGCGCTCCACTCCTGGTAGTACCAGTCCTTCTGGCCCTGGGTCGAGCTGAAGTCGACGGACGCCTGCCATCCGCGGTGAGTCTGGCCCTGGTACTCGTTGTGCACGAGTGCGTAGATCGTCTGGCCATCGAAGGTGTAGAACGAGCCGAGCCACTCGTTGTCGTTGTACTTCCCTGGGTCGGCATCTCGATCGGACGTCATCATGATCCGGCAGTCCCGCTTGACTGAATCAAGCGTGTCCCCAATCATGCGCCGGTTGACGTTGTGAGTGGCGATCAACTGCACTTTCCCGTCAGCGTCGCGGAAGGCGCGGGCCGGCAGGTCTGGGATGTCCGACATCTCGCACCGATCGGTCGTCCAGTCAAAGATGATCTCCTCCGGACCGAGGATGCGGACCTCCCCCGAGGGTTGTATTGTCGTCGGGCTCTGCAGGCCCCCTGCTACCAGAGCCAGCGCGCAGAGAGCGACAAGAAGCCCTGGTGTCGCCGCTTTCAAGACACGTCTCCTGATCATGCAGGCCTCCTTGTGAGAAACACGCACACAGGCTAGGGGCCCATGAGGATAGATCGAAAGGCACAAGCCGAGGTCTTGGAGGGAGTGTCGCGTTCCTCTAGCAGAAGCACACTACTCCCAAGGTTGATCCCTGGTACGTGGAGAAGCGACCGAGAGCCCGGCGCGGCGTCTTGACACGCGGGCAAGCGCGGTCCTGCCTGCATGCAACGCGCCCTGAGTAGGCAGTTGTCCCGGGGCTCCCGACCCCTTCGGACCAGGACCGTCAGCAGCGGGGCCGTGGCTCACGGAGACGCCGCGCCGCGCTGCACGAGCAAACCTCCCGGGCCGTCCGGGTCGTCCGTCATCTGAAAGCAGGATCGGCGGGCGGTCTTCCTCGTTCATCCGAGGGGAGGCCGCGCCGCCTCGTTCCGGTGAGAGCGTCGCGGAACGGCCGCAAGGCATCAGGACGCCGGATACCCCTCAAGCCAACGCGGCCCGGACCCACCCCTGCGCAGGAGCCGAAGGTGAAGCCGCTACTCTGCGGTCGCCCTCTGGAACAGGAACCGCGACAGGGCCAGGAAGACGAC
>CAYHBG010000056.1:0-9816 GCA_964354815.1 uncultured Thermotogae bacterium
GGCCTTCCTCCGACCTCAAGCAGGGGCTTGGGTGTCGTCAGGGTGAGCGGGCGGAGGCGCTCCCCTTCCCCGGCGCAGAGGATGACCGCCTTCATCGTCCGACCTCCTCGAAGATTGCGTCGACCGCCGCGGCGAGGTCAGGGACGCGAAGGTCGGGGGCGGCCTCGTACCTCCCGTCGGTGCCTGCAAGACCGGTGTTGACGAGGACCGTCCGACACCCAGCACGCTGGCCGGCGAGGATATCCGCCGTCATGTCGCCGACGACGTACGAGCGGGAAAGGTCGATCCCGAGTTCGTCGCGTCCCCTCTCGAGCATCGCGGTCCCCGGCTTGCGGCACAGGCAGGCGGCGCGGAGCTCCGGGACGCTTGCCTCAGGGTGATGGGGGCAGAAGTAGAGGGCGTCCCACCGCGCTCCGTGCTGGGCCAGTTCCTCGCGCAGGCGGTCATGGATCTCTAGAAGACCGTCGACCGTGAGGTAGTCCATGGCGATCGCGGCCTGGTTCGTCACGACGACGACCGGGATCCCGGCCCGGTTCAGCCGGGCGATGGCCTCGGCGCTTCCGGGCAGGAGGCGGAGGTCCTCGACGCGGCGCAGGTGGTCGACCTGCTCGACGATCACCCCATCCCGGTCTAGGAAGACGCCCACGCGTGTCGCCACCCTATCTCACGACGAGACTGACCATCTTCTCTGGGATGGCGATCGCCTTGGCGACCGTCTTGCCGGCCAGCTTCTCCGTGACCTCCGGTGAGGCGAGGGCGGCGGCGCAGAGGCGCTCCGCGTCGCGTGCCACGTCGATCGGGACGACGAGGCGGGCGCGAACCTTGCCGTTCACCTGGACCGGGATCTCCACGGACTCTTCCACGAGCGCGGCCGGGTCGAACGTCGGCCAGGTCTGGTCGAGGACCGTGTCCGCGTGCCCGACCGTTTGCCACAGTTCCTCGGCCACGAACGGGGCGAGCGGCGCGAGAAGGAGGACGAGCCCGTCCGTCGCGACGCGGAGGAGCGCTGGGTGCGCGTCGTCCCGATCCGCGTAGGGGACGAGGTCGTTCACGAGCTCCATGATCGCCGCGACGGCGGTGTTGAAGCTGAACCGCTCCCCGAGGTCATCGGTGACTCTCTTCACGGTCTGGTGGTATCGGTGCCAGACGGCGCGTCCCGCTTCGTCGAGTTCCTCCGCGCTGAGAGCGGCGCCGATCGGCCCGAGGCGGTCGACGTGTCCGACGATGAGGCTCCAGACGCGTTTCAGGAACCGGAACGCCCCGCGGATCCCCTCCTCCGACCAGTCGATGTCTCGATCCGGAGGTCCCATGAAGAGCGTGTAGACGCGCTCGGCGTCCGCGCCGTAGCGGGCGATGATCTCGCTTGGGTCGACGGTGTTCAGCTTCGACTTCGACATCTTGAGGCTCGAGACGTCGAGAGAGGCCCCGCACTTGGGGCACGTGTCGCCATCGGCCACCTCGCCCGGGCGGACCCAGCCGTGCTTCGCGCAGCGGTACGCCGGGTGGCAGATCATCCCCTGCGTGAACAGGCGAGCGAACGGCTCCTGGAACCCGACGTGCCCCAGGTCGTGCAGGGCTTTGGTGATGAAGCGCGAGTAGAGGAGGTGGAGGATGGCGTGCTCGACCCCGCCCACGTACTGGTCGACCGGGAGCCAGCGGTCGACGTCGCCCCGGACGAACGCGCGCCAGGGGTCCTTTGGGTTGATGTAGCGGAGGTAGTACCAGGAGGAGTCGACGAAGGTGTCCATCGTGTCGGTGTCCCGCTTCGCCTTTCCTCCGCACGAGGGGCAGGTCGTGTCCGCGTATCCCGGGATGTCGGCCAGGCCCATCTTCCCGATGAATGCGACCTCGGGGAGGAGGACCGGGAGGTCCTTCTCCGGCACAGGGACCGTCCCGCAGCGCTCGCAGTAGACGATCGGGATCGGCGCGCCCCAGTAGCGCTGGCGGGAGATGAGCCAGTCGTGGAGGCGGAAGGTGATCGCCTTCTTCCCGGTTCCCTCCTTCACGAGCCAGGCCGCCGTCGCGTCGAAGGCGCGCTCCCCCGGCGTTCCGGTGAGCGGGCCGGAGGCGACCATCGTGCCCCAGTCGCTGTGGAAGAGGAGGTCGCGGTAGACCTCGCAGCGCGAGAGAAGCTCCATCACGCTGCGGACCTCGCGCAGGGCGGGGTCGAGGGCCTGACAGCGGCGGAGGATCTCGCGCTCCGCGGAGGCGGAGGAGAGGTCGAGGACGGCATCCGGGAACGCGAAGGCGAACCGCGCCCCGACCACCTCGCACCAGCTCCGGGCGTTCAGGTTCGCCCGCACGAGGGAGAGGTAGCGGTCGACGTCGTTGCGGTCGAGGGTCACGAGGAGGGCGCCGCCCCGATGGTCGACCGGCTCCTTTGTGAACGAGAGCCCTTCCTTCTCGAGGAGCGCCTGGAAGCCCTCTCGAACCGATCCCGGGAGGATGAGGCTCTTCGCAACCCCGTCCGGCCTCTCGATCACCGGGAGGATGGGGAGCCCGAACTTGAGGGCGAAGGCGAAGTCGCGCTCGTCGTGCGCCGGGACGGCCATGATCGCCCCGGTGCCGTAGGTCATGAGGACGTAGTCGGCGAGGTAGATCGGGATTCGCTCCTTGTTCACCGGGTTCACGGCGAAGGCGCCGGTGAAGACGCCGGTCTTCTCGCGCTCGGTCGAGGCGCGGTCGATCTCCGTCGCCCGCGCCGCGGCCGCTCGATACGCCTCAACCTCGGCTCGGTGCTCCGATGTCGCCAGCTTGTCCACGAGCGGGTGCTCCGGGGCGAGGACCATGAACGTCGCTCCCCACAGCGTGTCCGGTCGGGTGGTGAAGACGACGAGGTCGTCGCCGGTCTCGGCGCGGAAGGTGACCTCCGCCCCGACGCTCCGGCCGATCCAGTTCTCCTGCATCTTCCTCACGTTCTCCGGCCAGCCGCTGAGGAGGACGAGGTCGTCCAGGAGCCGGTCGGCGTAGGCGGTGATCCGGAAGAACCACTGCTCGAGCGTCTTGGGTTCGGGGGGAGACCCGCAGCGGTCACAGCCCCCGCCGACGACCTGCTCGTTCGCAAGCACGGTCTTGCAGCTCGGGCAGTAGTTGACGGTGGCCTTCTTCTTGTAGGCGAGGCCGTTCTTGTAGAGCTCAAGGAAGAGCCACTGCGTCCACCGATAGTACGACGGATCGCAGGTCGTGACCTCGCGGTCCCAGTCGTACTCGATCCCCCAGGCGCGGAACTGCTCCTTGGCGTAGGCGATGTTGCGGAGCGTCCACTCCCCGGGATGGATCCCGCGGTCGATCGCCGCGTTCTCCGCCGGGAGGCCGAAGGCGTCCCAGCCCATCGGGTTCAGCGTGTTCCTCCCGCGCAGGAGGGAGAAGCGGGTGACGACGTCCCCGATGATGTAGTTCCTGCCGTGGCCGACGTGCAGGTACCCCGAGGGGTAGGGGAACATGTTCAGGTAGTAGAACTTCTTCCCTGCGTCCTTCGTGTCGGCGCGGAAGAACCCCCGCTCGCGCCAGACGTCGCGCCAGCGGGCCTCGATCGCCTGGAAGTCGTACTTCTCCGTCTCGGTCCGCTCTACCATAGCATCAGCTCACCCCGCGCCATCCGCTCTGCCTCGTCGAGGACGCGGAGGACGGCCTCGTCCGTCTTCATCTCGCAGTAGGTCCGAAGGATCGGCTCTGTCCCCGAGGCGCGGAAGAGGACCCACCCCTCGTCGAAGCGGAGCTTGATCCCGTCCAGGGTCTCGACACCCTTCACGTCGCAGCCGGCGAAGCGATCGGGCGGGGCGTCCCGCAGGCGCGAGACGACCTCGAGCGGCGCCGCGACGACCAGGTCCCGCCTTCGGTAGGCGTGCGGGCCGAAGTCGTCCTGTAGGCTCTGAACGAGGTGGCTCAAGGGTTTGCCCGCGCAGGCCGCCATCTCGACGAGGAGGAGCGAGGTGAGGACGCCGTCCCGCTCCGGGATGTGGCCGCGCACGGCGTAGCTCCCGCTCTCCTCGGCGGCGATCAGGACGTCTTTCTTGAGCATCTGCTCGGCGGCGAAGCGGAACCCGACCGGGATCTCGACGACCTCGAGGCCATGCTCGCGGGCGATCGCCGTCGCCATGTCCGTCTGGTTGACCGACTTCACGACCACGCCTCGCCAGCGCCGCTCCGTGATCAGGTAGCGCAGGAGGAGGGCGAAGGTGACGTGGGGATCGAGGTAGCCTCCCTCTTCGTCCATGGCCGCGACCCGGTCCCCATCGCCGTCCGTGGCGACCCCGATCACCGGGGCGCCCCGGCGGGGGAGGGAGGCGATGACCGCGCGGAGAGGGACGAGGTTCTCCTCGAGGGGCTCGGGCTTCTTCCCCCCGAAGAGGACGTTCTGGACAGAGCGGATCTGGAGGTGTTCGACGCCGTACCCCTTGAGGAGTTCGGCGACGTACCCTTGGGCCGAGCCGTACATCGCGTCGGCGACGACCCGCACCGGGGAGGCGGTCAGACGGCCGGGGTCGATCAGACGGCGGACCCGAGCGAGATACGGAGCGCGCAGGTCGACCGGGGAGACCGCTCCCTCCGGGGAGCGTGGCTCCGGCGCCTCCTCCGGGAGGAGGCTCTCGATCACCGCCGTGACGTCCAGCGGGGCCGATCCCCCGTACTCGGACTTGATCTTGATCCCGCTATCGGAGGGCGGGTTGTGGCTCGCGGTGAACATCACCCCGCACGCGGCGCGGCGGTCGACGACGGCGTGGGAGAGGGCGGGAGTGGAGACGAAGTCCGATGCCACGGCGACCGGGAGGCCGCGGTCGCGGACGACGCGCGCGAAGTGCCAGGCGAACTCCCGGGACAGGAAGCGTGTGTCGTACCCGACGACGATTCCGTTCGCCGCCGGCCGGTACGGCGCGCCCCAGTCGCGGTAGAGAGGGAGGCTCTTCCGGGCGTCTGACAGGAGGAAGCCGGCGGTGGCGTGGGCGACACGGGCGACGTTCGCGAACGTGAAGTCGCGCGCGATCTGGCCCCGCCAGCCGTCAGTTCCGAACCGAACCCTTTCTCGGGCCTTTCCTTCGTCGGGGGGGTGCACTCTTCTCTCCTACCTGGGACTTCAGGTTGACCCGCTCCACGCCCTCCGGGAGGGTGAGGTCGTCCCGGGCGAGGATCTCGTGCAGAAGGTCATAGGGAATCGACGTCTCGACCCAGATCGAATCGATGTCGACGACTCCGTTCTTGACGGGGAGACGGCCGACGGCCTTCTCCACCGCTTGCTTGTAGCGCTGGAGCATCTCCTCGTTCGACAGGCGATCAGTAGCTGTACTCGACGGTATAGTCAACGACGGCCTCCCCGTCGGCCGGGACCTCGACCTGGAAGCGGATCGTCCGCGCGTCCACCCGCTCGTACGCCATGGACGAGGTGAGCACTTCCCAGGAGGACCCCGCGGGGTGCTCGAGGACGGCGATCGTCACGGCCGCGGTCTTGTGGTTCCGCAGGGTGATCTTGTACGACTCGCGGTAGGTCGAGGTCGCGATGCGCTCGCTTGCGACTTGGACCCGCTCCCCGACGAGGTCGAACGCTGATCCCACGGTCAGCGAGACCTTCTCGTCGATCGGGGTGTGGCCGATCGCGGCCTCGCCGAGGAGGAGCGTGCCGGCCTCGGATCTCTGGAAGAGCCGGACGGTTCCCGCAGGAAGGGGGATCCCCAGGCCGCTCGCCGCGTCGTTCACGAACTCCAGGGCAACCCGGACGGCGTCTGTCTGGGCTCCGTCGTAGGTGTACGTCTTCTTCACTGCGACGGCCGGGGAGGCGGTGTAGGGGATGGCGAACGAGGCCCGATCCGGGAGGTCGACCGGACGGGCGAGGGTGTAGACGTGGTACTCGAAGGCGGCCGACTCCTGGAACGCTGCCGCGGCCATCGGGACAGCGGCATAGCGGGCGGACTTGTACGTCGGCGCGACCTGGCTGATCTCCCCGGCGACCAGGCGGACGGAGGCCTGCGTGAAGCCCCAACCGCTCGTGTTCGCGAGCGTGACCGCCCCGCGCAGGGAGAGGGTCGTCTCGTCCTCGCTCAGGAAGCCAAGGTAGTCTGCCGACCAGGCGAGCCCGTTTGTCAGATAGCTCAAGAGGGCCTCGCTCCCGGCGAGGTTTTCGCCCTCGACGCGAAGCGACACGTGCGCCTCCAGGGCGAGGCGGTCGTCGGGGGGCAGGGTGACGGAGAGCGGACTGTGGACGACGTAGATCTGCCCTCGATCGTCCTTGATCACGAGGGGGTCGCCCGCCGCGAGGAGCGTCCCGCGCAAGAGGCGCGGGTAGTCCCCGCCTTGCGCCAGGACTTCAATCTCCTTCCCGATGGAGGCGGAAAGCACGCTCTCCGGCGGGGTGAAGTGGAAAGCCTGAGAAAGGACGGTTCCCGCGAGGTCGACCAAGAGCGAGTCGGCAAGAAGTCCCTGCGGGACGAGCAGACGAAGGTCATTGGGATCGAACGCGGCCGGCAGCGTGCGCACCTCCTGGACCGCGGCAATTCCCTGCTGGTAGATGGAGAGCGCCTCCCCTGCGGCAACGCCCGACAGGGCGAGGGCAGTGGGGATAAGGACTGCCCCTGCCAGAAGAACGAACCCTCTCTTCACCTTGGCCTCCTTTCGCGTTCGCGAATGCGGAAGGGATGATAGCACACGGGCTCTTGGCTTGTAAAGCGCGCACCCCACGCGCGCTCTCGTGGGGTCGGACTTTGTCCTGCGCTAGCCGCGCCGGTACAATGCCCGGTCGAGGGGGAGATCGCGGATTGCAGAAGGGTAAGCTTCTTCTCTCTATCATCGTCCTTCTCTCCCTTGTCGCCTCTGCGGAGCCGTTCCAGTTGGGGAGGCTTCACCCTGCGCTCCGGCCGCTCCTCGGGCCGGGGGCGAGCCTGACGGACGGGCCGTTCGGCTCCTCCGGCGGCTTCCTCATCCTGCGTCCCTCGGACAGCGTGGAGCGGATTCGCTGCCTGGTGAAGGCGCGCCACCCGGTCGTCGGAACGACCTTCCTGGGCCTGCCGGTGGCGATGAGCACGGGGACGATCGTCGCTCTGGACGTCTCTCTCGCCGAGCTCCTCCTCCTGGCGGCCTCGCGAGACGTGGTCTACGTCGAGCCGGCGTGGCAGGCGCGGCCAAGCCTTGACCAGAGCCTCCCCGCGATCGGTGCCGACCTCCTCCACGCCGCGGTTCCAGCGGTCTTGGGAGAGGGGGTCATCGTCGGAGCCGTCGATACCGGGATCGACTACACGCACCTCGACTTCCGCTACGACGGAGACGGGGATGGAATCGAGGAGTCCTCCCGCATCCTTGCGATCTGGGACCAGACCGACGGGCTCTTCGGCAGGCGCTACGATCGCAGCGACATCGAGGTCGACCTCGCGGCGGGCGCCGCGCCCGGAGAAGGGCTGGTCCGCGAGCGGGACACGGATGGGCATGGCACGCTCGTGATGAGCGTTGCGGCCGGCGACGGCTCCTCCTCCGGCGGGATCCTCGTGGGCGTCGCCCCGGCCGCGGAGATCATCTCGGTGAAGACCTCGTTCTTCACGTCGGACATCCTGGCCGGGGTCAGCTACATCTTCGATGAGGCGGAGCGGGCCGGGCGACCGGCGGTCGTCAACTTGAGCTTGGGCGGGCAGTCCGGCCCGCACGACGGGACGAGTCTGTTCGAGCAGGGGCTGGATGAGCTCGCACAGGGGGCCGGCCGGGCGGTGGTCGTGTCGGCGGGAAACGAGGGGGATAAGGCGCTCCACGTCTCGCGGACGCTTCGGCCCGGCGGCTCGGCGTCCTTCTCCGTCGACCCGCGCTCCGACACCCTGAATCTTGAGATCTGGTACCCTGGCGCGTCGCGGTTCAGCTTGACGGTCGCCCCTCCGATCGGGGCGCCTCTGGTCGTGTCGTCCGGACTCATCGGATCGGCGGTCACGCCGAGCGGCCTCGTGTACGTCGACAACGCCTCGTCCGGTCCCAGTCCGACGAATGGGGACCGGTCGGTCCTTGTCGACCTGAGCGGCCTTCTCGGTGCCGGCCGCTGGTGGTTCACCGTCACCGACGCCGGGGGCGCGGGCCGTTTCGACGGCTGGGTCACCTCGTTCGACGGGACGACCTTTGTGGAGGGAGACACCGCCTCCACCGTGGACGAGCCGGGGAATGCGGCGCGGGCGATCACCGTGGGGTCTTTCAACACCAAGGCCCGCTGGGACTCGGCGACTGGGTCGCAGGATTTCTCGGCGCAGTACCCGCTTGGGGCGATCTCGTCCTTCTCCAGTCGCGGGCCGACCCGCGACGGCCGGCAGAAGCCAGAGATCACGGCTCCGGGGGCCTGGATCGCGGGTGCCCTCTCGGCGAGTGCGCCGACGGACGGCTACCGCGTCCTTCCGGACGGTGCCCACCAGCTTCTTCTCGGGACGAGCTTCTCGGCGCCGCACGTCGCCGGGACGGCCGCGCTGATGCTCTCCGTCGACCCCCGCCTCACGGGCGAGGAGATCAAGGCGGTCCTGGTGCGAACCGCCCGTCGGGACGGGGAGACGGGGACCGTGCCCAACCCTGCCTGGGGATTCGGGAAGCTCGCGGCGAACGACGCCGTGGCGGCAGTGGAGGGCCCGCCGCCTGCAGAGGGGATCTCCCTCGCGATCGGGGGAAACCCGGTCCAGAACCAGGCGGTCTTCCGCTACCGCCTTCCGGCTGGAACGGGAGCGGCGTGGCTGCGCGCGTTCACGATCGCGGGGGAGCTCGTGTTCGAGGTGCTGGTCGACCCGGACGAGACGACGTTCTCCTGGGACCTCGTCGATCTCGATGGGGAGCTCCTCGCGAACGGACTGTACCTCGTCGTCCTCGTGGCAGACGGCCGAAGGTCGGACGTAGAGCGGCTGGTGATCGCAAGATGAGAGGCCTGCGGTCTCCCGCTGCTTTCCTGCTCGCTGTCTTGTGCTCCGGCGCTCTCAGCCGGGGGGATTCCCACGTGGCAGCGCTCTTCGACTTGGGCTTTGGGGCTCGTCCCCTCGGGATGGGCGGGGCGTTCGTTGCCCTCGCCGACGACGAGGGGGCCGCGTTCTACAACCCGGCGGGTCTCGGATGGCTACGCTCGATCGGCGTCTCGTCGTTCTACACCCGCCCGGCAGGGGAGATCACCTACGGAGGCTTCGCGGTCACGGTCCCCTGGTTCGGGGTGACCGTGACGCAGCTTGACTCCGGGCCGATCGAGTCGGGAGAGGAGACGTTCCGCTACGTCACTCAGGCCGGCCTCGTCTCCGGCGGGCTTGCCCTGGGCCCGATCGGCCTGGGCGCGCGCCTCAAGCTCTATCGCGTGTCCGAGCCCTCCGCGGGGAGAGGGGTCGCGCTGGACCCGGCCTTCCTCTTGGTGGCCGGCCCGGTTCGCGTGGGCGGAGTCCTGGAGAACGCGCTGTCTCGCCCGATCGCGTTCGACACCGGACACACGGAGGCGTGGGAGAGGAGGGCGCGGATCGGAGTGGCGGTCTCTCTCCGCTTGGATCGGGGGCTCGTCTGCAACGCGGCGATCGACGTGGAGGGCCTCCTCTCGCCTGCCCCCGACATCGCGGGGGGGGTCGAGACATGGATTGGCGGACTCGCGGGCAGAGTGGGGTATGACGGGACCGGGGCGACGGCCGGGCTCTCGCTCCGTTTCGAGAACTTCCAGATGGACTGGGCAATGGCCATGCGACCGGACTTGGGAGACGCTCACCGCGTCTCTCTCGCGTTCCGCTTCTAGGAGGGGAGGATGAGGAAGCAAGGACGGCGGCGACTGGCCGCGGCCCTGGTCGTGCTCGCTCTCGGCGCCAGCCTTGTTGGGTTCGCGCAGGAGGCCGAGGAGAACTTCCACAT
>CAYHBG010000057.1:0-4770 GCA_964354815.1 uncultured Thermotogae bacterium
CTAGGCTTCGTGGGGCCTCGAGCCGGCGAGGCCCCCTGACGCCTGACCACCCCGCCCAGGCAGCGCGTCCCCTCCCCTGTGCCTCGCCGTCCTTCCCGCGCTCCGGTCCTTGCCGTAGGGTCTCTCCACCGGCACGGAAGGGCCGGGGAGATGAGGGATGAACGGATGAAGCCGGCGGTGGGAGCGCTCCTGCTCGTGTGGGCCCTGTTTGGCGTTGGGGCCCTGGTCTTCTCACCCGCTACGACGTCGAGCCGCACGGGGGCGGACCTCGCGGACTACCAATCCCTGGAGACGGCGCGAGAAGGCCTCCCGGGGACGCGGGTGAAGCTCGAAGCCCTTGCCTCGCGCCAGGACGGGGTGGGTTGGCAGGCGCGGATCCTCTCCGCCCATGCCCACGCCGCGTATGGGGAGTTTCAAGAGGCGGCGGCGGACCTGCGCTTGGCGGTCGACCTCCGCGCGACGACCGACCTGCGCCGCGAGCTTGCGATCGCCCTTGAGGCGGCCGGAGACCGGAAGACCGCCCAGGCGGAGTGGGAGAAGCTCCTCCCCCGAAGCGAAGCGGTCGAGGCGGTGCGGCGCCTGGAGACGGACCCGGTCCGCCTCGCCTCCCTCCTCGTCGGAGCCGGGCGATCCGCGGACGCCCTTCCCCTCGTCACGCCCCCCGCGACCGCACCGGCGCGCCTCGTCCGGGCTCGGGCTCTCGCGGGGTTGGGGAAGCATGCCGAGGCGGCCGCGGAGTTCGGGCGCTACCTCACGGGCCGGACGGGAGAGAACTCAGTTCGGCTCGAGTACGGACGAGCCCTGGAGCGGGCGGGAGAGAAGGAGAAGGCCCTCGCCGTCTACCGCGGGATGGGTACGGCCGGCGCGTACCGCGAGGGGGCACTCCTCGAAGGGATGGGAAAGACGAGGGAGGCCGCGGAGGCGTACCTCGTTTCCCCGGACGCCGAGGCGCGTTGGAAGGCGGGGAGACTGCTCGAAACGCTGGGCGAGGAGGACGCGGCCCTCGCCGTCTACCGCGAGCTTGCCTCCGGGACGCAGCGCGTCCGCGACGACGCGGCCCTGCGCGCTTACCTCCTGCACACCAAGCGCAGAGAGACAACCGAGGCTGCGGCGATGGCGGCACGACTCCCACCGGCCTTTCGGTGGCTCCTCGGAACCTACGACGCCCCGGCCCCGCCAGCGTCCGCACCGATCGCGCCGACCCCGCGCGCCGTCCGGACGGCCGACTTCCTCCTGGAAGGGGAGGGGTTCGACTGGGCGGAGGCGGAACTTGACCTTGCGCTACGCACGGCGACGGCGGAGGAGCGCCTCGCGATCGGCGCGTGGTACGCCCGACAGGGGCTCTACCGCTCCGGATTTAAGATCGGAAGCGAGCTTCTCGCGAAGGCCCCCTCGCGCGAGGCGTACGAGCTTGCCTACCCCAGGGCGTGGTGGGAGGCCGTCTTGCGCTACGCGGCGGAGTACGGGGTGGATCCGCTCCTCGTCCTTGCCGTCGTCCGCGAGGAGTCGAACTACTCGCCGACCGCGGTCTCCTCGTCGAACGCCTTGGGTCTGATGCAGCTCCTCCCCTCGACGGCGAAGTGGATCGCGCAGGACAAGCTCGGGATGACCTACCGCGAGGAGGACCTCTTCCAGCCCGAGACGAACATTCGCCTGGGAACCTGGTTCCTCGGCTTCCTCCTCCGCCAGTTCGACGGGGACCTCGGAAAGGCGATCGCCGGCTACAACGGCGGTCCCGGCGCGGTGGAGCGGTGGTCCGCCGCGGCAGGGGTGAAGGCGCCGGCCGAGCTCCCGGGCGCCCTCGGCTCGACCGAGACGCGGGAGTACCTGTCCAAGGTCCTGGACACCTGGCTCACCTACCGCTGGCTCTACGCAGACGCCGCCTCGGGCTAGTCCGCGTAGGGACGGGCGCGGAGCCGGCGGCTCGCGCCGAACCCCTTCGCCTCGCGCCGCCACATCCAGTTCCCGACGATCCTGTAGAGCCAGGCCGGGATCGGGTTCCGGCCGACGAGGGCGAAGGCTTGGTCGGGGAGGGGCTCTCCGGCAGAGATTGCCTCTGCGACGAGGTCAAGCGCCTGGCGCGGGAAGGGGGTTTGGTTGACGCCTCCGCCGAAGGCGAGCCCGCCCAGCCACTCCCAGTCTGCCTCGGCCGCGAAACGCTCGAGGAGGGCGAGCGCCGTCTCGTTCTGCGCCCCTTCCGGGAAGCCGCACTGGACGAGGGAGAAGAGCCGGACCCGGCCGGCGCCGGCGCGCCGACCTGCGATCGTCTCGAGGAGGGCGATCACGGGCGCGGCGAAGGAGTCGACGTACAGGGGAGCGAAGAGGAGGACGATGTCCGCGCGAGCGATGGCAGCCAGGGCGTCCTCGATCCCTTCTGCCGACCGAACGGCTGTATGGACGTGCACCTTCTCGACAGTGAACCCTCGCTCTTCGAGGCCGGCGAGGAGGTGGCTCCCCAGGCGGCCGGAGGTGCTCCGGTCGATTCCCCTGGGGCTTCCGACCAGGAGGAGGGCCCTCTTCTCCGTCATCTCGTCACCACCTCGACGAGGGCGCCTACCTGGGCGCGGACCTCGCCCCTCCCCTCGCAGGAGACGACCGTGGCCGCGACGCGCGGGCTCTGGAGGTTGAGGGCGTTCCGCTCGACGAGCGTCTTGAAGATCCGCTCCGCCTCACGGTCTGGGCGCGGGAGGGACCCCAGGCCGGCAAGGGAGGGGGGACGGGCATAGCGCCTTGCGTGGTGGGTCTCTCCTCGGTAGCGCTGAAAGAAGGGGGAGAGGTTCGGGATCATGCGGTCGAGGGCTCCCTTGAGGAGGGACGAGTACCCGCCGAAGGTCACGGGGGTGAAGAGGATGAGGACGTCGCTCTCTGCGACCGCCCGCGCCACCCTGCGGGCGTCGTCGTCGATCACGCACTCCCCTGGGGTCCTGATCCAGCAGCCGAAGCACCCCAGGCAGGGGGCAATCTCGATCTCGCGGAGCGCGAAAACCTTCGTCTCGCTGCCTGCCTGCGCGAGGGCCCCCAAGAGAGAGGGGAGGAGCCCCGCCTTCTCCTCCTCTCTCCATCCGTCCAGGATGACCGCGTTCATGGTCTTGAGATCCTAACCTGCGCTGGGCGGGCGGCCAACTCCGGGCCGGCGCCCGTGCCCTACGCGGCGCGTTGGCGCAGGCGGCGCAGGATCTTCAGGCCCTCGAACCAAAGGATGGTCGCCCCCCCGGCTCCGAGGCAGATCCCCAGGTCATTCGGATGGAGGGTCTCGAAGTGGAAGAGCCTCCGAAGGATCGGGACGCCCAGGACGGCGGCAAGGACGGCGAGGGCACCGCAGAGGATCGCCCAGAACGCCCTGTTCTGCGAGCGGAGCGCCGAGAAGGCCGTCCTCGTCCACGACCGGTTGGTGAAGATCAGCCCGAGGTTCGCGAAGATGAGCGTGGTGAACGCCATGGCCCGCGCCTGAAGCTCGCCCTGACCGCGGCCGAGGGCGGCCAAGAAGACGGCAAGGACGATCAGGAGGACCCCGCCGCCCTGAAGGACGCTCAGGAGAATCGTCCTCCGCGAGAAGAGGGGCTGGTCCTTCTTCCGTGGCGGGCGGGACATCGCGTTGGCCTCCTCGGGCTCGGCTTCGAAGACGATCGAGCAAGCGGGGTCGATAATCAGCTCAAGGAAGACGATGTGCACCGGGAAGAAGACGATCGGCCAGCCGAAGAGGACCGGCAGGAGGGATAACCCGGCGATCGGGATGTGAATCGCCAGGACGTACGCGATCGCCTTCTTCAGATTGTCGAAGATGCGGCGCCCCATGCGCACAGCCTGAACGATGGAGGAGAAGTCGTCGTCGAGGATGACGAGGTCCGAGGCCTCTCGCGCGACGTCAGTTCCCCTCCCCCCCATAGCGATCCCGATGTGAGCGGCCCTGAGCGCGGGCGCATCGTTCACTCCGTCGCCGGTCATCGCGACGACTTCGCCATCGCGCTTCAGGGCCTTGACCAGGCGAAGCTTCTGCTCAGGGACGACGCGGGCGAACACGTTCACCGTCTTCATTCGCTCTGCGAGCTCCTCGTCGGAGAGGAGGTCAAGCTCCGGGCCTGTGAGGACCTCCTGGGACGGGGAGAGCCCGATCCCCCGCGCGATGTTCTGCGCGGTGACGGGATAGTCTCCCGTGATCATCACGACGCGGACCCCGGCTCGGTAGCACTGTGCGATCGCGTCCGGGACCGTGGGTCTCACGGGGTCGGCCAGTCCGGCGAGGCCGAGGAACTGGAAGGAGAAGTCGTGTTGCTCTCCCGGGAGGGATTCCTTCTGGAACCGTGCCTTGGCCACCCCGATCACGCGCAGGCCGTCGACCGCCATGGCGTGAATGTCTCTCGAGAGCGACTCCCGCTCCGCGGGGCCGAAGTGGCAGAGGTCAGCGAGGGCCTCGGGCGCCCCCTTGGCGGCGACGACGTACTCCCGCCCGCCGGGGGACCGCCAGACGTGGGACATGGCAAGAAGCGCCGGGCAGAGAGGGTACTCGCGCACGAGCGTCCAGTCGTCGTGCAGGTGCTCGGTCTTGGCGAGGTAGCGCTCTCCGAACTCCTTGAACGCCCGTTCCATCGGGTCGAACGGGTCGCTCTGGCTCGCGAGGATGCTGAACTCGACGATCTCGTGGAGTCCTTCCGGCAGGGGTCCTTCCGGGCCGTTCCGCACGTCGAGGACCGTTCCGCCGCCGGAGATGCGGGCAATCGCCATCCGATTCTGGGTCAAGGTCCCTGTCTTGTCCACGCAGAGGACGGTGGC
>CAYHBG010000057.1:4870-7788 GCA_964354815.1 uncultured Thermotogae bacterium
TTCAAGCGCCCTGCCGATCTTCCCCATCTCCGTGCGGATTCCGATCGCCCGGACCTCCGCGACGCCTCGACCTCGCACGACGAGCGTGCCTGAGAACAAGAAGGGCTGATCGTCTCCGCCGGGCCTTCCCATCCCTTCCGGTTCGTCTGGCCGAGCGACCTTGCGGACGGGAACGGACTCTCCGGTGAGGAGGGACTCATCGACCGAAAGGTTGGCTCCGGAGAGGAGGAGGGCGTCCGCGGGGACCCGGTCTCCCTCGGAGACGATGACAAGGTCGCCACGAACGACCTCCCGGCCGGCGATCCGCCTCCGCTCGCCGTCTCGGATGACGAGGGCGCGGGGGCTGGAGAGATCCCGCAGCGCCTCCAGGGCGCGCTCGGTCTTCCGCTCTTGGTACACGGTGATTCCCATGACGACGAAGACGAAGCCGAGCAGCATGAGGGCCTCTTGGATGTCGCCGAGGAAGAGGTAGATCACCCCGCCGGCGACAAGGAGGAGGAACATCGGCTCGCGGACGACGTCCAACGCGATGGTGAAGATCCCCTTCCCTCGGGAAGACGGGATCTCGTTGGGGCCCTCCTCTCCCAGCCGCGCTCTGGCTTCCTGTTCGGAGAGCCCTCGCCGTCCTGCTAAGTCAACGGGATCCGTCATTGGATTCCCCCCTCCGGTGGGGAGCGGCGAGTGTACACAGGGTGTGGGCTCTTTCGCCACAGACGGGCACCTGGGACGCGTGGACTTGCCGTCCTTTCGCCCGCGATCTACAGTCGTGGCGAGGGGGGTTCGAGTGAGGAGACGAGGAAGAGAGGACACGAGCGCGACGAGGCCCGTCGCACGAACGAGGGCCTGGGGGGCGCGCCGCCTGGCCCGAGCTCTGGCCGACATCGCCTTCCTCGGCCTCCTCGCGCGTCTCCTCGTCGCGCCGCCCTGGCTCGAGGTCGCGGTCCTGTGCACGATCGCCGCGAGCCTCCTCCTCTACGGGGGGGCGCTCCTTGCCATGCGGCGACACCGGCCGTTCGCCCTCGGCCGGTTCCCCGCCTTCCTGCTCAGCCTCGTCGGGATCGCCCTTGCCCTGTGGTGGGTCCGCCAGGCGACGACCTTCGGGTATCCCCCGGTCTGGCAGCGCGCCGCCCAGGGGACGGCGTTCGCCCTCTCCTTTGCCATGGGGGCCCTGCTCAGTCGCGCCAGTCCGAAGAGCGGCGTCCTGTCCAGGGTCGTCCTGCTCGCTGCTCTGCTCGTCCCGCTTTCGGTGGTCGGGCTTCTCTCCTTCACCCCACTGGGGCCGACGGTCTGGCGGACGCCGGACTACGTTCCGATCGAGGCGCAGTTCGCCCTCGGCGGGAAGGCCCTGCTCGTCCGCGCCGCAGAGGGACCCCTCTTCGCGCTCGACACCCGGACCGGGGGCGCGGTGGCCCGGACGTACGCCTCGTCCTTCTCCGAGCGACGGGAGGTCCTCAAGGAGTCGCTCCAGAGCTTCGCCCTCCTGCCAGAGGAGGCTGCGATAGCGGTCGCCGCCCTCGTCTCCACAGGTCGTCTGCGGACCTTCCGCGCGGAGCTCGGGGGAGACCTGCGCGCTGACGCGCGGGAGGATCTCGCCTTCCCGCAGGGCGAGATGCTGGAGATCGTCGCCCGACCCGACGGGGCGCGGATCATCCTCTTCGAGTCCACGGAAGGGGCGGCAGTCGGACTGTGGGACGAGAAGGGCCTCCTCGTCGCTGGCCCGCACCGGCTGCCCGGCCTCTCGACGAAGACCGCGGTCAGCCCAGACGGGACGCTCCTTGTCTACGTGAGTCGCGACCTCGCCGATCAGGGGCTCGCCGTCGTCGACCTGCGCGGCGGGAGCTTGCGCAAGATTGACCTCCAGGCTGAGTTCTCCCGTCTGGGAGGAACGACGGAGGACTACGTCGCCGCAGTCGCCCTCTCCCCCGATGGAAAGGAGGCCGCCCTGGGGGTCTCCTGGCACGCCGACCCGACACCGGGACTCCTGTGGCGGGTGGACGTGGGGAGCGGGAAGGTCGTCGACCGGCTGGCGCCCGGGGACGCCGGACGCCCGGTGCTCGCCCTCTGCTACAGCCCGAACGGCCGCTTCCTCGCCTACACGTCCTCGGGAGAGCGCTGCGGCCTCGTCCTCCACGACCTGACTCGCCGGATAGAGGTCCTGCTGCCGCGCAGCGAGCGCTGCTACGGCGCTCTCACCTTCTCCCCCGACTCGCGGTGCCTCGTCGCCCTGCGAGGGGACGAGATCGCTCTCTGGCGAGTGCCCCGCTAGCGTCGGGTCTGCTCTGGTTCTCCCCGGCACGCTATAATCCCCTCGTTTCGGGATGGAGAAGGGAGGGAGACGGATGGCGAAGCGGTTCCTGCGCAGTCGGACGGACCGGATGCTCGGCGGGGTCTGCGGCGGGCTGGGGACGTACCTCGACGTCGATACGACGGTCGTGCGCCTCGTCTTCGTCGTCCTGGCGGTCGCGACCGGCGTCGGCATCCTCGCCTACTTCGTCCTCTGGCTCATCGTCCCCGAGGAGGAGAAGGCCGACGCCACCCCGGCGGAGACGGTGAAGAGCGGGGCGGGGGAGATCGCGGACAGGACGCGGGAGATGGGGACAGAGATCGCGCGGGCGGCGCGTCGCTTCCCGTCGGCGCCGACCGTCCTCGTCGGGCTCACGCTGGTCGTCGTCGGCGCCGCCCTTCTCCTGCACAACCTGGGGATCCGGTGGCTCACGTGGCTCCGGTTCGGGGTCGTCGGGTCGGCCCTCCTGATCGTCATCGGGGTCGCCCTCCTCTGGCGCAGGGCGAAGGGAGATGGAGATGCGTAGGGACGTCTGTTGCGGAGGCTTCGCCCTCCCGATCCTGGTCATTGCGGCGGGGGTCCTCCTCCTTCTGAACACGCTCGACGTCGTCGGCTGGTCGGTCTGGCGCTGGGT
>CAYHBG010000057.1:7888-9435 GCA_964354815.1 uncultured Thermotogae bacterium
CGCTGGGGCGGGCGACACGACGGTCGTCCTCCCGGCCCGCGGGACGGTGACCGCGCGCGTCGAGGGGGGCGTGGGACAGGTGACCGTGCTCGTGCCGGAGGGCGTTGCCCTGCGGGTCGTTGCCGAGGGCTTGGGCAAGGTCGAGATCCCGGAAGGGCTCCTGAGAGATGGGGACGTGCATGTCTCCCCGGGCTACGACGCAGCTGCGACGCGGATCGACCTTGAGGCGCGCGTGGGAGTCGGCCACCTCGTCGTGCGGCGCGCCGCTCCGTAGACCGGCCCGAGCGAAGGATCCTCGCTCGACTACCCCCTCCACGCCTGCCAGAAGCGGCGCGGGGTGAGGCGAGCTTCGACGTTCCCGTTGTCCACCGTCAGCCGGAAGTCCATGACGCGCGTCCTGCCGGTCTTGGCGTCGGTCAGCGTGCACACAGCGGTGGCCCGGCCCTTCAGTCTCCCCTGCTCGAAGGAGAACTCGATGGTCCCAATCTGGATCTCCTTCACCACGAGGACCGCGTCCGCTTGCCTTGGGTCAGGGACAATCGCGATGTGGCGGCTCCCGAAGGCGATCTCAAGACCCTGCGTGAAGGGGCCCTCGATCGCGCCGCGCTGTGGAGCCGACGGCCAGTCGGGTGGCTCGATGGCGACGGCCCGCACCCCGGCGAGAGGGTCTCCTGCCGGCCAGAGAATGACGATGAGGGCCGCCACGACGACGATGGCCAGCGCCGAAAGGGCGATCTTTCCGTTCCGCGACATCCCTTACCTCCTCGCGCGGAGGCACGCGGTCCCTCCGCTTCAGCGTGACCGGATCATACGGCGCAGAGGAAAGACGGGCAACAGGCGCGGGGTTGGCGACCCTCTACCGGGGTGAGTAGACTCTCCCCATGCAGAAGACAGAGCGCGCCAAGTTCGTCCTCTACTCGATCTCCCTCGCCGCCGGGGCGGCCCTGTTGGGAGTCGTCTTCGGATTCCTCGTCCGGCGGCCCGCTGCCCAAACGGCAACGGTCATCGTGCTCGTCGGGGTTCTCTTTCTGGCGGTCGCGGTCGTCGTCCTCGCCTGGGATGGGAAGAAGGGTCGCCCCTCCGGGAAGAGGAAGTAGACCGGCGCTCTCACAGAGAGACGTTCCGTTCCGACGAGAAATGGCCAGCCTCTGGCCTCACCCTCCAGAACACCCCGAGCAGTTCGTTGGGTCGCCGAGCGGATAGGAGCAGCTGTTCACCAATCGGCCGCTCGCGTCGAAGAGGGCGGCCGTGTCGGACTGGCTGTTGCTCCAGATTCCCCCGCTCGCCATGAACCTGAACCCACCCCACATGGGGTGTACCTCGTTGGTGTACACGCGGATGGTCGCCCCAGGCTGAAGGATCACGCCCCTGAAGGTATAGGCCGGCGTGGGCCGCGACAGGTTCCGTAGCGCCCACCCGGAAAGGTCCTGCGCCTTCGTCCCGAGGTTCACGATCTGGACGTACTCGTCCGCCTCACGCAGGCTCTGGGTCCCGGCATAGAAGACGCAGTCGATCCGCACGTCCGAGACCGCCGGAACGGCGACCTC
>CAYHBG010000058.1:0-3169 GCA_964354815.1 uncultured Thermotogae bacterium
ATCGTCACGGTGTCGAACGGATCCTGTTCCGGCTGCAAGCTCCGCCTCTCCGGGAACACGGTCGAGCGCACCCGAAGCGGGGCCGAGATCGTCACGTGCGAGAACTGCTCACGCATCCTCTTCGTGCGCTAGCGCTCTTCGTCGTGCTCACCCTCCTCGGCGAGGCGGCGGCGCAGGCCGTGCCGCTTGCCATCGGCCGCCTCTCCGACTACGGGAACGTGCTCGACCGCTACGGGCGGGAACAGGTGAGCGGCCTGATCGCGGACGCGGAGAAGCGCCTCGGGGTCGCGGTACACCTCCTGGCGAGCTGGGAGGATCCGTACAAGAACGCCGAGCGCTACGCGCGCGAGGTGCAGGCGGCGTGGGGCCTCGGTCAGGGGAAGACGCTCCTCGCGGTCTTCACCAAGACGGAGGGGGAGTGGTCCGTCGCCGCCCTCGCCGGAGGGGCTCTCTCAAGCGCCCGACCCCGCCTCGCCGGGGCCGTCGTCCGAGGCCTCTCGGACCTCGTCGCGCACGACCGGGTCAAGGAGGCGATGCTCCGGCTCTTCGATCTCCTGGAGGAGGGGATGGCGACGGCCACTCCTTCGCGGCCCCGCGCCCCAGGGGCGACGGGAAGGACGATCGGGTTCGTCCTTCTCGGGGCGATCGGCCTCCTCTCTCTCCTCTTCCTCGCGAGCCGCTTCCTTTGTCCGCAGTGCGCGCGGCCGCTGCGGCAACGCGAGGGCCTTTCCAGTGTGCTATACTCCTGCCGCCACTGCGGTTACCGGCGGACGAAGAGAAGAGGGCTAGGGGGCCGCGGAGGGACCCATTCCCTCTGAGGAAAGTCCGGACTCCACAGGGCAGGCCACTGGGGAGACCCAGCGGGGGCAACCTCAGGGACAGTGCCACAGAGAACAGACCGCCGATGGCCCCTCGTGGGCTCAGGCAAGGGTGAAACGGCGGTGTAAGAGACCACCAGCGGTCCGGGCGACCGGGCCGGCTCGGCAAACCCTGGCCGGAGCAAGGCCAAATAGGAAGGCGCTCGAGGACGGCCCGTCCGAGGCCTTCGGGTAGGCCGCGTAGATAGATGGCCCCCCACGACAGAATCCGGCTTACAGGCCCTCTTCTCTTCGTCTCGCGGTGCGGCTGCCCCGTCCGGGCCCGTCTTTCTCTTGTTCGGGATGGGGTGGGGGCGTATACTCGGCGCCGCTTCACCCGATGAGGAGGGATAGAGATGATGTTCTTTGGTCTTCCGTACTTCATGGGGCCGAGCATCCTGATCCTCCTGCCCGCGCTCGTCCTCGCGATCTACGCTCAGTACAAGGTGCGATCGACGTACGCCCGCTACGCTCGCGTCCCGACCGCCCGCCGCACGAGCGCCAAGGAGGCCGCGCAGCGGCTCCTATCCAGCGCCGGCGTGTACGACGTCGAGATCGCGGAGACGAAAGGACCGCTCACAGACAACTACGACCCGAGGAAGAAGGTGCTCCGCCTCTCCGATCCAGAGTCGACCTCCGTCGCCGCGATTGGGGTGGCGGCGCACGAGGCGGGCCACGCGATCCAGCACGCCCAGGCCTACCGGCCCCTCGTCCTGCGCACGACGATCGTCCCGGTCGCCAACTTCGGGACGACGCTCGCCATGCCGCTCTTCCTCTTCGGCCTCCTGACGAGCTACCAGCCGCTGATGACAATCGGGATCCTCGCCTTCTCCGTCGCCGTCCTGTTCACGCTCGTCACCCTTCCGGTCGAGTTCGACGCGAGCCGCAGGGCCATTGTCGCCCTGCGGTCGAGCGGGATCGTGTCCGAGGAGGAGCTCGGCGGAGCGAAGGAAGTCCTGTTCGCTGCGGCCCTCACCTACGTCGCCGCGGCGGCGATGGCCGCGCTTCAGCTCCTGATGCTCATCTCCGCCTCCCGGCGACGGCAATGAAACTCGCCCCCTCGCTCCTCGCCGCCGACTTCGGGAGGCTGCGCGACGAGGCGAGGGAGGTCGAACCCCTGGCGTCCTTCTTCCATCTCGACGTGATGGACGGGCACTTCGTCCCCAACCTGACCTTCGGCCCGCCGGTGGCGAACGGCCTCCGGCCTGGCCTCTCCCGACCCTTCGACATCCACCTGATGATCGACCGCCCGCGCGCGTACGCGCCGCAGTTCCACGTCCGGCCCGGGGACCTCATCACCTTCCACGTCGAGGCAGCGGATCCTGCCGGGGAGACGATCGCGGCGATCCGCAGGATGGGGGCAGGCGTCGGGATCAGCCTCAAGCCGGGGACAGCGCTCGAGCGCCTCTATCCCTACCTCGACCGGGTCGACCTTGTCCTCGTGATGAGCGTCGAGCCAGGGTTCGGCGGCCAGGCCTTCCGCCCCGAGGCCGTGGAGCGCGTCCGGACGCTGCGTCGAGAGATCGCCGATCGACCCGTTGAAATCTCCATCGACGGGGGGATCGACGCCTCGAACGTCCGCTCCGTCGTCGAGGCTGGGGCGGAGATCGTCGTTGCCGGGTCGGCGATCTTCCGGGCGAAGGACCGCCTGGCCGCGATGCGCGCCCTCTTGGAGGCGGCGTGAGCGACGAACGCTTCATGGAGGTCGCCCTCGACCTCGCGCTCGGCGGCGAGGGCGGGGTGAATCCGAACCCCCTCGTCGGGGCGGTCGTGGTGAAGGACGGCGAGGTCGTCGGGCAGGGGTACCACCGCGCCTGCGGCGGGCCGCACGCCGAGGCCTACGCCCTGGAGGAAGCGGGCGAGAGGGCGCGCGGGGCGACCCTCTACGTGACTCTCGAACCGTGCGGCCACCACGGGAAGACCCCGCCGTGCGTCGAGCGGATCACGACCGCCGGGATCGCCCGCGTCGTCATCCCCTGCATCGACCCGAACCCGCTCGTCAGCGGCAACGGGGTCCGCCGCCTCCGCGAGGCCGGGATCGAGGTCGAGGTCGGAGTGCTCGAGGAGAGGGCGCGGCGCCTGAACGAGATCTTCTTCCACTTCATCACGACCGGCCGCCCGTTCGTGGAGCTCAAGCTCGCGATGAGCCTGGACGGCCGGATCGCCACCCGGACGGGAGACTCTCACTGGATCTCGGGCGAGGCCTCCCGTGTCCTCGTGCATCGCCTGCGGCGGCGCCTGGCCGCCGTCCTCGTGGGGGTCGGGACCGTGATCTCCGACGACCCGGCCTTGACGGTCCGCCATGTGCCGGG
>CAYHBG010000058.1:3269-9372 GCA_964354815.1 uncultured Thermotogae bacterium
GGAACCCGCTCCGCGTCGTGCTGGACGGCGAGGGGAGGATGCCCCTGGAGGCGCGACTGCTCCGCGAGGAGGGACGAACGGTCGTCGCCACCTCACGGATGCCTCCCGAGCGTGAGGCGGGACTCACTCGCGCCGGAGCCTCGGTCTGGCGGCTCCCCGAGGGGGGAGGCAGGGTCGACCTCGCGGCCCTCTTGGAGCGTCTCGGACGCGAGGGAATCGACTCCGTGCTCGTCGAGGGCGGAGGGGAGACGGCGGCCGCCTTCCTCGAGGCAGGTCTCGTGAACAAGGTCTCCTTCTTCCTCGCCCCGCTCCTCCTCGGCGGCAAAGAGGCCGTCTCCGCGGTCGGAGGCCTGGGGAGCGAGAGGGTCGCGGACGGGATTCGGCTCGACGGGGTGGAGGTGACGCGAGTGGGAGAGGACGTGCTGTACACGGCGTACCCGAGAAGGAGGCCACGTTGATCGAGCGCTACGAGCTAGAACCCATGAAGAGCCTGTGGAGCCTCCACGCGCAGTACGAACGGTGGCTCGCGGTCGAGCTCGCCTTCCTCCAGGCCCTCGAAGAGGCCGGGGACGTTCCCGCTGGAACGCACGCGGCCGTAGAGCGGAAGGCGCACGTGGACGTCGCGCAGATCGCGAAGATCGAGAAGGAGATCGGGCACGACCTCCTCGCCTTCATCCGCTCCGTGGAGGAGCAGGCCGGAAGGGCCGGGCGCTTCCTCCACCGCGGCCTCACGTCCTCCGACGTCAAGGACACAGCCCTTGGGCTCGAGATCCGCGACGCGCTCCTCCTCATCGAGGGGGCGGTGCGCGACCTGCGGGAGGTCCTCCTCACCCGCGCTCGCGAGCACCAGGACCTGGTCATGGTCGGAAGGACGCACGGGATGCACGCCGAGCCGACGACCTTCGGCCTGAAGCTCCTCCTCTTCCACCAGGAGCTCGGCCGCGACCTCGAGCGCCTCGAGCGGGCGCGCGAGACGATCTCCGTCGGAAAGTTCTCCGGGCCGGTCGGGACGTACTCCCAGGTCTCGCCCGAGGTCGAGCGGGCCGCCTGCCGTCTCCTCGGCGTCGCGCCGGCCACAGCGGAGAATCAGATCCTGCAGAGGGATCGTCACGCTGAGGTCCTCTTCGCCCTTGCGGTCACCGGGGCGACCCTGGAGAAGCTCGCCCTCGAGATCCGGCACCTCTCCCGGACCGAGGTCGGTGAGGTCGAGGAACCCACCCCGGAGGGATCCTCGTCCATGCCTCACAAGAAGAACCCGATCACCTCGGAGCGCGTCTGCGGCCTCGCCCGCCTCCTCCGCGCCTACCTCCAGGTCGGGCTGGAGAATGTCCCCCTGTGGCACGAGCGCGACATGTCCCACTCCTCCGCCGAGCGCATCCTGTTTCCTGAGGGGTTCGGCCTCCTTCACTACATGCTCGTCCGGTTGACGGAGGTCGTCTCCGGCCTCGGCATCCGGCCGGCACGCATGGCGGAGAACCTCGCTCTGACCGGCGGGGCGATCCACTCGCAAGCGGCCCTCGTCCACCTCGTCGATCGTGGGATGCCGCGCGCGGCGGCGCACCAGGCCGTCGAACGCGCCGCCCGCAGAGCCACCCAGGAGGGGATCTCGTTCTTCGAGGTCCTCCGTTCCGACCCCACCCTCGGGAAGCGCCTCGCGAAAGAGCCGTTGGACGAGAAGGCCCTCTATGAGCGGCTTCGTCGAACGAGCCGGCGCCTCATCGCCGAAGGGGGAAAGCGTGTGGAGAAAGGAAGGAAGAGACCGTAGGGAAGGGAGTGGGCGAAGCAGGGCTCGAACCTGCGGCCTTTCGGATGTGACCCGAATGCTCTCCCAACTGAGCTATTCGCCCGACAAGAGACGCCGACGATTCTAGCGGCCGGCCGCGGGGGGATCAAGCGTCGAAGACCGCCGTCTCCAGCATCCCGGCCAGGCTCTCTCCTTCGCGCTTGCGCGTGATCTCGAGGAGCCCCAGCGCGGTGATGTCGATGAAGTCGGCGGAGACGCGGTCCTTCTTCAGCTCCTCGCGCAGCCTCTCGATCACCTGCTCCCTCGCTTGCTCGCTCCCCATATCGATCAGGTCGACGATGATGATCCCGCTAATCTGGCGCAGGCGGAGCTGGCGAGCGATCTCGCGCACCGCGGCCAGGTTCGTGTTCAGGATCGCGGCCTGCTGGTTCTTGTGTCGCACGTCCGCCCCGGTGTTCACGTCGATCGCGGTCAGGGCCTCCGTCTCGTCGATCACGAGGAACCCGCCGTCGGCGAGGTCCACGCGACGGGAGAGGGTCTCCTGGATCTGCTCCTCGACGTGGTAGTGGGCAAACAGCGCGCCCTTCTCGGCGTGCACGCGGACGCGATCTCTGTACTCGACCATGTGCAGGTAGTCGAGGAAGTAGAGGATCTTCTCCAGGAAGAACTGCGAGTCGACCACGACCTCCTCCACGTCCGGCACGAGACGGTCGCGGAGGACCGTCTGCACGAGGCCCATCCCCTTGTACAGAAGCTGGGGCGCCGAGGCGCGATGCTCGGCCTTCTCGATCCCGTCCCACGTCTCGACGAGCAGGCGGTAGTCGCGCTCGAGGTCCTCATCGCTCGCCCACTGGGCGGCGGTGCGGGCGATCAGGCCCTCCCCCTCCTTCTTCAGATCGCGCGCGACCCGGCGCACCCGCCGCTGCGCTCGCACGCCGTCGATCCGGCGCGAGACGCCGAGGCGGTCCTCGGTCGGAAGGTAGACCCAGAACCGGCCGGGGAGGCTCACTTTCGTCGTCCCCTGCGGGTTCTTCGTCCCGATCCCCGCACGGCGGACCTGGAGGACGAGGGTCTGTCCAGGACGAAGGGCCTTCGTGATCGACGCGCCCCCTTCCCACGACTTGAGTCCGTGGCTCCGCAGGATCGCGTCGTTCAGTTCCCCTTCCGACAGGAAGAGGCTCTGCTTCTCACCGACATCGACGAACGCCGACCCCATCCCCGGGAGGACGTCCTCGACCCGCCCCTTGTAGATGTTCCCGACGATCTTCTCTTGCGACGGATGGCCGTAGTAGATCTCCATCAATCGCCCCTCCTCGAGGATCGCGACGCGCGTCCTCTTGGCCTGCTTGTCCGGCGAGTCCACCGAGATCAGGATCTGTTTGGTCTTGATCGTGTCACCACCTTCTCCTCATCCAGTCCGGCCAGAACGTCGGCCAGAGGGCTTCCATCCCGGGGATCGCGGATCCCAGGGGCAATCTCCAGCAGGGGCACGAGAACGAACCGCCGCTCGCGCAAGCGCGGGTGAGGCACGACGAGGTCCGGCTCTTGGATCACCTCGCCCTTGTAGAGCAGAAGGTCGATGTCGAGGGTCCGCGGCCCAAGGGGAACGGTCGCTACCCGGCCGCACGCAGCCTCGATCTGCTTCGCGAGCGCAAAGAGGGCGCGCGGGGGAAGCAGGGTCTCCCCGGCCACGACCGCATTCAGGAACCAGGGCTGACTCTCGAACCCCACCGGCTCCGTCTCGTAGACCGAGGAACGTCGCCGGATGGAGAACCCGCCCCTCTCCAGGGCGGCCAGTCCGCGGTCGAGGAAGCCGGCTCGGTCGCCAAGGTTCGACCCCAAGCCCAGAAAAACCCAGTCCTCGGTCACTCTCTCTCCCTCAGAACCACAACCGCAGGACGCGTCCCCCGTCCCAGGCCAGGGGCGCCCAGCTTCTCCACGCGCACCGTCACCGCCGCGACGCGCCCGAACCGCTCGAGCAGGCGCGCTGCGATCGCGTCGGCCAGGGACTCGATGAGGGAGTAGCTCCTCTCCCGACTGGTCGCGTGCACCTCTTGGACGATCTCGCGGTAGTCCACGCTCTCCTCGAGGCGGTCGGTCGAGGCCGCCCGGCGGAAGTCCCCGTCCAATTGAACGTCGACCCGGAAGCGGTTCCCTTTCCGGCGCTCCGCCGGAGCGACGCCGTGGAAGCCCAAGAGCAGAATCCCCTCCAGGACGAGTCGCATGCGGGGCGTGCTCTCCTTGGGTGCCGGCCCAGCGATCATGGGTTCTCCCGTCCTCCGGCAAGGGCGGACAGGTCCCCGACGCAGACGACGAGGCGCACGACCGAGGCGATGAGACGGAGCCGGTTCGCGCGGGACGCCTCCCCGATCCCCACCAGGGGAACGCGCTCCAGGTAGCCCTCCATGGGCACACGTAGCGGGAGAAGGCGCTCGATCGCTCCGCCGTAGTGGCGCGCCGCCAGAAGGTCTCGCACCGGCCCCTCGACCTTCAAGTACTCACGCCACAGGGCTCGCTCCGCCTCCCCGTCGAAGGCCGCGGCGTCGAAGGCGCCTTCGGGCGCTTGCGCCCCCGCCCTTCGCAGGCGCGCGAAGGCGGCCGCTAGGGCGTCAAACTCGAGGCGACCCCGCCATCCGGCGATCGCCTCAGCGCGGCCCAGGGACCGGAAGGGGTTTCCCGCTCCGGCGCCTATCGCCGCGGCGACCGCGTCCTCGCGCAAGCCTCTCTCCTCGCACAGAAAGGCGCCAATGCGCTCGGAGAGGAGCGCCACGAGGTCGACCCACCCCGCTCGCGCAGGGGGATAGAGCTCGGTGAGGCTCTCGAGGACCAAAACGAGGTCCACGTCGAACCGCCGATCCACGGCGAGGCGGATGAGAGCGTCGGCCCGCCCCGAGAGGCTCGCCCTATCGCTGTTCGCCTCGGCGCCGAGGGCCCCCCATGCGATGTCATCCAAGCCGTCAGCGAGGCAAAGGACGGCCCCGACGTCGCTCTGAGGAAGAGGGTTGCCGCTGCCCCGCATCAGGGCAGCCTCACGTAGGGCCGCGACGACCTCCTCCGGCTCCGCGCCAAGCTTGGCGTAGTTCGCCCCGACAAGGCCCGAGAGTCGCGGGAACCGCCGGACGAGGTCGGTCGTCCGGTCTGCCAGGTAGAGGAAGGCCGCTCGGTCGACGAGGGCAGGCTCGCCCCGTTGAGTCCGCGCGACGATCTCTCCCGCAACGCGGCGGACGCGCGCCGCCTTCTCCCACAGCGTTCCCCCCTGCGTGTCATCGAGGAGGTCGCGCAAGTCCCGGACGCGCTCCGCGAGCGGGCGCACGCGTCCCTTCTCGAACAGGGACTGTGCCTCCCGGAGGCGGAGGCGTGCCGCACGTTCGAACCCGGCACGGACGGTTCCCGGCGCGTCGGGGGGCCCATCCCGGAACGCGAGGAACTGGAGGATCCGCCCATCCGGAAGCGCGAGAGGCAAGAACGTCCCTCCGTCGCGGAGGGCGGCGGAGACCACCTCCGCGGGGAGTTGCGCCGCCGCCTCGGCGGGGAGGTCGCACAGGACGGGACAGGGGTGCTCCGCGCCAGCGGCGTGCACTGCCAGGTCGCTATCCTCCGCCATCGCTCTTGCCCCGGTGTCGCGCTCTAGGCCTTCGACCGCCTTCCGAACGGCAGCGAGGCGCGATTCGGCCCGCGCCGTCACCCCGGCCTGGGCGAGCGCGGCCTCGTAGTCGCCGGCCCGCTTGAGGTGAATCGTCTGCCCTCCAGCAAGCCGGTGGGGGCGCACCTCCCGCGAGGCGGAGACCCCGCCGAACGCGACCGGCACGACGTCCTCACCGCAGAGACAGACGAGCGAGCGCACGGGGCGGACGAAGACCGCGCCGGACGCGTCCCAGCGCATCCTGCGCTCAGCGGGGATCGAAGCCAGCGTCTCGCCGAGGGCAAGAGAGACGGTCTCGGGCGCTATCCCCGCATCGGCAAGGTCCCGAACCAGCGCGGCCACCCGCCGGGGCGTGGAGAGGGCCTCTGCGTGCCCGTGGCGGATCCCCGTCCGATCGAGCGCCCTCTCGAGGCTGCTTGCCAGGGTCGATGCCAGCGTCGGCGCCATGTCGTGCGGCATCTCCTCCACTCCCATCTCCACCAGGAGGTCCTTCATCCGTCGTTCTTCTCGCGCGCAAGGTGGGCCCGCGCGCAGGCCCGGGCGAGGTCGCGTCCGCACGCGACGGAGCGCTCCTCTTCCCGGACGAGCGCGCGAGTCCGGAAGACAGTGGCCAGGTGGGCGCAGGACAGGGCTCCGGCGTAGGCGGGCGCGGAGAGGCCCGCTGCCAGGGCAGCCCGGGCCTCCTCCTCCACGAGGCCGAGGAGCCTCGCGAGGCG
>CAYHBG010000059.1:0-7628 GCA_964354815.1 uncultured Thermotogae bacterium
GGTCCTTGGCGAAACCTCCGCCCTGCGGATTGGTGAGGAAGCCGTAGAATGCTCGCGCATCCGCTTCGGTGAACTGGAGGTCCGCGATTGCCGGATCGGCGTACTCCCCCACGCCGATGACCAGGCCCCACTGTTGCCCGAACCGTGGAGGACCGGAGGGGGCAGCGCTCACCACCACGGCCTCCTTTGCCGCGGACGTCGCTCCGTTGTCGTCCGTCACCGTGAGGGTCACGGTGTACGTCTTCGCCTCGGGGAAGGTCCACGTTGCCTCCATCCCGGTCGCGTCGGTCTTCCCATTGCCGTCGAAGTCCCAAGCGCAGGAAGAGAGCGTTCCGTCGCGATCTGTTGACGCCGACCCGTCGAAGCGCACCGACTGCCCGACGACAGGAGCCGGCGGTTCGAAGGTGAACGAGGCATCGGGTGGAACGTTCATCACTGTGAGAGCCTGACTCTTCGTCTCCGTCAATCCGTCGTTGTCAGTGACGGTGAGCTTGACGGTGAACGCCCCCTTGCGGGAGTAAGTGTGGGACGGGTTCCGGTCGGCTGAGGTCGTTCCGTCCCCGAACGCCCACTTCCACGACACGACCTGGCCGTCGGCATCGCTCGACCCGTCTGTGAACCGAACCTCATCCAAGATCGAGGGCGAGGACGGAGCGCAAGAGAAGCTTGCTTGAGGCGCCTGGCGGACGCCGATGTTGACAGTCTGGGTCACAGTCCCCGTGGCGCCTTGGTCGTCTGTCACCCGCAACGTCACGCGCTGAGAGCCAGAGGTCGAGAAGGTGTGCTCAATCGCCGGGCTCGTCTGCTTCGCATCGAAGCTGCCGTTGGACTCCCAGTCCCACTCGTAGGACACGATCCGAGCGTCGGGGGCTGAGGAGCCGGACGCGTCGAACGAGATCCGATCCCCGGTGCGGGGCTCCACCAGCAGACGAACTCCCGACGAGGAGAGAACCTGCCAGGTGAACGTGGCGACAGGCACTTGATTCGCAGAGATGGTCGTCGACCAGAGTACGAACCGCGACGTCTCCGTGTACGTGACAGCGGTCCCGATCCTGAAACTGAGCGACGGAACGAGGTTGCCGCTCACCTCCTTTGGGAGTCCGACCACGAACGGATTGGCCGGCGGATGGACCATGGAAGCACTCAGGTAGACGGAACTAGTCGATTCCTCAAGTGTACCGTCACCGTTCTCGTCCATCTTGAAGCTCATCCACATGCTCCTGGCTCCAGGGATCGTGAACGTGTAGTCCACTGATCCGGTCCGAATGGTGCTCTCGAAGATGAGCATCTTCCCGGTCGTGGATGGAGTCGGGATAGTGCCCACCGGCGCCACGCCGGCGCTCCACACCTCGTTGACTCCGGTGAAGTGGCCGTCCGTGCGCAATTCGATGCGGAAGCTGTGCGGTGCCGTCCATCCAGCTCCGGCATTCACGGTGACGTGCCACACGTCGGCGCCCCAGACGAAGAACCCGAGCGTCGTTTGCATCGCTGGCGCGTCCGATAGCCCTCCGCCCGCAGCCGAGATGACGATGCTCTGCGTCGTCGACGTCGAGAGCCCGCTGCTGTCCGTGACCGTCAACCGCACGAGGGCTGTGCCGGGACTCGAGTAGGTGACTTGCGCCGTGGCTCCAGTCGTATCGGCCGTGCCGTCCCCGTTGAGGTCCCATTGGTACGAGACGATGAATCCGTCAGGATCATATGAGGACGATGCATTGAACAGTATCGGCGTCAAGAGCTCGGGCGACGATGGCGAATACGAGAACGCTGCTACGGGCGGCTTGTTCGCTGCCAACAGAATCACCGGAAGGAAGCCCTCCACGAGAAACACCGAGAGGGCGACAGCGCAGATTCCAGTCTGCCCCCATCGGCGTGCTGGCCTGAGAGCGTGTCGGTTCCGAGCACGATGCAGACTCCACGATCTGCGAGGACTCGCGAGGCCGGCGACGAGCGCAAGAGCAACACTCTTCAACATACGGAGCAGTGTACAGTGAACCGCCCTGGGATTGCAGGAGCGCATTGCCTCACCCAAAAGGTACTCGAAACGGGATCGTTGCCTCAGCTAAGAAAGGCGCATTGCCTCACCTAACAGCCCGTTGATCTATCCCACTCTTCTAGAGATGCCTCCGGTTGAAGGCCAGCTACGAGTGAACACGACGGAAGCAGCCGATGGGTTGTGATGAGCTTCCGAAGAACGTCTGTGAAGCCAATGCCTTTTGAGGTCTTGTTTTGCGCGATGCACATCGACTGCTACCTCCGCTTGCGTCTTGCTGCTGATGGTGGCCATCTTCCCGCTGGTTGACCTCCTATTCCGGCTCTGATGTTGCGAACTAGATGAATCAACGGGCTGCTAGGGCTTGCGGTGCAGTTCCCACCGAGGACGAGGCCGCGACCGTCGCGTCTTGTGCGGCGGGCTCCCTACAAATGATCTGCTCCGCCCCTTTCGGGACGGAGCAGATCTGCCAACGTTCGCCCAGGTACTCTCCGGATCCTCTACGGATCCGCCTTGACGACAGGAGGAAGGTTGCCGTTCACGACGTGGACGACGACCGTGTCGCACGTCCGCAGGCCGCATCGGTCGGTCACGGCGAGGGTGATCACGACGTCCTCGCCCTCGCACACATCGGTCATCGGCGCCGTGTAGCACGGGGTCGCGGCCCGAGGATCGTCGAAGCTCCCCTTGGTCGCGCTCCACCAGTAGGCAAGGGCCTCGCACTCTGGGTCGGCGACGACCGGAGTGAACTTCAAGGTCGTCCCTTCGGCCATCGACACCGGGGGACCGAGTTCGACGGTCGGGGCCTGGTTCACGTTTCGCACGTGGACGACCAGGTAGTCGCAGGAGCGAGCGCCGCAGGCGTCGGTCACGGTGAGGGTCAGGACGATGTCCTCGCCCTCGCAGAGGTCGGTCCTCGGTGCCGTGTAGACCGGATGCAGGAGGTCCCTCTCAATGAACGTCCCGCGCCCGCCGGCCGCGGTCCAGGAGTAGGTCACCGCATCGCCGTCCGGGTCCGTCCCGGCGCAGGTGAGGCGGATCGAGTCGCCCTCGTCGAGGACGACATCGTCCCCGGCCTCGGCGATCGGCGCGTGGTTGACGTTGTTCACGTGGAGAGAGAAGGTGTCGCTCCCCTTCGCCCCGCAGCTATCGACCGCGGTGAGAGAGATCTGGACGTCCTCCCCTTCGCAGCGGTCGGTCATCGGGGCGTAGTAGACCGGGTCGAGAGCGCACGGGTCGTCGAACCGCCCCCTCTCCGCGGTCCACAGGATCTTCACCACGTTGCAGTCGCCGTCGGTGACGCTCCCGTGAAGCTGGATCGCGCACCCTTCGTCGACGCTCTTCTCTCCGCCCTGGGTCGGGCACGGAGGCGTCGGCATCGGGCATGTCGGCTTGGGCTCGCACGTGGGTGCCGGCGCCGGGATCGGGGGCCAGGCGGGTTGCGCGGCTTGGCAGCTTGGCTGGGCCGGCGGCATCGCTGGTCCGCACGGGAGCGGGCTGTGGATCGGGCACGGGGTTGGCCTGTCGCAGGCGGGTGGGCAGACGACGCACGGGGCCTCGACGATCTGGCCCTCGAGGAGCACGTCCCTTCCGCCGCCACCGAAGAGCTTGTTCAGTCCCGGGCCGCCGAGGAGCTGGTCGTCCCCAGGACCGCCGTCCAGGCAGTCGTTCCCCGCCTCGCCCTCCAGCGAGTCGCAGCCGGGGCCGCCCAGCAGGATGTCGTCTCCGCTTCCGGCGAGGAGGACGTCATTGCACGTCCCGCCGTCCAGGAGGTCGCACCCGTCGCCGCCCTCGAGGATGTCGTTCCCGTCTCCGCCGATCAGGATGTCGTTCCCACCGAGACCGACGAGGAGGTCGTTGCCGCCGTATCCGAGGATGAGGTCATTCCCTGGCGTTCCGTACAGGCTGTCGTTCCCGTTGGTCCCGCGGATGACGTTCGTGATTCCCCAGGCCTTCGCCAAGGCCGCGTACTCGGCCGGGATGTCCGGACCGGCCGGCGTCGGCGTTGGGGTCGGTGTCGGGGAGATCACCGCAAACAAGGCATTGAACAGACTCTCCGCCTCGGAGACGTTGTAGTACTCCCCGCCCGTGGCGCGGGCGAGGGCCGTGAGCGCCTCGCGCGCCGCCGGGTCCACGTCCAGGCCGATGACGTGGACGACGATCGGCGGAACGTAGCCTGCCAGTTGAGCGGCGATCGCGAGTGGATCCCCGCTGCAGTTCGCCTCGCCGTCGGACAGGAGGACGATCGCCCCGCTTCCAGTCTCCTTCTCCAGGGCCTCGGCCGCGGCGATGAGAGCGCTGGAGATTGGGGTCAGTCCTCGCGCGGCGACCGCGTCGAACTCCACCCTCATCTCGGGCGCCATCGCTGGCTGGAAGGGCTCGATCGGGAAGAGCTCCTGGATATCCTGACAGCTCTTGTCCTCGATGAGCCGGCTGACGCGATGTCCGTAGACGAAGAACCCGACGTTCGTCCCCTGCGGGATGACGTCCACCAACTCCCCGAGCGCGCCCTTTGCTGCGTCGAGCCGCGTTGCCGCGCCGAGCGGCTTGTTCATGCTGTTCGAGGCGTCGAGGATGATGGCGTAGTTGTCCGCGCCGAGGACGCTCGGCACCGCGAGGAAGAGCACCCCCAGGGCGATTCCGAGCAACAGCAGTCTCTTGCTGCGCATTCTGACCTCCTTACCGGTTACCCCTGGTCGCATGTTAGCAGAATGGGTGACGGTTTTCCGTTATCTAGATCACGCTCGCGACTCCTTCGAGTCGCGGCTAGACGGCCGGTGCCTCCAGGAGGTCGAGCAGTTCCTTCCTTCGGCCCGTGGGAAGAAGAGCGCGAAGACGGCCCCCGCGCGCCTCCCCACATCCGAGGACGTCGCCGCGGAAGGAGAGGGCGACGAAGCCGGGTGGCAGGTCGCAGGGAAGCTCCTGACCGAGGAGGAGGTGGCGGAGGAGGGGGACGTCGGCGATCTCGATGCGCGCCGAGCGGATCTCTTGACCCAGGAGCACCAGGAGGGTGGAGGTGGGCTTGAGCCCGCTGGGCCCGCGGCGGAAGGCACGGACGCCGAGAGGCCGCGCGAGGTAGAGATCGGGTGGGGAGGGGATCGTTGAGGCCCAGACCTCCTCCCCGCGCTCCTCGAAGAAGAGCGGCAGCAACGTCTCGCCAGAAACCCCAAACCGCCCCGCGAGGACGGCGCGGACCTCGTCGTCAAGGCTTCCGCAGGCGGGCAATGAACCCTCCTCCGCTGTTCAGATGATGGGGGTAGACGCGAGCACAGCGTGCGACCTCATCGGGGAACGCCGCTTGCTCCCACGTGAGGATGCCCGGCGCCGTGGGGACGGGGAACGGGAAGGGCTCGACCGTTGCGTCGCGCTCGGCAAGGAGGGTGGAGACGACGGCCTCGTTCTCCTCCGGGGCGAAGGTGCACGTCGAGTAGACGAGGACGCCACCCGGCCGAAGGAGGTCGTAGGCGCGCACGACGAGCCGTCGCTGGAGGGCGGCCAGGCGAGCGATCATCCTTGGGGGCGCCCCGTCGGCACGTGAGTTTCTCTTGCGGAGGGTCCCCTCGGCAGAGCACGGGGCATCGACGAGGACGCGATCGAACCGCGTCGCGCCCGGGAACGCCTCGCCGGGATAGGAGGTGACGGCCGCGTTGAGGACGCCTAGGCGATTCAGGTTCGCGAGGAGGGACTGTTGGCGTCGGCCGTTCGGCTCGTTCGCCACGAGGAGGCCGTCCGGGCCGATGAGCACAGCGATGTGCGTTCCCTTTCCTCCGGGCGCCGCGCACAGGTCGAGCACCGTCTCCGCCGGCCGGGGGCCGAGGGCGAGGACGGGGAGGAGCTGCACGGCCTCCTGGACATAGTAGAGTCCGAGCCAGTGTTCGATCGTCCGGCCGATCGGCCCCTCGACCTCGAACGCGAAGGGTGCCCAGGGAAGGGGTCGTGGGTGGAAGCCCTTCCCGGAGAGGCGCAGGAGGAGGTCCTCCGGGGCGATGCGCGCGGTGTTCGTCCGGACGACGGCCGGGAGCGGCGCCTGGCAGGCGGCGTGGAAGGCGTCCCAGTCCGGGACGATCTCCCGGTAGCGGTCAAGGCCGCCCCCAGGCGGGGCCCCCCTCAAGCTGCCTCCTCCGACGTGCTGAAGGCGGCAAGGACGGCCTCGTGCAGCAGGCCATTCGTGGCCAGGACGCCCTCCTGAGGGGAGGCGAGAGGCTTGCCCAGGAGGTCGCTCACCTTCCCGCCCGCCTCGGCGACGAGGAGGGTTCCTGCAGCGACGTCCCAGGGGTGAAGGGCGAGGTAGAGGGCGGCGTCGAACCGCGCGGCGGCGACGTAGGCGAGGTCGAGGGCCGCGGACCCGGTCGCCCGAACGCCGCTCCCGGAGCGGAGGAGGGAAAGGACGTGGGCGTGGAGGATGAGGGCGCGCTCGGGACGGAAGGAGTAGCCGATCGCGAGCAGGGCCCCGTCGAGGGACGACTGGCCGCTCACGCGGATCGGGCTCTCCCTCAGATGGGCTCCGCCTCCGGCGAGGGCGGTGAATGTCTCGTCTCGCCATGGATCGTAGATGCAGGCGACCTCTGCCGTTCCGTTCTTTACGCGGGCGATCGAGACGGCGGCATGCGGAAGGTCGCGAACGAAGTTCACGGTTCCGTCGAGAGGATCGATGATCCAGACGGCGCCGGACGTGCCCCGCGCCACGGTCCCCTCTTCGGCGAGGACGCCGTCCTCAGGGAAGGCGTGGCGAAGGATCTCGACGATCGCCTCCTCGGCGTAGCGGTCGAACACGGTGACGAGATCGCGAGGGTGGCCCTTGGCGCGTGCCTCCTTCTCCTTCCGCCCTCCCGAGCGGAGGATCTCGCCGGCGGCGTGCGCCGCCTCGATCCCGACCTCCAGGGCCTCCCGGTTCCTGGTCACCGTCACCTTCCCTCTTGCAGCCGCTCTCCGAGCACCGACGGGAGGCCGGCCTTCCTGAGAGCGCGCACGACCTCCTCCACGGGATAGGCCACCCGGCCGAACCGGAGCCATCCCCTCTCTAGGTCGACGATCGCGTACCCCGCGCGCGGGTCTCCGTCCCGCGGCGCTCCTACGCTCCCCGGATTGACAAGATAGCGTGCGCCGGGGAGGAGGGGAATCCCCCCGTCGCGCGGGTCGATCGGGGAGATCTCGCCGTCTTGCAGGACAAACCCGCCCTGGAGGTGGGTGTGGCCGAAGACGCCGAGGCGCCCCTGGAAGAGGTCGAAGCTTGCGCGGGCGGCCGGGCGGTCGATGAGGAACTCCCACAGGGGGCCGCGCAGGCTCGCGTGAACGAGAGTCCATCCGTCGCCGTCCCGGCGCTCGGGAAGGGCGGAGAGGGCGGCAAGCCGTTCGGTCGGGAGGACCTCCCGGGTCCAGGCGAGGGCGATCCCCGGTGGGTCTATGGGGTCGATCCCCCCCGCGGTGCAGGTGGCGTCGTGATTCCCGAGGACGCACGTCGCACCCAGGCCGTCGAGGCGGTCGAGGACCTCCCCCGGCCACGGGCCGAGGCCCACCTGGTCTCCGGCCGAGAGGACGAGGTCGACGCTGTCGTCCAGAGAGCCGAGAACGGCGTTCAGGGCGGCGAGGTTCGCGTGCACGTCGGCGAGGAGGAGCAGCCGCGCCATCTAGAGCCGGG
>CAYHBG010000059.1:7728-9074 GCA_964354815.1 uncultured Thermotogae bacterium
GCGAGGTTCGCGTGCACGTCGGCGAGGAGGAGCAGCCGCGCCATCTAGAGCCGGGCACGGACGAGGGAGAGGACCCTCTCGGCGAGGGTCCTTCCTCCGGCGAGGAGGGCGTCTCGCCGTGCCGCCAAAGCAGACTTCGTCTTCTCGTCTGTGATCGAGGCGAGGTTGATGTCGACGTTCAAGAGAGCGGCCTCGAGGGCGGCTCGGGAGAGGAGTGCCGCCACGCCCGCATCGCTTGTGCTCGACTTCGTCCCGAGCGGCGCGAGATCGGCGAGGAGAGCGAGGAGGTCGTGAGCCACGGTGGCCGTCTCGAGGGGGACCTTCGCCGCCTGTTGTAGGGCATGCTGGATCCGCTGTGGGCGGGCCGGGTCGTCTTTCCCGATCCGCAGCGCGGAGATGACCTCGGAGAAGGCCTGCTCATCCTCGTCGGCGAGGGCAAGGAACCTCTCTCGGATAGGGAGGAGGCGCCCGCGGAGACGGGCGAGCTCAGGAGTGTCTCCTCTCTTGGCGGTAAGGGCACAGACCATCAGGCCAAGGCCCGCGGCGACCGCCCCGGACAGGGCCGCCGCGCTGCCGCCGCCGGGCGTCGGGCTCGCGGAGGAGAGGTCGGCGAGATAGGCCTCGATAGGGCGAGAGCGGAGGGACACTAGGCCTCCCTCGACCAGGTCAGACGGATGTGGGGATCCTCGGACGCTTGCTTCACGACGAGCGTCCCTTTGCACGCGCTCTCGATCGCCTTCCCGATCCGCTGGGCGAGGTGTCCGTCGGTCGTCGCGATCTCGACCGTTCCCTCCTTCTCTTCGATCCACATGACGCGTTGGAGGGGGCGCGCGGCGGCCGCCGAGGCGGCCTGGTTCTTCGCGATGTTCAGGATCTCCTGATGGTGAAGGGCAAGGTAGGGACCGGAGAGCTCGACCAGGCCGGCCGGATAGCGGTCCAGCTCCCGCCGGCATGCCGGGCAGGGGTTCTTCGCCGTGGCGGGAGGGGCTCCATCCTCTGCCCTCTGCCAGCGCCCGCCGCGGTAGACGAGGCCGCAGCGCGGGCAGAGGGTCGGCTCGGGGTACTTCTGATCCTCGAAGTACGGGCTCTTGTGCTCGTGTCCGACGGGGCCGCGCCTCTCGCCTTCTCTCATCCCGATCACCTCGAGGCCATGATAGGCGGTCGCTGCGACCAAGAAAAAGGGGCCCCGCACGGTGCCCCGCCAGAACGCAGAGGGAGGAACTAGGCCGCTTTCTCCTCCAGGAGCTTCTCCAGGTAGGAGACGGCCTCCGCGACGGTGGAGATCTTCTCTGCGTCCTCGTCGGAGATCTCGACGCCGAACTCGTCCTCGAACTCCATGATCAGCT
>CAYHBG010000060.1:0-9008 GCA_964354815.1 uncultured Thermotogae bacterium
TCTTCGCCAGCCGCTCCACCAACTCCGCCTTGTTCACCGTCTACCTCCTCCTTACAACGAGAATCGCAGCGCAGTATAGCGAGTGGGTAGTCGCTTGCCAAGTCCCCACCGCGCTTCGTGTCAGGGAAGCCACAGATAACGACGTCCAAGTCGATGCTATCTCGCTTCCTGTGATCCGATGCCGACCCCCGCGGGGCATTCGAGACCATCGTTCACTCCCAGGTTCGAGAGTGCCCGCCCAGAGAGGGGCTCTTGCCGACTCAGCCTCCCAGCTGGCCGCATTGCTAGGCTGCGTCAGGGCTTCGACAGACGGGCCACTCTCGTGAGGAGCCATCCGGGAAGGCCAGGTTTGAAGAAGGGGGCGGCCTGGCCGAGGAGGCCGGGCCGCCCCTTGCTTGTTAGCGCTTGATGAACACCTTCCCGACGTCGGTGAACCTGTTGGTCCCGTCGGTGGCGAAGGCAACGAAGAGGTAGGGGCCGTTCGCGAGGCTCCTCCCGTCCTCGTCTCTCCCATCCCAGAAGACCTCAGCCGAGTTGCTCGTCTCCTCTGCCCACACCAGGTGTCCGGCGAGGTCGTACACCGCGACGGAAAAGGTCGCCGCAACCCCGCTCCCCTCGTAGCCAAACAGGGTACTCACCGCGAACGGGCTCGGCTTTGCGAGGAACCGATCCACGCGCAGGACAGCGGAGACGATCGAGATCGTGTCCGAGGAGCTGTCCGTCGGGTCCTTCGGGTCCGTGTAGGTTGCCGTGATGGAGGCTCCGGCCCCGACGCCCAGCTCTGCGAGGACGATCGGTCCGGTGACGAAGGTCCCCGGTGAAGCTCCGACCAGGGGGGCAAGGTCGAACGAGCTCGCCCTGATGGCGACGACCCCCGCGAGGTTCGTCGCCCCACTTTGGCTGGGGTCGACGACCTTCACGAAGGCGGTGTCCTGGTCCGCGTACGACGTCACGGCGGTCCCGGTCGCGTCGACGAAGGTCGTCGTCGAGCCGTTCCCGGGTTCACCTCCGCCGCCGACCGCCACTTTGGTCGAGATCCAGGCGACATCGGAGTGATTCGACGGGTCCTGGTAGACGGCAAGGATCGTATCTCCTGGCCTGACGTCAAGCGACGGCACGCAGCGGTGCTGGCTCACCAGGTCGACACAGATCACGCTCACGAACTCCCCCGTCGCGGTACCGGTCTCCAAGAGGTCGAGCGCCGTCCAGCGGCCGTTGCGCGGGTTGAGGACGTACAGATGAGGAAGATCTCCCTGCTCCCCCGCTGCGGCGTTATCGAACAGGTTGGTCTGCCCAAGGAGGTCGTTCACGAGGTGCTCTCTGTCGCCCACCTCCTCGCCGCAATCGAGCGAGCGCAGGGCCATCGGCCCAAACGGGATGTTCTGTCCGGCGTTTGCCGTCCCGTCCCAGTACCCGTCGATCCGCTCGCGGCGGTACGAGTCCTCGTCTTGGTCCGGATCCACGACCTGGATGAAGACGCAGTCCGAGTTCGCGTAGCCGGTGATCCGGTTTCCCTCCCGATCGAGGAAGGCCATTCCGATCTTCTCCCCGTCGTAGACCTGCGTGTCGCCAATCTCGAAGAGGTCGAATGAGACGTCGTTGTCGACGCGGTCTTGGACGATCCACGGCGGGAAGGCCGTCTCCGTGTCGATGTCGCCCAGGCCGAGAATCCCAGTCTCGTCCTCTGCGTACACCACGTCATTGTAGCGAACGTAAACCGAGTCCTCGTTGAACCCCTCGAGCTCCCAGTTGTCGAGCTCGAGCTGGTAGCCGCCGTGCGCTCCCGGGACCCCGACGCCGAGGGCCTCCCAGACGGAGCGAAGGGCGAGCCCTGTGTTAGTGAAGAAGACCGGCGAGTCGGAGGACACCTCGTCGAGGACGAGCCACTCGGAGTCGTCAACCTCGTGCGGGTCGCAGATGTGGACGACAACCTTCTCCGGGCAGCACGACTCCACGTTGGCGTTGGAGTCGACGACCTCGACGTAGACCGGGTCGCGGCCAAGCCAGAAGAGATCTTTGTCCTTGCGCTCCGCATCCGTGAACCGGGTCGTGCTCGTCTTCTTCTGCTCGATGTACGCGGTGGCGAGCTTGAAGTCGTCCTGATCGTTCGGGTCGACGTAGTAGGCAACGAGGACGTCGCGAATGTCGAGCGACCGGAAGCCGAGGTCCTTCAGAATGCTGTTCAAGCGGAGCTCAAATGTCCCGCTGTCTGGCTCAGTTTCCTGGGCGTAGAAGCTCACGCGCGTGACCCCGTTGTTGCTAGACGTGTCGAAGGTCGTGACGTTGTCGTCGTCGAACCCCGTCTTGGGGTACTGGAGGTAGTAACATCCGTCAACGAGGGGCTGGTCGGTCTCCAACGCGGCGAAGTCCGCGGCCGGGAGCCCGCTGTCGTAGATGTTGTACCACTCGAGCGGGCCCGGGCCGATCTTGCCAGCAACGTCTTCCACCCCGCCGAAGCGCTTGAGGAGGCAGAAGTTGTTCGGGCTCGGCGCCCCACTGTCCGGGTCTTGCGACACTGGGTTCCAGGAGCCGGGGTTGACAAGAACGAAGACCGGAACGAACTCCACCTCGTCGCAGTTCAGGTTCTCGTCGGGGTCGACGATGGTCACCTTCGCTGCTTCGTTCGCGTCCCGGTACACCTCCCGGCCCCACGTGAGGGTCGCCTCCGTGTCCACGATCTTCCCCAGGCCCAGGGCCACGTCGCCCGGGTCGTCCGGGTCGACGTACAGGCCGATGAGGGTGTCCATGTTCTCGAAGCGACCGAACATGTAGTCCTCGTCCAGATCCAGCACCTCGTCCACCCCAGGAGGAAGGTACGCGTCCTCCTCCGGATAGAAGGCGATGTAGTTGCCGCCCGCAACCTGAGTGGCGAGGACGAAAGCCTGGCTCTCATCGACCCAGATTCGGTCGTCTCCGCGGTCGTCGCCGTCGCCGTCGGCGTACAGGTAGTTCCCCCACTCGAAGTCGAGGGGCTCCACCGTACCGCCCGTCTCAGCGTAAGGTCCGACAATGTGAGACTGCTCGCGGGGCTCGCGGCCGAAGCCGACGCGCGTCCCAATCTGGAACGGCCTCTTGCTGACGAAGAGCCCAGTCGACGCGTTTGTCTCCTCCAGGAAATCCCCCCCGAGCCAGCCCGCTGAAGCGCCGGGGTAGTGCCCCTTGTACGGCTCGTAGTCCGGCTCCCCGCGTTTGTCTGCGTTCGCGTCCCCTTCCTGATTCAAGTAGCTCTTCCAGACGATGTGAGCACCGGTCTTCGCGTCCATCACCTTGACGTCCGTCCACACCTTGTCGCGGACGTCACAGTCGATGTCCTCATCCGGATCGTAGACAGCAATCCATATCTGGTCCCCTTCTTGGACGCTCGTCACCCGGTTCTCCCCCTTCCTATCGGAGGAGAAGTAGAGCTCGGCGTCGGTCGCGCCGACGGAGAGAGCGAGGGCGAGCGTGAGGAGAAGGGTCCACCCCCCAACCGCTCGGAGCCCTTTGTTCACGGTCAACCGTCCTTCGCTCGGCGGCCGGTCAGCCGGCCGCGAGACCTTTTCTAGATTGAGAAGCCTTCCCGGAGGCCTGCTCGCTCTGGCCGCTGTGCGCCGGCGCGAAGAGTCTCCGATCACGAACCACGAGCCCGGCCCAGACCAGGACCGGAGAGACCTCCCACAGAAGCCGGAGGAGAACTTGCGCCCAGTCGAGGGTGCGCCAGGCCGTTCTCCCGACCTCGCGCAGGCCGACCATGACGTACGTCACCTCGACCGACCCCACGACGTAACCCACGGTGAGGGTGAACAGAACCACAACGCCGAACAGGACGCGCCTGATGCGTCGCGGCCAGGCGAGGCCGGGTGTGGCGAGGAGGAGAGCGGTGAGGAGGACGAGGGCGAAGTAGAGATAGGGGTCGAAGTAGGTGAACGGCTCCCCCGCGGGGACATCCGGCGTCGCCCGGTCGATCCACAGGGTCGCGCCCTCTACCCGCACCGAGGTCAGGTCCGGGCTCTCGACGAGGCGGAACGTCGCTTCGGACACGGCGGCGACACCGCGGTTGTAGACGGGAACGACAAAGGGAAAGACCACCGCCCCGATCGAGAGGAAGAGGACGAACCTTCCGACAAGGCGCAGGAGCCCCTTCTTCCGATCCATCCCGTTAGGCACGGCGCGCACGGGTCACCTTCTCCGCCCACAGGAGCCAGAGGAAGAGCGTCGAGGCGATGAGAAGCGACTGCCAGACGAGGAGATGCGCCAGGTCGAGGTACGTCGGCAGGTAGACGCCGATGTAGTACAGGCTGACGAGGCGCACGATGTTGAGGCCGAAGATCGCGGCGCTCCCGAGGGCGATCCCGAGGAGCTTCGCCCGCAGTCGCGCCGGGTAGGCGAGGACGGCCGCGGCGAATCCCGCGATCAGGAAGAGCCCCGTGCAGGCCGTGACAACAGAGATCGAAAACCGCGCCGACTGAACCGTCGTGCCGACCACCGTGGTCCGGTTCCCGAGGAGGTTCAGGATCCCGCTCGTGATCCGGGCGATCCCCCCTTGGAGGGTCGTCATGGCCCCCTCCCGCCCCATCAGCCAGGCGATCCCCAGCGCGAACGCGCTGAGGGACGCGACAAACACGAGGGCGGAGAGGAGCGTCCGCCGCCGCACGCGCGAAGGGACGAGGCGGGCGCGCCGCGTCGATCTGGGCGCCGTCTCCCGCTGGTCTCGGGCCGCGCGGTCCCTCACGCCGGGTCCTTCCGCGCAGCGGCTATCAGGCGCCGCCGTCTGACGAGCATGACCAGGAAAGCGACGGAGAGGAGGGACCCAAAGGCAATGGCTCCCCATTCGGTCATCGTGGGGGCGTCGATGGTCCCGGCGATCGGGGTGTAGACCAAGGGCACGCGCACATGGAGGCAGGTCGGGTCGTCATCCACACCCGTCGACGGGTCGTCGGTCGGCTCCTCGCTCTCGTTCGATCCATTCGTATCTCCGTCGTAGTGTGCGATCCCTTGGTTGCAGATTTCGGTTCCGTCCGCAGTCGCCGGGTCAACGGTCGCCTCAAGCACGATCGTCACCGACCCGTGGGCGGGGAGACTGCCGTTCCAGACAACGGAGTCGCCTTCGACCGACGCCCGGCCCGAGGTCGCACTCATAACCTTTGGGTTCTGAAGGCCCGCTGGAATCGCATCTGAGAACTCGTTCCCGGCGTTGTCCCTCTGGTCGGCACAGCCGTCATTCCAGATTCGGATCTCGAACGTGACCTTCTCTCCAGGAGCTGCAGCCCCATCGCTCGGTTCGCGGAGCGCCTTCGTCGCCTCGATCAGGGGAGCGAACGGGCTGACCAGGACGTCCGTCGGGAGTGTGTACTGGTTGTTCGTTTCGGAAAGCTCCTTCACCTTGTTCTCCACGTCCGCCCAGGCGAGGAGGTCGTGGGTCCCGGGGGCCACGGAGGACGTGTCCCAGCTGAAGGTGAGCTTGACGTACTCGCATCCCAGCAGAGAGTCGACGCGCTTCGTACCGATGCGGTGGCCGCTGTCGTAGCTGTCGTAGAAGAGCGAGACGTCAAACGGTCCCGCGTCGCCGCAGGTCATGTTGTCGACTGTGATCGTTACCTCCACGCGACCGCCCTGACAGACGCCAGCTGTCGCTTCCTGAACGGCGATCCCGTTCCTCGCCAGGAGGGTCCCCGGAGACGGGAACCACAGGTCGGGGAGCTTCGTGCAGGGGTCCTCGGCGTGGGCAGCGAGGCCGAGGGCCAGAGCAAGGAGGATTGCCCACCCTGCAGTGAGAGAGCCTCTTCCCTCCTTTCGAACGCGTTCCATCATGGGTCACTCCCTTCGCCCTCACGGGCAAGACGCAAGCGCAAGACTCACGCCCGAAGGAGAGTCTGCCTGCCACCGAAGAGGAACGAGGGGACCGGCGGGAGGAGGGAGACGTTATCTTCATCACACTCGGGGAGGACCTTGTCTCTCCTTCCCTGTGTGATGCATGTCACACACCGGCGGGACAGGGCTCCGGATCTTTTCTCCCATGTCCCAGGGGAGGTGCTCCATCGCGCTCAGGGTAGAATTGCGCCCGTGAGCACAGCGACCCATGAACCGGGTGGACTCCCTCACGCGAGCAAGCCCAGGATCCCGAGACGCGCAGGACGATTCCTCGCCCTCGCTGCGGTGGGAGTCTGTCTCCTCTCCCTGCTCTACGCGTTCGCGATCGAACCGTACTCGGCCGAGGTCGTCCGGGTCGAGATCTCTCTCCGCGGTCTTCCAGCCAGCCTCGACGGCCTCACGATCCTCCACCTCTCCGATCCCCACCTCCGCCTTCGCCCCGGCGCGGCGAACCTCGCGCGTGCCGTCGAGATCGCCCGCGAGGTGAACCCGGACCTCGTCCTCCTCACGGGCGACTTCGTCTCCTCGCGGCCGGCCGACCTCGACCGGGGGCTTGAGGCGCTGTCGATGCTACGGGCGCGGTACGGCACTTTCGCCGTCCTGGGGAACCACGACGTGCGGACGGATGCGGCCTGGGTGGCTGCGGACCTCTCGAGGATCGGGATCCGCGTCCTGCGCGACGAGCGCGTCCCCCTGGAGATCCATGGGACCCGGCTGTGGCTCCTCGGCATGGAGGACACGGGATACGTCAGCCGGTCGCTCCGCCGCCTCCAGACAAGGTGGGAGAGGAAAGCTGAGGTCCTTGCGCAAGCCCTGGACGGGATCCCGGACGACGAGGTGCGGCTCCTCCTCGTCCACAACCCCGACTTCAGCGAGATCCTCCCTGAGGGGAGGGTCGACCTGGTCCTCGCCGGCCACACCCACGGGGGACAGGTGCGCCTCCCCCTCCTCGGCCCCCTCTGGATTCCCTCTGCATTCGGGCGGCGGTTCGCAGGCGGGCTAGTGAAGGAGGAGCGCACGATCGTCTACGTCACGCGGGGTCTGGGGACGATCACTCTTCCAGTCCGCTTCCTCTGCCGGCCAGAGATCACCGTCCTCCGCCTGCGGGCAGGCTGACCGCTGGGTCCCGGTCTCCTCTTCCCAGGTCACGACCGCGGAGGGCGAACCAGAGCGTCCCCACTGCCCCGAATCCGGTGGCGACAAGGAAGTTCGCCTCCGGGCGGACTTCCCAGAGAAAGGCCCCGGCCAGGGCGGCGCCGGAGACGATCACGTCGCGCGCGAGGTAGTACAAGCCGAACATCCCGGCCTTCTCCCCCTCTGGGGCGAGGTCCATGATGAGGGCCTTCCGCGTCGGCTCTCCGAACTCCTTCAACCCCCGCAGGATGAACGCGAGGACGAGGACCAGGAATGACCGAGACGCAAGGAGAACGACCGGGAAGAGCGTGAAGAAGGCGAAGGTCAGGAGGACGAACGGCTTCTTCGCCGTCCGGTCGGCGAAGTAGGCGACCGGGAGGTAGACGAGGATCGCGGTTGCCATTTCGATCGTGCGCAGGAGGCCAAACTGGAGGGCGGTCACCGGCCCGGGCGCGGCCGCTGTGCCGACGGCCCAAACGACGACGAACGCATAGGGGATCTGCTCGCAGAAGCGGACGAGGGTGTCCGCAACAAGGAGCTGCTTCAGGGGCGGGCTCATCCTCCGCCATAGGCGGAGGGGGTTCCCCTCGACCCTGTCCTTCGCCGGCGCGTCCTCTTCGATCAGGACCTGCTGAAGGACCGCGGCGGCACCGGCCAACACCAGGGCGAAGGCGAAGGCGACGCGCACTCCTGTCTCGACGCCATAAAGGCCGATGAAGACGCCGCCGAGGACCGGGCCGAGGGCCATCGGGATGCGCCGAACGAGAGAGTGCAAGGAGACGCCCATCGTCCGCTTGTCTCTCGGAAGGACGCGGGCGACGAGGCCCATCGTCGCCGGGAGGGAGATCGCCGTCCAAGAGAGGAAGAGGGCCGCCCCGACCATCACCGCGGGCCAGGCCGGGATGAGGGCAACGACGAGAAACCCAGCCATGGAGAGGAGATTGAACAGGAGAAGGGCGCGCTTGGTTCCCAGCCTCTGCGCGAGGTACCCGCCGGGGAAGGCGTACAGGGCTCCAAGAAGGTTGTCCATCGCGTTCAGCCCTCCGACAGAGAGGAACCCGCCTCCGAGCGAGAGGAGGTAAAGAGGCAGGAACTGCTCGGCCATGTGCTCGCCCATCCCGACGAGGACGACCATGCCGAGCAGGCCCACCATGCTCCTGCGGAGGCCGAGGAACTCGCCTGCTCCGGTCAGGGCTGAACGAAGGGAGAAACGTGGCCGCTTCACGCCTCGCCTCAGGGCCGCGAGGTCATTCCTCGGGAGGGGGGGCCGGGCGCGCGACCTCAAAGACGAACGGGTTCTGTCCTCCGCCGACCGTCTCAGACCCGCTCCCGGTCATCACGTTCCCGTTCACGTCCCCTTGCAGGGAGAAGGTGATCGCGACCGGGACGCCTCCGATCTCCGGCGTTCCCGAAGCCTCGATCAGGACCCCTCGTCCACGGACGCTTCCTCGAAGGATCGGCAGGGGGATGGCCTGTTGCCCCGCCATCACCCGCACCTCCCCGCTCACCGTCCTCCCCTCTTGAGTCAGGACCAAGGTCAGAGGCGTCGAGATCCCTTCAAGCGGCCCTTCCTGCCAGACACGGGTCCCGGTCCACGTTCCGGTGGCATCGACATCCTGCTCGAGCAGGCCGCAACCCCCGGCGGCCAGGAGGCAGACCAGAACGACCACTCCAAGCAGCGCGCCACGCCCCGTGCTCATCACACCCTCCCTCATCGATCTCATCGCACCCCGAGTCTAGAGAGAAGCCTGCGGAACGCCAAGGAAGGAGGAAACGTCGAGAGGGGTCGTCTGACCCAGGCGCCGGTTCCGGGGCTCCTGTGGAAGGAAGCTCCCTCGACGCACTTCCCAGCGCGCCAGCGGTCAGTCCCTTGTCCAGGACCAGCGTGCGCAGGCCGCACGGCCGGCATAGAGCCCTGCCGTCGCGCCAGCTGGCTCCGCGCCGATGACGATCAGATCGTAGACGGAGACCCGGAGCGCGGGACACGGGTGTCATCCTTTCTTGGCTTCCGCACGCCTCAGCGC
>CAYHBG010000061.1:0-3199 GCA_964354815.1 uncultured Thermotogae bacterium
GGAGCGAACCCTCCCTCGTCTCCCACCGAGGTGGAGAGGCCCTTCTCCTTCAGGATCGCCTTCAGGGTATGGAAGACCTCGGCGCAAGAGCGCACCGCGTCCCGAAAAGAGGTCGCTCCGACCGGGACGATCATGAACTCCTGGATATCCATGTTGTTGTCTGCGTGGGCCCCGCCGTTCAGGACGTTCATCAGGGGGAGCGGGAGGAGGGCCTCCCGGGCCCCGGCAAGGTAGCGGAAGAGCGGGACACCGAGGCAGTCGGCTGCCGCCTTGGCCACGGCGAGCGAGACGCCGAGGATCGCGTTCGCACCGAGGCGGGACTTGTTCTTCGTCCCGTCGAGGCCGACGAGGATCGCGTCCAGCTTCTCCTGGTTCAGGGCGTCCTGGCCGGCGACGGCGGGAGCGATCTCGAGGAGGACGTTCTTCACCGCCTTCTCCACCCCGTGCCCGTGGTAGCGCTTCGGGTCGCCGTCGCGCAGCTCGAGCGCCTCGTGCGTTCCCTTCGAGGCGCCGGATGGAACGGCGGCGCGACCGAACGACCCGTCCTCCAAGAGGACGTCCACCTCCACCGTGGGGTTCCCGCGAGAGTCGAGGATCTCGCGGGCGAAGACCTCTTCGATGAACGACATACTGGTCGCCTCCCTCCGTCTTCGAGCGTTCAACTCTACCCGTCGCGCCGAGGGGAGGCAAGGACGGATGTCTCGCATGGGAACAGGAAAAGACGGTCTGAGTCCGCGAGCCGCCCCCGCGCTGCGCCGGGACCCGGCCGCGAGCCGTTGTTGACAGACCCAGGGCGTCGCTCTATGCTGGTCCAACACCAACGCTAGAGGGAGGTCGGAGGGCTTCCCGGATATTCGTTGCTGGTGTTGCGGTCGTGCGTAGTTGGGTGCGATAGCACTCAAGGAGGTGTCGTGTGAAAGGAAGGCTGCTTCTGTCAGCGATTGTGATGGGGCTTCTGGTTGGGATCGTGGCGTGGGCCAGTCCCAGCCTGAACAACCTCGTCATCGGAGCCTCGCAAGAGCCCTCGAACCTGTGTCCGTGGGAAGGGTCGGCCGACACGAAAGAAAACGTGATGGGGATCTTCTTCCTCGGCCTTACGTACTACGACTCGAAGGGCGTCCTCTATCCGGGGCTCGCCACCGAGATCCCGACGGCCGAGAACGGGAGGCTCGTCGTCTTCTACGACTCGTCAGGGAACGTGATCCGGCAAGAGGTGCTGTGGACGATCCGCAGCGACGCCAATTGGAGCGACGGCACCCCGATCACGACGGATGACGTCCTGTTTACCTACGAAGTGCAGCAGACCCAGGAGCTCCCGATCTCGACCCGCACCTACTCCGATCTCATCAAGGAGATCATCAAGGTCGACGACAAGAGCTTCTGGATCGTGTACAAGACGCCGAACTTGTTCTACGCTGCCGTGGCGGGCTCGATCGGCCTGGCGCGCTTCGGTGACATCGCTCCGAAGCACATCTGGGAGCCGATCTACCGCCAGGTCATGACCCAGGTGAAGGCGACGCCGGAGAAGGCCGCGGAGATCGTCGAGGGGCAGTTCCTTGGTGCGCCTCCGTCGACCGGCACCGGCACGGTGGTCGGAAGCGGCGCGTTCAAGTTCGAAGAGTGGCAGATCAACCAGTTCATCCGGTTCAGCCGCCGACCGGGCTTCTTCCTCGGCGCCCCTGGTGCGGAGGCGAACTACCTGAAGGAGATCACGGTCCGCTTCATCGTCAACCAGGCGACCCTCATCTCGGCGATCCTCGCCGGGGAGATCGAGGCGGCGGATGACATCTGCCTGGCGGGGCAGGACCCAGCGGTCTTGGCCTCGCAGCTCGGTGACCGCGCGGTGGTCGAAACGACCGCGTCGGGGTTCATCGAGAAGCTGAACTTCAACCTGTTCCCGCAGTGCGCCACGGCCGCCGATCTCCTTCTTGGCGACAAGCGCACGCGGCAGGCGATCATCCAGGCGATCGACCGGGAGGACGTCGCTACGACGGTCTACCCGGGGGCGATTGTGTCCAACTCGTTCATGATTCGGGGCGACGTCGGCTTCACCGATGCCCTGAACCCCTGGTCGTATGACCCGGAGGCTGCGAAGGCTCTGCTGGCCGCGATCGGCTGGAAGGACAGCGATGGGGACGGCTGGCTGGAGCGGGTGGCGTCGGATGGCCGGACGATCGAGTTCGCCATGCACTGGGTCGCCACCGTGGCGGCCTTCCGCATCCGGACGGGCGAGATCCTTCAAGAGTTCCTGAAGGAAGTGGGGATCAAGCTCGAGGTGGAGAACCTCCCGGGGAGCGTTCTCTTCAGCACGGAGTACCTGAACCACGGCTCTGAGTGCACTTGGCGCGGGATCGTCGAGTACGCTGAGGCCGGCGGGATCGGCCAGGCTCCGGCGGATCCTCTGGCGAACGAGCTGTACGCGAACGACCTGCTCGCAAGCCCGGTGACGCCTCTCCTGGAGAACGTCCCGCTTCCAGACAATGGGTTCGGCGGGACGAACATCATGGGCTGGATCAACAACCGGTTCGACGAGCTGCGCGCCCAGGCGCTGAAGGAGTTCAGCGAGGCTAAGCGCATCCCGATCCTCGTCGAGATGCAGAAGATCTACAATGAGGAGCTGCCGACCGCCCCGCTGTACGAGCGGTCGGAGACGGTGACCAAGGCGAAGGGCCTCGTGAACTACACGAAGGGAACCGCCGTCGCCCGCGGGCAGTTCTGGAATGCGTGGGAGTGGGGCTGGGCCCAGAACGGAGCCGTGGCCGTCCGCTAGCCCAGAAGGGAGCTAAGTCCGTCTCGCCGCTGGGGGTGAGGCAGGTCCTCCCCCCAGCGGCTGTTGCGAGGCAAGAGTGCTGACCTACCTTGTGCGGCGGGTGTTGCTTGTCTTCCCGACGCTCTTCGTCATTTCCTTGATCATGTACGGCCTCCTGGCGCTTAAGCCTGGAGACCCCATCGACGAGATGCGGCGGGGGAACCCCGGGTTTACGCAGGAGGACTACCTTCGTCTTCGGAAATTCTATGGCCTGGACCGGCCGTGGTTTGTGCGCTATTGGCGTTGGCTGGGACAGGCGATCCAAGGGAACTTTGGGCCGTCGCGGCAGTTCGGCCGGCCCGCAGCCGCGTACATCCTGCAGTACCGACTGCCCAACACCCTTCTCCTCTCCGGGCTGTCGCTCCTCCTCGCCTTTCTTGTCTCCATCCC
>CAYHBG010000061.1:3299-6524 GCA_964354815.1 uncultured Thermotogae bacterium
ATCCATCTCGACTACATCACGACCGCTCGAGCCAAGGGGCTTCCGGAGAGGCTGATCACCTATCGTCACGCGCTGCGCAACGCGATCCTGCCGCTCATCACCCTGGTCGGCTTGAACGTTCCCCTCCTCTTCTCAGGGGCCATCCTCACCGAGACGGTCTTCAACTGGCCGGGCATGGGTCGGGCCATCTTCGATGCCATCCTGGTGAACGACTTCAATATTGCCATGGTCTCGCTGATGTTCATCTCCCTCCTGGTCATCCTGTTCACCCTGCTCGCCGACGTCGCCTACGCCATCGCCGACCCCCGCATCCGCTATGACTAGACGCAGGCGGGGCTTGAGGAAGGGAGCCGTTCCTGGGGCGCAGCGGGAGGCGCCAAGCTACTCCTACTGGGGCTTCGCCTGGCGCCGGTTCAAGCGCCATCGCCTGGCGATGTTCGGTGCTGCGGTCATGATCCTCCTCGTCCTGGGCGCCATCGCAGCGCCGATCCTGACGCCGTACGAGTTCTCCAGGCAGAACCGGAAGGTCAGGTTCAGCGGCCCCTCCTTCAGCGTGCCGACCGATCCGGCGCTCGTCGGCCAGTGCATCCGGCCGCAGGTCCTCTTCTGGCCGTGCGGAGCGCATCCCTTCGGGACGGACGACCTCGGTCGGGACATCCTGGCCCGGGTCCTCCAGGGCGGTCGCGTCTCTCTCCTCGTCGGGTTCGTGGCCGCGATCTTCTCCACCCTGCTCGGGGGCGCGATCGGCGCCCTCGCCGGCTACTGGGGCAGGGCCCCCGATGCCGTCATCAGCCGGTTCATCGAGATCATGCTCTCCATCCCCCAACTCCCGCTCTTGCTCATCTTCGTTGGCCTCTTGGCGAATCCGCAGGTTCGCTTCGCGGCGGCGCTGAGCGACTTCCTGGGGGACGCGAAGAGCATCGCGGTCATCGTGGTCGTGATCATCGCCTTCTCGTGGATGAGCACGGCGCGCCTCGTGCGAGGCCAGATCTTGAGCCTGCGCGAGCGGGAGTTCGTGGAGGCGGCTCGGGCCGTGGGCGCGCCCAGTTGGCGGATCGTCTTCCGCCATCTCCTTCCCAACGCTACCGCCGTGATGATCGTCCAGGCGACGCTGATGACGGGCGAGGCGATCCTGATCGAATCGGGCCTCTCGTTCCTCGGGCTAGGCATCCAGGCTCCGGCCGTCTCGTGGGGGAACATGCTCAGCCGGGCCCAGGAGTTCCTGTACTACCCGAACGGCGTCTACATCGCCTTCTTCCCGGGGCTGTTCATCTTCCTGACCGTTCTGTGCGCGAACTTCGTCGGCGACGGTCTTCGCGACGCGCTCGACCCGCGGCATCACGGGCGGATCTAGGGCGCGCGGGCCTCCGGACCTGTCTCCGACTGGGTTGATCGACGGACGTGGGTCCCCTAGAATCCTTCCATCTCCCTCTTTCAAGGGGTCATCATGCGAGCCGACGAGCTTCGGAAAGCGTATCTTGACTACTTCGCCGCGCGGGGGCACGAGCGGCTGCCCAGTTCCTCGCTTGTCCCGAACGACCCGACGCTCCTGTTCACGTCGGCGGGGATGGTCCAGTTCAAGGAGATCTTCTGGGGCCGCGTCCCGCCCCGCTTTCCGCGCGTCGCGACCTGCCAGAAGTGCTTCCGGGCGACGGATATTGAGAACGTCGGGAAGACGCCGACCCACCATACGTTCTTCGAGATGCTGGGGAACTTCTCCTTCGGCGACTACTTCAAGGAAGGCGCGATCGACCTTGCCTGGGGGTTCGTGACGAAGGAGCTGGGCATCCCCAAGGAGAAGCTCTCGGTCTCCGTCTACCAGGACGACGACGAGGCGTACGGGATCTGGCGTGACCGGATCGGGATCCCGGCCGAGCGGATCCACCGCCTGGGCAAGGAGCACAACTGGTGGGGCCCGGTCGGGAACTCCGGCCCGTGCGGCCCGGACAGCGAGATCTTCTACGACTGGGGAAAAGAGAAGGCCTGCGGCCCGACGTGCCGCGGGGTCGCGTGCGACTGCGACCGGTTCTCCGAGATCTGGAACCTCGTCTTCATGCAGTACGAGGCGCGCGAGGACGGGAGCCTCGTCCCGCTCCAGAAGAAGAACATCGACACCGGGATGGGCCTCGAGCGGACGAGCGCCGTCCTGCAGGGGGTCTCGACCGACTTCGAGATCGACCTCTTCCGCCCGATCGTCGAGGCGATCGAAGGCGCGATGCCGCGGGCGTCCCGTCCGGAGGATCGGCCGAGCCGGAACCTCGTCGCCGACCACCTGCGGGGGACCGTCCTTCTCATGGCGGACGGGGTCCTCCCAGGGAACGAGAAGCAGGGGTACGTCCTGCGGCGGATCCTGCGCCGCGCCATTCGGGCGGGGGAACGGCTTGAGCTGAAGGAAGGGGCCCTGTCGCGGCTCGTCCTCCCGGTCGTCGAGTCCCTCGGGGGGACGTATCCCGAGATCGTCGCTGGGCGCGCTCTCGCCGAGCGGGTGATCCGCCACGAGGAGGAGTCCTTCCGCCGGACCCTGGCGAGCGGGGAGCGGCGCCTGGAGGAGATCCTGAAGGGACTCGCCGTGGCGAAGGAGAAGGTCGTCCCAGGCGAGGTTGCGTTCGAACTCTACGACACGTACGGGTTTCCCCTGGAGCTGACCGAGGAGATCGCGGTTGAGAGCGGAGTCACCGTCGACCGGCTGGGGTTCGGGGCGGCGATGGGGAGCCAGCGCGAGCGGTCGCGCGTGCTGGCAACGAAGGTCGCTGTCTCGGCTACCGTCGACAGAGAGGTGATTCACTCCTGGCAGGAAGCTACCCAGTTCGTCGGACACCAAGGGACTCAGGTAGATGCAAACGTCGTCCAGGTCCTTGATGTTGGCAGTGATCTCCGGTCGGTCGTCTTCGACGTAACGCCGTTCTACGCCGAGGCCGGCGGACAGATTGCCGATATCGGCAGGATGGAGAACCTCAGCCGGAAGGGGAGAGGCGAGGTCCTGGACGTGAAGAAGAACCCGCACGGCGCATTCGTCCACCAGGTGAAGGTTCTCGAGGGAGACTTCCAGGTTGGTGACCGGGCTCGCCTCCGGGTCGACGCGGAGCGGAGGAAGAGGATCGCGCGGAACCACACGGCGACCCACCTCCTCCACGCCGCCCTGCGCGAGGTCCTCGGCTCGCACGCTGTCCAGGCAGGATCCTACGTCTCCGACCAGGAGCTGCGTTTCGACTTCTCCCACTTCGA
>CAYHBG010000061.1:6624-8895 GCA_964354815.1 uncultured Thermotogae bacterium
CTCGCGAAGGCCGACGCCGGGGCGCTTGTCCGAACGATGTCCGCAGAGCTCGGCGGGGGAGGCGGCGGGAGCAAGGGCTTCGCCCAAGGCGGAGGTCCAAACGTCGCCAAGCTCGACCAGGCGCTTACCGCCGGCCTCTCTGCGGCGCGGGCCGCCCTGCGCGGGTAGTCGGCTCGGCTAGCTCCCCAGCCGGACAGGCATGCAGACGTAGAGGAAGCCGGCGTCGTCGAGGGAGATCCTGTCCCCGTGCGGCTCCAGGAGCCCGGCCTTCTCCGGCGCGGCGAGCCAGAAGGCGACCTCCTCGGAGCTCATCCGCTTCACGGCGTCGATCAGGTACTCGGCCTTGAACGAGATCTCAAGCCCCTTTCCCGGGACCTTCTTCAGCCGGACCCGCTCCTCGGCCTCCCCCTTCTCTTTGGAGGAGGAGTTGATCCGCGCCGCGCTCTCGTCCGGCGTCACGCGGACGGTCACCGCCCCGGACTCCTCGGCGGCGGTGATCTCGATCCTCTGCAGGGCCTCGAGGAGGGCCCGCCGGTCGAAGATGAGCCCGATCGGGTTGTCCTTGGGGATGACGCGCTCGAAGTCCGGGAACTCCTCGGCGATCGTCTTTGCCATGAACGTCACGTTCCCGGCGTGGAAGAAGACCTGACCATCGCCCTTGTGCAGGTGGACCTCCTCCGCCCCGACTTGGGAGAGGACCCGGTCGAGGTCGGCGAGGACCCCGGCCTCGATCAGGTACTCCGTCTCGGCGGCGACGTCCCCGGCCTCGACCGTCTTCATGGCGAGACGGTAGCCGTTCGTGGCGACCATCTTCAGGGCCTTCCCGGTGAGGACGAGGTCGACCCCGGTCAGGCTGAGGCGGGTCGTCTCCCCCGCCTTGAGGCAGGCGAAGGCCGTCTGCTCGAAGGCGCGGTGGAACTGGGCGAGCTTGAGGGTCGCGATCTGCTCCTTGGGGAGCTCGGGGATCTGGGGATAGTCTTCGACCGGAAGCGTCGGGAGGTCGAACGACGCCTCGCCGCAGCGGACCTTGACGACGGACCCGTTCGTCGAGTCCGTCTTCAGAGTGACCCGCTCGTCCTCGGGGAGGTGGGCGGCGATCTGGGTGAGGACGGTCCCGTTCAGGACGACCGACTCATCCTTGTGCGTGTTCTCGATCGGGATCTCACAGCGCACCGCGCGCTCAAGGTCGGTCGACTGCAGGCTGAGCCGCTTTCCGGAGAGTTCCATCTTCATCCCGGAGAGGATCGGCATGCTCGTCCGGGCCCCCAGGGCGTAGCTTGCGAGCTTGACCCCGGCCACCAGGTCGTTCTTCGTGCAGGAAAAGTCCATTTCGTCCCCCTTCCCCTCGGTCGTTCCGAGGCTCCATGATACCCAACCCGCGCCGGGCCGGGCAAAGGCTAGATCCCGAGGTGGCGGGCGATCCGCGATGCGATCTCGCCGACCGAGAGGGTTCCATCGACTACGTGGACGCGCGGGTCGCCGCGGACGAGGTCGAGGTACCCGCAGCGGACTCGCTCGTAGAACGCGAGGTCCTCCCCTTCGATGCGGTCCCTCTGGCCGCGCTTCCGCGTCAGGGCAACCTCCGGCGGAAGGTCGATCAGAATCGTCACGTCCGCCTCGCGCCCCTCGGTCGCTGCGTCGTTTAGGCGACGGACGAGCGAGAGGTCGATCCCGCGCCCGTACCCCTGATAGGCAAGGCTCGCCAAGCGGTAGCGGCTGGAGAGGACGACGTCCCCACGCGCGAGGGCGGGTTTGACGACCTCAGCGTAGTGCTGGGCGCGCGAGGCCATGAAGAGCAGGAGCTCGGAGAGAGGCAGGAGCTCCGCGTTTCGATGGGAGAGGAGGATCCCGCGGAGGGCCTCCCCGATCGGCGTCCCTCCCGGCTCCCGGGTGGCGGTCACCCGGTGCCCCGCCTTCTGGAGCCGCTCGGCGAGGAGACGGGTCTGGGTCGACTTCCCCGAGAAGTCCAGACCCTCAAGGACGAGGAGCTTCCCCGATAGGTCGATCGCGATCACCCCGCAGGAGGACCTGGATAAGGACGAGCGCGATCCCGATCGTGATGCAGGCGTCGGCCAGGTTGAAGATGAAGAGGCCCCGGAACTCCGCGAAGTCAAGGACGTAGCCCAGGGTCAGCCGGTCGATCAGGTTCCCGACCGCTCCGGCGAGGACGAGGGAGAGCCCCGTCTTCAGGAGGGCGCTCTTCGGCTGGGCGAACCCGAGGAAGACGATGAGACCGGCGGAGACGACGGAGGAGACCGCGATGAACAGGAT
>CAYHBG010000062.1:0-8603 GCA_964354815.1 uncultured Thermotogae bacterium
TCGCTTGAAGCCGGATCTTACGCAAAGAGCGCGGCACGCGCCGGCGAGCCGGACCTCGAGCCAGAGGGCGAGGCCTCGTCCCCGCCTAGCTGTCGGAACGGCCACGCTGCGAAAGCTCCCTCAGTGCCTCAGGGTGCCCTTCGGGTCGATGGATCTTCCCTCTCGCGACTCGCCGCGGGAGAGTAGAGCCGCGCCCCGTCTCGCCCCTCGTCTTTCACGGAGTACATCGCGGTGTCCGCGCGCTTCACCAAGGTGTCCGCGCTCTCACCGTGATCGGGATAGAGAGCGATCCCAATGCTCACCGTGACGCGCACCTCGACGCCGTCGGCGACAAACGGCTGCCGCAGGGAGTCCAGCACCTTGCGTGCCCCTGCGACCGCATCGGTTGGCCGCGAGATGCCCGACAGGAGGACAAGAAACTCGTCGCCGCCCAGGCGGGCGACGGAGTCGCTTGCGCGCAAGACGCGGCGCAGGCGCGCGGCGACTTCCCGCAGGAGGACGTCTCCGGTTGCGTGCCCCAGCGTGTCGTTGACCTCCTTGAAGCGGTCGAGGTCGATGAACAGCACGGCGACCTTCCTCTGGTCACGCTTCGCGTGGGCGATCTCGAGCGCCAAGAGCTCCCCGAACGTGCCGCGATTTGGCAGGTCCGTGAGCGCGTCGTGGGTCGCGAGGTAGGTCAGCCTCTCCTCAGCGCGCTTTCGTTCCGTCACGTCGCGCACGAGGCCCCGGTACTCGAGCACCGTCCCGTCGCTCGCCCGCCGGACGGTCGTCGAGAGGAGGCAGTCCATCTCCTGCCCATCCTTCTTCCTCAACCGGACCGGGTAGTCCCTGACGAACCCCTTCCCCGCCACCTCGCGCACGAAGCGCTCGCGCTCCGCGGGGTCGACGTAGAGCTGCCGAGCGTTCAGCTCCCGGATCTCGTCCTTCGTGTACCCAAAGAGATCAAGTCCCGCCCCGTTGATATCGACGAACCGTCCGTCGCGGGTCGTGATGTAGATCGCGTCCCTGGACTGCTCGAACAGCGATCGGTACTGCTCCTCGCTCTCCTCCACCCGGGTCCGCGCCTCCGCCAGCCGGTCGAGCATGCCGTTCACCTCGCCGGCCAGTGCGGCGAGCTCATCCTTCCCCGAGACGGGAACGCGCGTCTCGAGGTCGCCACCCTCCCTGATTCCGCGCACGGCCCGCGCCAGCTGCGCCAGTCGCGAGAGAACGTTCTTCTCGAGGAGGAGGAGGAAGATCCCGCCAAAGGCGAGGGTCGACACGGTCAGGCCCAGAAGGACGTAGAGGAGCGTGCCGCGCCATTGGGCGTAGATCTCGCGTGGCATCTCGACCTCAAGCGCAAGGGCGGGTGCCCCAGCGAGGTCGGGCAGGACTGCGTAGCCGCGCACGGTGGTCTGGTTTACAGGCCAGACGAGGCGGGCGCCGGGTCTCGTCACCGCCGCCTCCGGCCCGGCGGGCAGCTTGACGTCCGCAAGGCGGTGCACGGCAAGACGGAGCTGCAGGGCCTCCGAGAGTCTGGCAACCTCGAGCGCGTCGAGGTACCGCCCCACGACGAGCGTTCCTTGCGCCGCTCCTTCGCCCGAACTGGGAAGGATGGGCGAGGAGGCGATGAGCAGGGGTCCCTCGGGAAGGGAGATCACCCCCTGCGGCCCCCTGCCTCGGTCTGCGAGGCGGGCCAGAAGGCCGATCGATTCGAGATAGCCGAGCAGCCGCTCCGGGAAGGGCGCGTCTCCCTTCGCCTCCCGGTCGATGGCTTTGGTCGCGATGACCTCACCGCGGGCGTCGGCGAAGAGCATCAGGTCAACCCGCAGGGTCACGAACGCTGAAGGAGTAAGATTCTCACGGACGTACTCCTCATCCTTCTCGATCACGAATCGCCAGGTCGCGTCCCAAGTGCCCCAGTCCCCGGCAATGCTCGCGAGCTCCGCGAGCTCAAGAGAGACGCCGCCCAGCGCGCGGTCTACGCCTTGCCGCACGGCACTGGCCTCAAGCTGCAGGAAGCTCGTGAGCAGGGTCGCCCTCGTGAGGACGTAGAGGACGAGGAAGAGGCCAACAAACGCCGCTCCCAGAAAGAGCAGCATCTGCCGGCGGACCGTCGTTCTTCCCGCCCCGTGTGAGATCCCCCTACTCCTGCGCTCTCGTTGCACGACCATTCGAGCGACCTCCGATGCGTCCATCGAAGGTCTTCTCTGCCCGCTCGTCAAGGACCCCTGACCGCAAGGAGGGGTCCGCCGGTCGCACGGAGCCTCGGGAGGGAGTCCAGCACAGGGCCAGGAGGAGTGATGCGCGCGCCTCAGGGCGTTTCCGGGGCCGCGCCCTCGGCGCCTTCCTCCAAGACCAGGGTGGCCCGGTACACTTCCACCCGGACGGGCGGGGACTTGCGCCAGCGATTCGCCGTGGCCCCCTGCTTCTCGCACAGGCGGGAGAGGAAGGTCGCGGGGTCGGGGTACTCCCGCCAGACCTGCGGCAAGAACGTCGACTGCCCCGCCTCCGTGGTCAGAAGGACCCCGTCCCGGCCTGGAACGAGCCCTTCCGCAAGCTCGTCCGGGCTCCGAAACCGCAAGGGTCGGAGCGGGCCGAGGATCGAGACCTCGATCCTCAGGGAGGGAACCTCCTCCAGGGCGACCGGGGAGAACCGCGCGTCTTCCCTCGCGGCCAGGACGGCGTTCCGCAGGACGTTCCGGTACAGCGGCTCGTGCGCGTCGAGGCGGTCGACCATGCACCCGCGTAGCTCCGACCCGCGCGCCAGGGTCACAAAGGCCGCCCCGCGGCGGCGCAGAGCTCGCGGGACCTCGCGCCCGTCGACCGACGCGTCCCCTCGCCCGCTCAGGACCGAGGCGATCTCCTCCCGCGCGAGGTGGACAAGAAAGGCTCCCTCTTCTTGAGTCAGAAGAGGCGGCTCCAGATCAAGGCTCCGCGTCGCGAGGTACCAGCCAGCAAGCGCGGCCAGGATCCCAAGGATCGCGCATCCGATCACCAGCCGGCGCATGCCCCGACGATAGACTCGGCGCGAGCGCCCGTCAACCTGGACGCGAAGCGCCCCCGGCCTATACTCCTCCCTCCAAGGAGGAACGATGAACGAACGCTTGGTGGAATCGTTCTGTGACCTCGTGCGGGTCGACAGCGAGTCCGGGGACGAGGCCCGTTTCCAGGAACACTTGAAGGGGAGGCTCGAGCGCGAGCTTCGCGCGACCTGCGTCCTCGACGCCTTCGGGAACCTGATCGCGCGCCTCCCGGCCGTCGGCTCCAAGAAGACGGAGCCGATCCTTCTCGGCGCGCACGCCGACACGGTCAAGCCCGGGAAGGGGATCGCGCCGATCGTCGAAGACGGGGTGGTCCACACGGACGGGACGACGATCCTGGGGGCAGACGACAAGGCGGCGATCGCCGAGATCATGGAGGCCCTCCGAGTCGCGACCCGCCGGCCCCCGGTCGAAGTCCTCGTCACGCGAAGCGAAGAGATCGGGACGCTCGGGGCGAGAAACCTCGACCTCTCCCTCGTCCGGTCGAAGATCGGCTTTGTCGTCGACACCGAAGAACTCGATCAGGTCACGATCGGCGGCCCGAGCCGCGTCACCCTCGACATCGAGGTGATCGGCAAGGCCGCGCACGCCGCCGAGCCGGAGAAGGGGATCTCCGCCATCCGCGTCACGGCCGAGGCGATCACTCTCTTCCAGGAGGGGCGGCTGGATTTCGAGACTGTCGCCAACGTCGGGACGATCCACGGCGGGACGATCCGCAACGGAGTGCCAGAGCGAGTCACCCTCCAGGCCGAGTGCCGGAGCCACAGCCACGAGAAGTGCCTTGCTCAGGTGGAGCAGATGAAGTCGGCATTCGAGAAGGCCGCCTCGCGGGTGGGGGCGCGAGTCGAGGTCAAGGAGAACCTCGAGTACAGGGCATCCCGCGCACCCGAGGACTCGTTCCCTGTTCAGGTCGCGATGGCCGCGATCCGCGCCGCGGGCCTCACCCCCACGGCCAAGGCGATCCTTGGCGGGACCGACGCCCTCGTGCTCCAGGGAAGAGGAATCCAGGCCGTCGTCCTCGGCATGGGCGGGGCGAACATCCACTCGACCGACGAGCGGATCACGGTCGAGGAGCTGGAGAAGGGGAGCGAGATCCTCCGACGCCTCCTCGAAAGCCTCGCCTGAGAAGGCCAGCCAGTTGACCTCCCTCCGGGGGCGCGGTAGAATGCGGCGATTCCTCGGTAGCTCAACTGGCAGAGCGCTCGGCTGTTAACCGAATGGTTGGAGGTTCGAGTCCTCCCCGGGGAGCAAGCGGCCTCAAGTGGTCCCTAGTAGAGTTCTGGTCTGCGCTGCAGAGTTCGAGTCCTCTCTGCTTCTCTCGGTCCACTGCGCCATAGAGTTCTTCTCCTCTGTCACGCCTCACGTCAGCATACCTGCGCCCCCACGATGACGCTCTCGGCGCAGCTCAAGCCAGCACGCTAGGGCGGCACAGCACAGGAAACCTGCGCGAGACGGCTTCCGGTCACCTCGCGATCAGTCCGAATCTGCCAATCCCAGCCGACCCTGAAATGCGCTTCGGCCAGCCATCTCAGATGCAGACTGCCCTGTGTGTCCGGGTCCCTGAGGCTCTGGAGCGACCGTATCTCAGTCCTCAAGCGTACTTCTTGTCGGCTGTGTAGTTCCCGATTCGGACTTCACGGCCCCCCCCCACCTCCCGTATTATCTCCTCCAAGGAGGCTTGGCCGATGCAGAGGAGGAGTGTCATTGTGCTGATCGGAGTATTGGTGTTCGCCCCACAACTCGCTGTGGCATTGCAGAGCGAACAGCCCCGAGTGTTGTTCGACGAAGCGCACGATGAGCTCAACACGATCTCAGAGGCCCGGGCGCACCTCATCAGTAACGATCATCCAGAGTGGTACGTCTTCAGGAGGCTGGCCGAGGGTGTCTCGAGTGAATACCGCCTTGAGCGGGGGCTCTCGGCTTTCGAATCAGCTTTCCTGGAGGACTTCGATGTAGTAGTCATTGCCACCCCAAGGGCGCCCTTTAGTCCGCGGGAACTCGATGCTCTCGAGCGGTTCGTCGACGGCGGGGGAGGGCTGCTTGTTGTCCAGGACGCGAATCCGCCCGTCCCCAACGGCAGTAACCAAGTCGCAGAGCTTTTCGGCGCACGCTTCCGCGAGGGCGTTCTGCGTTCTGAGCACGGTGACTGGGATCCAGAGACCTTCCGCGTGGATGTGACCCAGTCTGACCACTTCCTTATCCAGGGCTTTGCCTCGTTCCAGATGAACTGGGGCTGCTCGATTGCTGGGACGCCGGACTGCGTTGTTCTTCTTCAAAGCAGGCAGGATACGTGGCAAGACAGCAACGGCGATCGCCAAGCGGACGCTGATGAACCTGTTGGACCACTGCCCATCGCGGTGGCAATGGTGGTCGGCAAGGGCCGGGTCATCCTCATCGCCGACAACGCCTTCCACGACGCCGTCTGGGATGCAAACCACGTTCTCTTTCTGAATGCGCTGCGATGGCTGAGTGGAACGACTGCAGGGGTTGTCGCGCCCGGCGCATTGGTTTCGGCTGTCGATCCGGATGTCAAGCTGGACAGCGTCGTACAGTCTGGCGATGGCCCACAGGAACTCACGACAGCGGTCAAGTTCTATCCCAATACCCGGCATATCCACCCGGGGGAGACGGTCTGCTGGACGCTGGATCTGGGGAACCTCGAAGGGCCCTTCACGATCGTGCCAGAGATGGACAACGACAACGTGAGGGAGGGCGCAATACAGACGAGCAAGTCGAAGGTCGTCATCAGCCATACTTACGGAACCGCGAACATCTACCTTCCTCATGTCGAGTTGCGAGGCGGGGACCGATCTGTCCAGACGGTGTTCACGACCAGTGTCCTGGGCGTCGTGCCAGATCTGCTGCAGAGGCATGGCGTGGGGTTGACACTTCCGACGCCAGAGAGCCCTGCTGGGGACTACATCAAGGCTATGCACATACTCACGTTCGACTATACCCTGTTTGGCACAGCGAAGGGACGTTCATTCCTCCAGGGCGAGCTCGACAGGCTGGCCGGGCTTGGAGTCAACACAGTGATCTATGATGTCATGTGGTTCTGCGATGACGAGACTTCGAATGTGCACGAGCCAATCTACGGAGACGCATGGCCAGCGTGCTGGGTGGGAACTCTACCTCTGCAAGCCCTAGCCGATCTGGCCGACTGGACGCACGCTCGCGGGATGAGGGTGGGACTTAGGTACTTCCTGCGCCAGAAAGGAGACCACAGCAGCCTGGCCCGCGCGCGCTACTCCCCGTCGAGCGACGCCACATACTTGAAGTATCAGGACGCAATCAAGGTGCTCTACGCTAGCGTGTGTGAGTCATTGGCGATCGAGATCTACTGCTTGGACACCGAGAATGAGGCATTCACCTCGAACCACGGAGTTGTCCAGCTCATCCGACATGTACGTGAAGTGTATGGTGGCGCTGTGACTGATGGAGCGTACAAGGTGAGCTCCGTCTTCAGCTGCCCATTCACGCAAGAGCTGGACTTCGTGAGCTGGAGCGACTACCACTTTGGAGAGGTGCAGCTGGAATCAGAGCAGCTGTCCCAGAAGACCCTCAGCCAGGCCTTCCTCGAGCACTACAGCCAAGACATACGACCGGTCCTGGAGCATGTCGGGAAACCAGGCTTCGTCATGGAGACCGGCGTCGACATGAAAGCACACAGCGAGGGATTCGCGGCTACGCAGTACCGGGCATATCTTGAAGCTATGGCCCAGCTTCACGCCGAGCGGGCTCCGATCTGCGGTTCCGCCTGGTGGGTATGGAACCTATCGGACCCCCAGGTCGAGCCATACTCTCCGCGGGGACACTCCGCAGAGCAGGTTCTTTCCGACTACTTCGGGAACGTGCTGCCCGAGCGCGTAGTATGTGACTTCTCTCTGCGATACGGGAGACCCCCGGCCGTCGCACTTGTCGTTGCCGACTTCAACCGGGCGCCAGGCCCTGAGCTCGAACTCTGGAACCAGGGAGGAACCTTCTCTGCAGCAGGTGACCGGACCGCAGGTCAGGATGGTTCCTCCCTTCGGCTGTCGTTCAAGCCGTCCAAGGAGGATGTCCCGTTCTGGTATGGCTTCGTCTGGGCAGCCTTCCACGCGGCGCAGGACTGGTCAACCTACAGGACGCTCAGTTTCTGGATCAAGACCGACCCGGCTCTTTCCTGGACGCACATCTCGGTGGACTTGTGTGACTGGGATGGCGATCGGTTCAGTGTTCAGGCATTGCCCAAGCCGTACATGACGGGATGGCAGGTCGTTTCCGTCAGACTGGACCTGTTAACTCAGCCAGACTGGGCACCGCGAGGCGACGGCGTGCTTGACTTGAAGCACATCCGCAAGTGGGGAATCGGGTTCCTGTGGGGCGACAATGCGCCACGGACCATCTGGCTGGACACGGTCTACCTTGGCCGCTAGGAGATGAGCGGACGCAGCCCCCCGTCGGGGACAAGGACCCGCCCTTGTGTGAGCCAGGCGACTCAGAGAGTCAAAACCTCCACGGTCTCCGGGTCGAGTTCGCCGAGAGTTCGAAGCTCGTCCACTACGGTGAGCAAGCGTCCCATACTACAGTTCTGGTCTGCGTTGCAGCGTTCGCACCGTTCGCCCTACCAAGTCCCGACTGACTCGCTGCCCGAAGAGCGGGCCGATCCTGGCGTCCGCCCTGAACCGCCTCCTGAGGGCCAGCTCAAGAGAGGACAGGCGTCCTCGCTATCAGGTGCCCCTCGGGCATAGACGCGCCCACCGCGTGGTGCCAGAGTGAGAGTTGCCGAGAGACTGAGACTCGGCACGACAAGGGCGCGGCCCCCCGAACTAGGAGGATTCGTCGGGGGCCGCGGTCTTTGGAAGGAGAGCCCCCTGAAGACAGTCGCCCTTCGGTTGCTTGCAGCTGCTGCAGTTCTGGTCACCGGCATTCTCGGCTTCGCTTTCCTCTCAGAAGGAGTCCAGGCCCTCGGGGATACTGGCTTCGATCTCGCTGTAATCGTCTGCTGCCTCATTGGTCTCCTCCTCTGGTTTCTCGGGTTCGCCGCCGCTCGTTTTGCTCTTGTTCCTCCCGCGGTTGCTTTCGTTCGTTGCGTCCGTCGACGAGGTCAACCACCATCCTCTCCTCCCAGTGACTGAGCATGCTTCGCTGCGGCCGCACTCACGGCGGTGTTCTCATCGATTCTGGGTCTCAGAGGTCCGCCGAAGTAGTGATCCGCCCTTGTGGACCGTCTGCTTTCCAGGCTAGTCTCGCCTGCGCCCGACAACGGAATCCAACGCCTCGGACGCGGAGTGCCGACAGGACAGCCCTTTCAGTTCTCCTCTACCCGCCCCACGCACCGACCAGGTCGGCAGGGATGACAAGGCCGTGCGGAGTTTGAAAGTAGTCCTCTACGGGGAGCAAGCGGTCGCAGCGATCTGCAGGTCTGTTCTGGTCTTCGTTGTAGGGTTCGCGTCCGCTCCCGTCTGAGTCTGCCGCAACTCACCCCGAGAGCTTGTCCTCACTGCCCCCTTGATGCAGATCCGCCGCTGTTGCAGGGCCTCAGGCGCCGCAGTCCGAATCTCCTGCCCCCGACCGATATGTGCAAGTCCCTCTTCCCGC
>CAYHBG010000063.1:0-1939 GCA_964354815.1 uncultured Thermotogae bacterium
GTCGGCTCCAGTCTGATTGAGATCGCGGTCAAGGAGCGGAACAACGTCGTCGTCATCGAGAAGGACGAGGACCGAGCGCGCGAGGTGAGCGAGAACTCGGACATCACCGTCCTCTCGGCCGACGCCACCTCCGTGGAGACGTTGCGCGAGGCCGGCGCGGAGCGGGCGGACGCCCTGATCGTCACGACAAGCGACGACGCGGTCAACCTGATGGTCGTCGCCGTCGCGCACGAGCTCGAGATCACGTCAATCGTCTCTGTGGTCAACGACCCGGAGCACGCGGAGCTCTTCCGGAAGCTCGGGGCGAGCGTGATGGAGAGCCCGGAGGAGGTCGTGGCGAACCACCTGTACAACATGGTCAATCGCCCGCAGGTGCAGGACTTCGCCGTCCTCTGCGACGGCGACCAGGTTTTCCGTCTCGAAGTGAAGGAGACGTCCGCCCTGGTGGGCCGGTCCTCGGCCGAGAGCGAGAAGAAGGGGGTCCTCCCGCCGTTCGCGCGCCTCGTGGCCCTCGAACGGAAAGGGAAGCGGGGGGTCCTCAGGTCGGACACCGTCATCTCCGTCGGAGACATCCTGACGGTCTTCGCCCTGGAGCGGGTGAGCGACGAGCTTCTGGAGAAGCTCGCCGGATGAGAGCATCCCTCTCTGGAAGGCTTCCGAACCTGCGCATCGTGTTGCGCGACCTCGGTCGGCTTGTGCCCACGCTCGTCATCGCGATGGTCCTCGCGTCGTCTGTGGTTGCCCTCGCCTTCGGTGAGCTGTTCGCTCTCCTGCCGCTTGGAGTAACGGCCGGCGTCTCCCTTGCCGTGGCGGCTCTCTTGTACCTGCCGTTCCGCCGCGCCGGGGAAGCGAAGCTAAAGCATGTCATGGTCACCGGCGCCGCGAGCTGGGTCCTGATCTCCTTTTTGGGGGCGATCCCCCTTCTCTTGCTCGCCCACGCCGCACCGAACGTGAGCGAGAGCCTGGCGGGCTTCCGCGACCCGGCGAACGCCTTCTTCGAGTCGGTCTCCGGGTTCACTGCGACAGGGCTCACCATGGCCCCTCACCCTGAGGACCTTCCTCGTACCTTCCAGTGGTGGCGGAGCTTCATCGAGTGGATCGGGGGGCTGGGGATCGTCGTCCTGATGATAACGTTCATCGCAGGTACCGGGACGAAGGTCTCCACACTTTACTTCGCGGAACGGGAGGAGAAGGTCCACCCGTCGGTCTTCTCCACCTCGCGGACGATCATTGGGATCTTCATCCTGTACACCGTCGGCGGGACGATCGCCCTCTGGGCGATGCGGATGGACCTCTGGGATGCGCTCAACCACACGATGACCGCCATCTCTACTGCCGGCTTCTCCACGCGGGCCGAGAGCGTTGGCTACTACACCGCTGCGAGGGGCTACCTCCCCACGGGGATCCAGGTCGTGATGGGACTCCTGATGCTGGCCGGGGCGACGAACTTCACCGTCCATTGGGAGCTCCTGCGCGGGCGATGGCGGATCCTCTGGGAGGATGTCCAAACGCGTTGGCTCCTCCTTCTCATGGCCGTCTGGGTCATCTCTCTCTTCGCCGAGAACCTCCTTCTCCTGCCGGCGCGGAGCGCCGCCTCGCTCTCCTCCTTCCAGGCGGTCTCGGCGATGACGACGACCGGCTTCCAGACCACGGACATCCGACCCTGGTCCGAGACGGCGAAGCTGATCCTGTCCGCCGCGATGTTCGTCGGCGCCGCGAGTGGATCCACAGGAGGAGGGATCAAGGTCCTCCGTGCAGTGATCCTTGTTCGCGGGGTGGGGTGGCGACTCCGGCGCGCCTTCTCCCCGCCCAGCGCGGTCGTCCCGTTCCGGCTCGGCAGGAAGGCCTTCAGCGAGCAAGAGGCCGAGAAGCGGATCGAGGCGGCCGGTCTTCTGACGCTCCTCTGGGCCGGGTTCATCGGGCTGGGCGTGCTCGTCCT
>CAYHBG010000063.1:2039-8326 GCA_964354815.1 uncultured Thermotogae bacterium
CCCCACGCGAGGCGGTCTACTCGAGGAGCTTCGCGCGCACCTCGTCGGTCAACTCCCCGATCCCCGAGTCGCCGATCCGGACCCAGGCGGGGCCGACTTTCAGGATGACCCCATTCCCCAGGGCAAGGTAGGGTCCGAGGCCGGGGAAGAGGGTGAGGAGGTCGAAGTACGCGGCGCTCAGGTAGGCGAGGTCGATCGTCGCTTCCTCCACGTACGTCGTCTCCATCCAGACTCCGTCGCGGAGGAAGAAGGCGCGGTCGCCGATGACCTTCACCCGGTCACCGCTCTCGGGCGCGGCCTCCCCCTCGGCGAGCGTCCGGAGCGCCGTCGCGTCCTGGACGGCCTTCTGCCCGCTCGGCGCTGCAGCGAGGTTTCCCCCCAGGGTCTGGCGCGCCGCCTGCGCCGAGGCAGGGGGTTCTTCGACAAGGAACGACGTATAGGGGGTGATCACGCCGTAGCGGGTGGAGAGGCGGATGACCTCGTCCACGAGCTCACCGCTCTCTCCGTACAGGCGGATCTGGTCGAGGAGGTGGGCGATCTTCCGCCCGGCCCACAGGCGCGGGAGGAACGAGGTTTCGAGGGCTACGTCGGGGAAGGCCTTCGCGTAAGAGAACTGAGCCGTCTCCCCGTTTGCGTCTCCTGTCAGGTTGACCGAAGCGGAGCCGGCCCCGCGGTACCGCCCGACGACGAGGAGCTGCGAGCCGCGGAAGAGATCCGGGAGCGGGCGCGGATAGAGGTCGTAGGTCTCTACGCCCGCTACCTGGAGTTCGGGCGACGCGAGGACCGGGGAGGCGATCTTCCGATAGAAGCCCGAAAGCTTCGCCTCGAGGCTCTCCCCGGGCTGGACGTAGACCGTCGTCCCATGGTGGTCCTGGGAGAGCCGGTCGAGGAGGAAGGTGTTCACGTCGTAGCCGGCCCCGAACGCGAAGACCCTGGCCTGGGATCGGTTCGCCGCCTGGGCGTGCGCGAGGAGAACGGCGGGGTCCTCCTCCCCGACGGTCGGCTCTCCGTCCGTGAGGAAGACGAGGAACTGGGGCCGCGGTGCGTCGTCGAACAGGCCGAATGCCGTGGCGAGGGCCTGATCGATGTTCGTCCCCCCAGTCGCCTCGAGGCGCCTGACCCACTCCTTCGCCGCCCCGAGGGACGGAGAGGAGGCGGGGCTGAGTGCGGTCGCGAGGGCGGAGGCGACGTCGCTGAACGAGACGACGGCGAAGCGGTCCTCGGAGTTGAGGTTGTCTAGGATGAACAGGGCCGCGGCTCTCGCCTGCTCAATCTTCTCCCCGCTCATGCTCCCCGACTGGTCGAGGACGAGGACGAGGTCCTTGGGCAGGATCACGGCCTGGGCAGACACAGACGGGGACAGGACGGCGAGGAAGTATCCGTCCTCACCGGGCGCGCGGTAGGTGAGGAGGGTCATCCCGAGGTCGTCCGGGGAGACGGCGTAGTAGAGGAGGAAGTCGGTCGACGGGAGGGCGTCCTCGGCGCGGTAGAGGACGCGCGCATGACGGTCGTCAGACCGGTCGACGGTGACTTCGTGCGAGGGGGAGTAGACCGCGCGTAGTGGGGCGCTCGTCTCCAGGTGCACGTCGACGGAGACGTTCTCGAGCGGCCGGGCGGAGAAGCGCTCCGTGTTCAACGGGTAGCGGTAGACGTACAGACCCTCTTCAGCCGTCAGGGTCTCCGTGTACGTGATCTCGATCCGGCGCTCGCCGAACGGCGGGATGGGGAAGATCCGCGCGGAAAGGGTCGAGCGGCCGACGTACTCGAGGAGGGCGGGGTCGATGGCCCGACGGACGTAGTCCTCGTAGATCGCCCGAGCCTCCTCGGCGGTCAGCACTTGCGCCTCGAGGCGCTCCCCGTCTACCCACATGGAGAATCCGGAGACGACGGCTCCCGCGGGAACCGGGAAGACGTAGCGCCCCTCGACCGCTCGGGAGCCGTCGTTGCGGAAGGCTTGGTCGACGTGGGTCGTGACGACGCCATCGGAGAGGTCGACGGTCACCTGGTGGTAGACGATGGAGAGCCAGCCGAGGGTCGGGTCGTCCGGGAGGATGATCCCGTCGGCGCGGGCGACCATCGCTCCCCCCGCGGCGAGCCCGAGGACGAGGAAACCAACGAGGAATCGGAGACCGCTGCGCATCGTGATCGCCCCCGAACGAGGTAGGTTGACCTACCTACCCGCGGCGGAGGGGCGGGGTTTCGCTCCGTGGGTCCTCACGTCGGCGAGGGCGGACAGGAACGCGGCGGCCGCGCGGGGGTCGAAGTCGGTCAGGCGGAAGCCCTTCTTGCCGAGGCGGCCGACGAGGTCCCGCCCCTCCAGGGCGAGCTCGACGTCGGGGATCCCGTGCTCGCGCACGATCCCGCGCCCCTCTGGGCCGGCCTCTCCCTCGCCCCCCTTCTCGAACTCCACGACGAGCGTCCCGCGCTCGGTCAGGACGAGGGTCAGGCGGTCCCTGGCGTCGGAAAGGCGGGCGACCTCTCCGAGCCAGGCGACCTCGTACACCGCCGCCTGCCCAGCGCCCTTCAGGTCGCGCTCTCCCAGGAAGAGGTACTGGAGTCCCTCGTCGAGGGGCGAGAGGTCGCGCACCCTCTCGTCGACCAGGATCTGTCCGCCCTTGGCCAGGCTGGAGATGCGCTGGGCGAGGTTGACGGTGTGGCCGATCAGGTCGTTCTCGGTCATCACTGGACTCCCGCCGGCCAGGCCGATGCCCACGGCGATCGGGTCGTCCGGGGTCCCCGTGTTGTGGGCGCGGATCGCTTCCTGGATGGCGCGCGCCGCCTGGATCCCCTGCACGGGCTCGGCGAAGGCGGCCATCACCCCGTCGCCGAGTGTCTTGACGACGATCCCGCCTCTCTCTTCGATCCGCTCCTTGAGCAGGGATTCGTGGGTCTGAGTCAGGCGGTAGGCGGCGCGGTCCCCGCGCTGCGCGGTGTATGAGGTGAAGCCGCGGATGTCGCTGAACATGACCGCGATCTCCTCACCCGCCTCAAGGGCAGCGCGAATCTGCTGTCGGTTCTTCAGGGTGGCACTCCAGGACATGGTTCGAACCTCGCTCCTATTGAAAAGAGGACGAGCCGCATTATATCATCGCCCCCAGGATCACGAAAGCGAACGAAGGGGTGACCACATGGACGAGAAGCAGACCCTGAGCCTGCTGAAGAAGACGCCGCTCTTCTCTCGCCTGAGCGAGAAGGGCCTGAAGGCGATCCTGAAGACGGCGTCCGAGAAGGACTTCCACGCAGGGACGAAGATCGTGGCCGAGGGAGCGGCTGGCGCGGGGTTCTACCTCATTCTCGCGGGGAGTGCCGAGGTCTCCCGGGGAGGGGAGCGACTCGCCAAGCTCGGCGCGGGGATGTTCTTCGGTGAGATGTCTCTCCTCGACGGGGCACCCCGCTCGGCAGACGTGATTGCCCTTGAGGACACGGTCTGCCTCGTCCTCACGCCGTGGGCGATGAAGAGCATTGTCGCGGCGAGCCCGGACGTCGCGCTGGGGATGCTCGAGGAACTCGCGCGGCGGCTGCGCGAGACCGACCGCGCCCTCACGATGTAGTGGCCAAGGAGCGAATCGCCGTCACCTGTCTGGGGTCAGGGGCGGCCCTCGGGGGCGAGCGGCTGTGGAGTTCCCTCCTCCTCGACGAGAGGATCCTGTTCGGCCTCCCGCCGACAGCCGTCCCGCAGCTGTATCGCCTGGGGAAGGACCCGACGGCGATCGACTACTTGTTCATCTGTCACCGTCACGCCGACCACTTCTTCGGCCTCCCCTTTTACCTCCTCCTCTATCGCTTCCTGTATGAGCGGACGAGGCCACTCTACGTGATCGGCCCGTTGGGGATGGAGAAGGCTACCCTGGAGCTGTCCCAGATCGCCTGGCCGGAGTTCTCCGACGATGCGGTCGGGTACAAGGTTCCCCTCTCCTTTGTCGAGGTCGACCGCGACGGGGAGTACGCGGCGGGGGAGCTCCGCTTCCGGGCGGTGAAGATGGTCCACTTCGGCATGGACGCCTACGGGTTTCGCTTCCGCTACAAGGGACGAGAGGTTGCGTTCACCGGGGACACGGAGGACTGCCCGCAGCTTGACTCGCTCCTCGGGGGCGCGGACCTCGTGATCACCGAGTTCACTCACGCCTTCCGGACCGAGGGGGCCGGGCACCTCGGGACAGCGGCCGTCTCGCGGATCGTCGAGCGCGTCCGCGCCCGCGGAGCGACCGTCCTCGCCACCCACCTGGGGGGAGAGCCGGCCCCGATCGACGGCCTCACCGTCTGTCGCGACGGGGAGACCTACCTTGTCTAGGACGCTCCGCGACGTCAGCCGCTCTCGTAGCAGGATCGGCAGCGTGCCTCGTACGTCCCCATCCCTCCGACCTTGATCACCGGGTCGTCCGCCGGAGCCGGCGCGCCCTCGACGAGGCGCTGGCTCCGCGTGGCGGGAGCACCGCACACGACGCACACCGCGGAGAGCTTGTCCACCCGGTCGGCGAGGGCCATCAGGACGGGCATCGGGCCGAACGGCTCCCCGGCGAAGGTGAGGTCGAGGCCGGCGACGATGACCCGCTTCCCGAGCGAGGTGAGCTCCTCGCACAGGGAGGGGAGACGCGCGGAGAAGAAGTTCCCTTCATCGAAGGCGACGACGGCGCAGCCTTGGAGGGTCTCCTTGCCGACGACCTCCACGACACGCGCCAGGGTCTCCTGTCCGGGCTCAAGGGGAAGAGCCTGGAACTCGCGGCCGTAGTGGGTGACGACCGCGCGGCGGCTGTAGCGGTCGTCGATCGTCGGCTTGAACAGGAGGACGCCCTGCTGGGCGATCCGCACTCGCTCGAGGCGCCGGATCAGCTCCTCCGTCTTCCCGGAGAACATGCACCCTGTGATGACTTCCACGCTGCCGGCCTTCGTCATCGATCGCTCCTTCATCACTCTCTTGCCAGGAACCGATCCGTGTAGAGCGCTTCGGGCGGAAACACGTGCACGGTCACTTCGTTCTCGAGGAGGTAGGCCTGGAGCGCCTCCCAAACCGACGGGTCGTCATGGCGGGCCCCATCGGCGTAGAGAGGGAGCGTCGCCTCGTACGCCCGGCGATCGAGCTCGTCGTCGAGCTCCGGCCAGGCGCGCAGAAACGCGGCGAAGGCCTCCTCCGGGTGCGCGCGGGTGAACGCGATCCCCGCGGCAAGGCCGTCAACGAGAGCCCGGAGCTCCTTTCCTCGGGTCTCGACCGCGTCTGCACTCGCGACAAGGACCAACTCGTACGTCCACGGGACGCCGTAGCCCTCCTGGGGGAAGAAGACAGGCTCCTCGCCGAGGAGGGCGACCTGGATCGACTCGTAGTTCCGAAACGCCCCGATCGCGTCGACGTGACGCCCGAGGAGCGCTGGGAGCGTCGACAGGCCGACGTTCACGAGCTCAACCTCGCCTGCGCCCACGCCCACGGAGGCGAGCATCGTTCGCCACAGGGCCGGCTCGAGCGGCTCGAGACAGTAGCCGACCTTCTTTCCGCTCAGGTCGGCGAGGTCGGCAATCCCCGCGCTCCGCAGCGAGAGAAGCCCGCCGAGCGGTGAGCCGATCAGGGCCGCGATCGCGACGAGCGGCAGCCCCTCGTCCCGTGCGATCAGGTGGTTGATCTGCGGGGTGAGCGCGACGTCGACGGCTCCTGCCGCGGCGAGGCGAGCCGGGGCGCTCGGGTCCCCTGGGACGAGGACTTCGACTTCGATCCCCTCGAAGAGCCCCTGCGCGAGCGCGGCGTAGATCGGGACGTGGTTCGGGGTAGGGAGGAAATCGAGCATCAACCGGACGGCCGGCGCCGCCGCACCGGGGGGGGCGAGGAGAGCGATGAGGAGGGTAGCGACCAACGCTCGCCTTCTCATCCTAACCCCCTCCTCGTCCCGGCCTCTGCCAGCGCAGAAGGCGCCGCTCGATTATCCGGAGCCCTCCAAGGAGGAGCAACCCGAGCACGGTGAGGGTGAGGATCGCCGCGAAGACGAGGTCGACCCTCATGCGCGCGTTTGCCTGCAGCATCAGAAAGCCAAGGCCGCGCTTCGCCCCGACCCATTCCCCCACCGTCGCGCCGACGAGGGAGAGGGTCGTCCCCACCTTGAGCCCGGAGAAAAGGAAGGGAAGCGACGCCGGGGCGCGGGCAAGCCAGAAGATCTGGCGTCTCTTCGCCCCCAGCGAGGCGAGGAGGTCCACGACGTCCCCCCCGAGGGACCGAAGGCCGTCGAGCACGTTCACCGTGATCGGGAAGAAGACGATCAGGGAGGCGACGATCACCTTGGGCCACAGTCCGTAGCCGAGCCACA
>CAYHBG010000064.1:0-8270 GCA_964354815.1 uncultured Thermotogae bacterium
CGTCTGGAGGGGCGGTGAGCGAGGCTCCGGGTCGCGTGATCGGTCATCTGGACATGGATGCGTTCTTCGCGTCCGTGGAGCAGCTCGACCAGTCGGCCTATCGCGGCCAGCCGGTCATCGTCGGCGGCCTCGGCCCGCGCGGCGTCGTCTCCACGGCCTCCTACGAAGCGCGGCGGTTCGGTGTGGGGAGCGCGATGCCGATGGCGAAGGCGCGCGTCCTGTGCCCGGGCGGGATCTATCTTGAACCGCGCTTCGAGCGCTACCGCGAGGTCTCCCAGATCGTGCATGGCCTCCTCCGCACCTACACCCCGCTCGTGGAGGCCCTTTCCCTCGACGAGGCGTTCTTCGACCTCTCCGAGCGGGCAGGGACGTTCGACGAGGGGGCGCGCCTCCTGGCGGAGGTCAAGTCCCGGGTGCGCGAGGAAACGGGTCTCTCCTGCTCGGCCGGGCTCGCGCCGAACCGGTTCCTGGCGAAGCTGGCTTCTGAGGTGGACAAGCCCGACGGCCTGTTCGTCCTCAGACCGGAGGCCGTGCAGGCCTTCCTGGACCCGCTCCCGGTCGGGCGGATCTGGGGCGTGGGGCCGGCGACCGAGCGTCGCCTTCTGGGTCTCGGCCTGCTCACGGTTGCCGACCTCCGGCGTGCGCCTCTGGATCTCCTCGTCCGCGAGTTCGGGGCCTCCGGACGATCCCTCGGCCGCCTCGCTCGCGGGGAGGACCCGACCCCGGTCGTCCCCACACGAGAAGCGCGTTCCATCTCGCGCGAGGAGACCCTCCCTGAGGACCTGTACGACCCCGCCGCGATTGAATCCCGCCTGCGCGCCCTCGCGAGGGAGGTTGCCTCCGCCCTGCGCAAAGAGGGGCTCCTCGGGAAGACGGTCCGGGTGAAGGTCCGCTTCCCCGACTTCCACACGATCAGCCGCCAGAGGAGCCTCGGAGCCCCAACGGACTCGCCGCAGCTCATCGAAGCCTTCGCCCTGGATCTCCTGCGCCGGCGCGTCTCCTTGGGTGGGCGAGGCGTCCGCCTGATCGGGGTCGGCGTGGATCGCCTCTTCCCGGTCGACGCCCGGCAGCTCTCCCTATTCGACGAGAGCTAGCCTCGCAGGACAGGGACATCGCTCACCCGAGAAAGGGAAGGGACCGCCTTCCGTTCCTTCCCTTCCAGCGTACCCTCCCGGCGAGGTGATTCCCATGCTACGGCCTCTCTTCGCACTCGCGCTCTCGATCCTTCTGGGGGGGGTCGCTTCGGCCATGCCGCTCTGTGACTACCGCTCCCCGCGGACCGACCTCAGCAACCTGGGGATGAGCTTCTCCTACCACTACCGGAACGATCCCTACGCTCTGGCCGTCCAGGACGTCAACACCGGGGAGCTGAAGGTCGACTACACCCGGCTCTTCGACTCGCCGGACTTCGGGTTCAACGCGTCGGTCAACTCGGATATCACGATCTCCCTTCCAGACGTCTTCACGTCCGAGACCGACGCCGAGGGAAGTCTGAAACTCTATCTGGCGCCGAACTCCCCGTTCTTCGGCTTCGCGGGGGGGGAGGGGAAGACCTCCTCCTCGTACCGGCAGGTTGGCCTCACAGCGCGGGTGGGCATGGGGTACGGCCGATTCACGGACGTCACGCCTCTCGCCAAGGCGATGAAGATCGACGCGGTCCTCGTCGAGCGCGGGAGTCTCTCAGGGCCTTCCCACCCGAGGGACGTGGAGGCGATGGCCTACGAGATCGATAGTGAGGCGAGCCATGCCACCCTCGCCGACCTCCTCGGCGTTCTGGCCGAGATCCTCGACGCGGCCGGACAGACGAAGCCGGGCGGCCTGGACGCGCTCGACCTCTACGAGATGGGGAGGATCGTCGAGGACACGGCCTACAGCCGCTACTGCGGCGGGGAGGGCAAGCTCGGCCTTGCCTACGAGCTCCTCGACCCCATGAAGGGACCGAACGATCTCCTGGCGAGCGCCGAGCTAAACTACGCCTTCACCACGACGCCGCGAGCCCAGGTTCTGGTTCAGGGGAAGCTCTCGACTGCCTATGACGTCCGGCGCACCTTCCAGTTGGGGCTCTCCCTGACCTACGACTACCTGGTGACCGACACCCTCAACTTCCAGTCCTCCTACGGCTTCTTCCGGGAGACGTTCAGACCGCTGGATGCCCCACCCGGAGAGGAGGGAGAGCCGACGGACGCCCATCGTCTGGCCCTTGCCCTCACCTTCAGCCCCCTTGACGCCGCCAGCTTCTCGGTGACGGCACGCCTGGAGCACCTGCCCTACTACCTGGAGTGGAGGGCGGAGGTCACGCTCCAGATTGGGGTGGACCTGCTGTAGGGGTTTCCTGGATCAGGGCCGCGATCGTCTCCTTCATCAGGTCGTCCGTGAGGAGCTCGGCTGCCTGTGCCAGGGGGACGTACTCCACGGCTGAGATCTCGTCTGGGTCCGGCGCGAGTTTGCCCGTGAGCGTCACTTCGAACAGGGCCATGATCCAGTGCAGTCGGCTCTTCGGGCCGAGGCGTGCCTTGAGGGCGAGGAGGCGCTCGATCCGCGCTCTGGCTCCGATCTCCTCCTCCACCTCGCGCAGGACGCCCTCCTCCGGGGTCTCGCCGAAGCGGAGGAATCCCCCCGGGAGGGACCACCTCCCTTCATTCAGGCCACGGCTCCCCTTGACGAGGAGGACCTTCCCCTCCCGAAGGGCGATTCCCTCCACCACGACCCGCGGCATCGTCGCGTGGACGGCCGCTCGCACCGCCGGGGTCACGTCCGATCGCCCCTGGACCTCATCCTTCCCTGGCCACTCGCTGGGGTGCGCGGCGAGCCGGGGGACACAGAAGAGGAGGGGCTCCTCCCCGGGGAGGGGCGCGATCTCCTCGATCGGGAACGGGATCTCGCCCCGCTCCGGCAGGTCGAGAACCCCGTCGCGCCGCACGAGGTAGAGCCTCCCGTCGGACTCGATGTAGTAACGCATGGTCGTCCTCCGCGCGGTTGTGACGCCCGCAGCCCGCTTGCATAATGCCTGGACAAGAAGGCGGTTGCGCCCCTCGTTCCAGGGAGGGCGCATTGTACAGGATGGCCGGTGAGCGGGCGTTCGGGCTCGGGCCTTGCACGGGCGGGATCGAGGCTCCGGATGCCGCGCGAGGAGGTCCTAGAACGATGGACGAGAAGAAGAGGGCGGCCTGCGCTGAGGTCGACCGGATGTCCCGGGATCTGGTTGCCGTGAGCCGCAACATCTACGACCACCCCGAGGAGAGGTTCGAGGAGCACCACGCCTCGCGCCTGCTCGCCGACGCCCTGAAGAAGGGGGGGTTCGAGGTCGCGCTCGGGGTCGCCGGCCTTCCGACCGCGATCCACGCCGTTCACCCCGCGGCCTCGGCCGGGCCGACCGTGGCCCTCCTTGCCGAGTACGACGCCCTCCCTGAGCTCGGCCACGCCTGCGGCCACAACCTGATCGCGGCCTCCGCTCTCGGGGCCTGCCTTGCCCTCGTCCGCCTCAAGGGCGACCTTCCGGGAAGGCTCCTCTTCCTCGGGACGCCGGCCGAGGAGGGGGGAGGAGGGAAGGTGACGATGGTGCGGGAAGGCATCTTCGCTCGAGTGGACGCGGCGATGATGTTCCATCCCGCCTCGTACACGGTGGTCGATCGGGCGAGCCTCGCCATCTCCGAGGTCGTGATCGAGTTCACCGGGGTGGCCGCTCACGCCGCCTCGTCGCCGGAGAGAGGGGTGAACGCCCTTGATGCGGTCATCCAGACGTTCAACGGCCTCTCCGCCCTGCGGCAGCACATCAAGGATGGGGCGCGCGTCCACGGGATCATCACGAACGGCGGGGCGAAGCCGAACATCGTCCCCGAGCACGCGTCCGCCCTGTTCTACGTCCGCGCCAGGGAGAACGCGTACCGCGACGAGCTCCTCCTGAAGCTTCGCCGCTGCGCCGAAGGGGCGGCCCTCTCGACCGGGGCGACCCTCTCCTTCCGCGTGGAGGGCCACTCCTACCAGGCGATGCGCCCGAACCTCGTCCTGGGGAGGGCGTTCGCCGCGAACCTCGCGGCCCTCGGCGAGCCGCTCGATCCTCCCGAGGAGCGGGGCCTTGCCTCCACCGACATGGGAGACGTGAGTCAGACCGTTCCCGCCATCCACCCCTACATCCGGATTGCGAGCAAGGAGGTCGCGGGGCACTCCCGCGCCTTTGCCGAGGCGTCCGTCTCCTCGCGCGGGGAGGCCGTGATGCTCACCGCGGCGAAGACGCTTGCCATGACCGCGATCGACCTCTTCGCCCGGCCGGACCTCGTCGCTGAGGTGAAGGCCGAGTTCGCTCGATCGGCCTAGGGAACCGGGTCCACCCCGCCCGGGTGGAACGGGTGGCAGCGCAGGACCCGCCGCACGGCCAGGAAGCTCCCCTTGAGCGCCCCATGTTTCCCGATCGCCTCCACCGCGTACGCGGAGCAGCTCGGGTAGAAGCGGCAGCGAGGCCGGAGAAACGGGGAGACGAGGCGCCGGTAGCCCGAGATCAGAAAGAGGAGGATCCGCTTCGCCACGCAGCGAGTCTAGCGCGGCCTCCCTGCCCCCACAACCGAGCTAGTCGCGGTAGGCGTGGGTGATCGGGAGGCGCCGGCCGATCCCGAAGGCCTTCTGGGAGACCTTGACCACGGGCGGGAGCTGGCGGCGCTTGTACTCGCTCCGCCAGTAGCGGCGGAGCGTTTCGGCCACCGCGGCTTCGGGGTGCCCTCGCGCTGGGAGGTCCGATCCGGCGATCCCTCGCTCGATCAGGTCGAACAGGATCGGGTCGAGGATGGCGTAGGGAGGGAGGTCGTCCTCGTCTCTCTGGCCGGGCCGCAGCTCGGCGCTCGGAGGCTTCTTCTTGACTCGGTCCGGGATGCGGTCCCCCAGCGTCTCGGCCAGGCGATAGACGTCGGTCTTGTACAGATCCCCGATTGGGGCGAGGGCTCCTGCGGTGTCCCCGTAGAGCGTGTTGTACCCGACCGCGATCTCCGACTTGTTCGCCGTGACGAGGACGAGGGCGTTCCGCTCGTTCGCCAGGGCCATCCACAGGGTCCCGCGCACCCGGGCCTGCAGGTTCTCGTCCGTCACCCCGGCCGGGCGGCTGGGGAGGGCGTCCCGGCAGGCGTCGACGACCCCCTCGATCGGGATCTCCACGAGCTCGATCCCCAAGCGCCGCGCGACCTCGCGCGCGTCCTCTCGGCTCTCTTTGGACGTGATCCCGCTTGGGAGGGAGACCCCGGCGACCGCCCCTGCACCGAGGGCCTCGACGGCCAAAGCGGCGACGAGGGAGGAGTCCATCCCACCGGACAGCCCGATGAGGACGCGGGAGAATCCGTTCTTCCGGACGTAGTCGCGGATCCCAAGGATGATCGCCCCGCGCACGAGGTCGAGCGGCGGATCGGCCGGAGGCGGAACCGGGCGGGCGCGGGCGAGGTCGACGACGAACAGCCCCTCCTCGAAGGAGGGAGCGTGGAAGAGAAGCTCCCCGTCGGCGTTCAGGACGAAGCTTCCCCCGTCGAAGACGACCTCGTCCTCCCCGCCTACGCGGTTCACGTAGACGAGGGGGAGGCCGGTCTCCTGCGCCCGGCGCGCCCCGAGGCGGAGCCGGATCTCCCTCTTGCCAGTGAAGAAGGGCGAGGCCGAGATGTTGAGGAGGAGCGTCGCCCCGAGACTCGCCTGGGCCGCCCACGCCCCGTCGTCGACCCACAGGTCCTCGCAGATGGAGAGGCCGAGGCGCTCCGTACGGAACGGGAGGACCTCCGCCCCGGGGCCTGGGGTGAAGTAGCGCTTCTCGTCGAAGATATCGAACGTGGGCAGCGCGAGCTTCGCCTCCGCCCCGACGAGGCGCCCGTCGTCGAACAGGAAGGCCGTGTTCAGGAGGTCGAGTCGCGCTCTGTCCGTGACCGAGGAGGGATCATCCCGGTTTGTCCCCTCCCGCCGCGGGCGGGCGGAGAGGCCCCCAACCACGACCCCGATCCCGTGCGAGGCGCGGGCGACCTGGTCCAGCGCGGCCCGCGTCCTCTCCACGAGGCCGCTGCGCCAGAGGAGGTCGAGGGGGACGTAGCCGCAGAGGACAAGCTCGGGGAAGACGACGAGGTCGCACCTTGCGCTGCGGGCTTCCTCGATGCGCGAGAGGACGAGGGCGAGATTCTCGTCGACCGCCCCGACGTGCGCGTTCGTCTGAACGATCCCCAGGCGCATGGCGGGATTATAGGCGCCGCTCCAGATCTGCGCCAGAGCGCTCAGGGTCGCGGGTGCGTGATCCCGACCGCCTCGCGAAGGCGCTCCTCCTCGTCTGGGGAGAGGCGCGCGATCGCGCCGGGAGGCAGGTCGCCGAGCGAGATCGGGCCGATCGCGAGGCGGACGAGCCGCACGACCTCGAGGCCGAAGCGGGCGAAAAGGCGCCGCACCTCGCGCTTCTTCCCTTCGGTCAGCGTGACGACCGCCTGCGGCGGGCGCCCCTCCACCTCGCCGCGCGCGATGCGCAGGGTCTCCCCCTCGTCCTCGACGCCGCGGCGCATCTCGTCGAGGATGCGCTGGAGGTCGCGGGCGGGTGGGGCGTTGTCGAGCGTCACCCGGTACACCTTTTCCACCTCGTAGCGCGGGTGGGAGAGGCGGAGGATGAGGTCCCCGTCGTTCGAGAGGAGGACGAGCCCCTCGCTCTCCCGATCCAGGCGGCCGGCAAAGGTGTAGCCGATGAACCCTCCGGCGCGGAGGACCCGGCCGACCGTCTCCCCGGCGTGGGGATCGTCGTGGCTGCACAGGACCCCGGCCGGCTTGTAGTAGCGATACGCCCGAAGGGAGGGCGGAAGGAGGGACAGGGGCTGGCCGCGGACCCGTAGGGTCCCGATGGCGATCGGATCGACAAGAAGGAACGGGTCGGCCACGACCTCGTCGCTGACCTCGACCTCTCCCTCCCGAACGAGGCCCTCCGCCCGCCGCCGAGAGACCCCGGCCCTCGTCTGGACGAGCTCGAGGAGCCTCACCTTTGCCTGGTCGCTCACGCTACGAACGAATAGCGGGCTTCTTCCGTGACGTCAAGCGGGCGGCGATTGTCGGCGTCGATCCGAGCGGCTAGAATACGCCATTCCTTGCGCTAAGCAAGCACAGAGGAGCCCGACCGGAAGAGCATGCCTTTCTCTATCGACGAGATCCCTTTGGGTGACCGGCGCCTGCGCGACTTCGTCCTTGTCCCCTGGCAGATCCACCGCCGCGACCCGCACTGGACGCCGCCCTTGCGGGCCGACCTCTTGGGGAGCCGGCTTCTCCCGATCACCGGCCTCCTCACCCCGGCACACCCCTACCACCGCGAAGCCGAGGTGACGCACTTCATCGCCCGGAAGGGGAGCCGCCTCTTGGGGCGCGTCTCCGCCGCAGTGAACCGACGGTTCAATGAACACTACCACGCGAAGATTGGGTCCTTCGGCTTCTTCGACGTGGTGGACGACTTCGACGTCGCTTCGGCCCTCCTCGACCGGGCGCGGGCCTGGGTCGCCGCAAGAGGCATGGAGCGGATGCGCGGGCCAGGGGGATACTCCAACGCCACGCACGAGCCGTACCAGGGGGTCTTGATCGACGGGTTCGACTTCCCGCCGACCCTGGAGCTGACGCACAACCCACCGTACTACGCCTCACTCCTCGAACGCTACGGCCTCAAGAAGGTGAAGGACTACCACGCCTACCGGGTTGAGATCAACCGCTCCCAGGACGAGCGGGTGGCGCGGGTCGTGGAGGGGCTTCGCACCCGGCGGCGGATCGAGACGCGGGCGATTGACCTTCGCCGCACGCGCGAGGAGGTCGACCTGGTCGTGCGGATCTACAACGAGGCGTGGGCCGACAACTGGGGGTTCCTCCCCCTGACCGACGCCGAGGCCGAGCCGGTGGCGGCGAGCCTGAAGCTCGTCGCCGATCCCGGCCTGATCCGGTTCGCGTACATCGACGGGGAGCCGGTCGCCGTCCTGGGGGCCCTCCCCGATCCGAACGTACCCCTCCGGCCGCGCTGGAACCGCCTCCTCGACACCGACCTCGTCCGCGTGGCGCGGCTCTTCGCGACTCGGCGAAGGATCCGCGACCTGCGCCTCATGTTCTTCGGGATTCGTCCGGCGTTCCGGAGGCTGGGGGTCGACGCCGTCCTCTACCACGAGGTCCACTCCTACGCCTTCCCCCGCGGCTACCGGACCTGCGAGCCGTCCCTCCTCCTCGAGGAGAACGACCTCATCCTCCGCGCGTCGGCGTCGATGGGTGGCCGCCGCTACAAGACCTGGCGCATCTACGAGATGCCG
>CAYHBG010000065.1:0-8083 GCA_964354815.1 uncultured Thermotogae bacterium
CGAGGAAGACGATGAGACCGGCGGAGACGACGGAGGAGACCGCGATGAACAGGATCCCGCTCCTTGGGAAGATCCCGAACGCCCCGCCCACGTTATGGATGCGGTTCAGGCGGATGACCTGGCCGAGGAGAGGGACAGGGACAGACAGGTCGAGCGCCGACGCCGCCCAGGCCTTGAGGAGCCGGTCGAGAGCGACGAGGACGAGGGAGAGGGAGAAGTAGACGAGCCGCGCCATGGCCCCAAGCCTACCGCCGCTCGCGGGGGGCGTCAAGGCAAGTCCGATGCGGTAAGCTTCTGCGCGAAGGAGGACCGATGACGAATGCCCAAGCGTTCTTCGAGCGGCGCGACCGGCTGAACAGAGCCGTCCTCGCCCAGGCGGACCGAACGACGAAGCGTTTCCTCGCGCTGGACCATGACGCCTACGCGGAGGGCGCGCTCCCGGCGCAGACGAAGGAGCTCCTCGGCCTCGTCGCCTCCGCGGTCCTTCGCTGTAACGACTGCGTCACCTACCACCTCGTACGCGCAAAGGAGGAGGGGGCGAAGAAGGAGGAGCTCGTGGAGGCCCTGTCGATCGCTCTCGTCGTGGGAGGGTCGATCACGATCCCTCACCTGCGCGAGGCGTTCGCCCTCATCGAGGAGCTGTACCCGTCCGAGCCGGCGGCTCTCGGGTAGAAGCCAAGCGGTGTCGAGCCGCGCCGTGGGCCCTTCTGTCGGGCTTGGAGGCCAGCGAGTGGAGGCGTATACTGACGGGGCGATGGGCAGACGGGCAAGAAAGCGGATAGGAAGCCTCACGGCCCTTGCGGTGACCCTCGCACTCCTGTCGGCACTCGTCACGAGCTGCACGGAGCCGATCCAGTTCCACGCCGCGGTCGACCCTTCGCGGGGACACGTTCCCTACGCTGCGCGCATCGTCTGCGCGCGACTCGCCGGGACGTACACCTACCGGCTCCCGGGAGGCGAGACGATCACGAGCGACGAGAACGAGCTTCCGGTCACGGTGGACCGGCTGGAGTGGGAGGCGACCGTGACCTGGACGGACGGGGAGCAGGCGAGGACGGAGACCGTCTCGGCCGCGGGCACGAACGCAGCGCCGACGATCCTCGCACCGCGCATCAACGGGGACCCGTCCCGCTGGTTCCTCAGACCGCGGGAGCGGACCCTGATCGACTTCACCCACTACCCGACCAGCCTCTCTGGCCCCGAGTCCGGCGTGGTCTACGACGGTGAGTGGCGCGTGGTGAGCCTCGAGGTGGAGTGCAAGCTGAAGACGCTGTGCGGGACGCCGATCGGCGACTCCGTCTTCTGCCCTCCCTACGAGGCGGCCACGTACCACGCCGTCTTCCGCGGTCTTGCCTACGAGAACGCGTGCGTCGTCTACCCGCTGTACACCGGAGAGACCACGGCGCAGGGGCGTCCCTACGCTCCAGCTCCAGAAGAGGGGTATGCGTATGACGTCGCCCGCGTCCGCGATGTCTTCGGCCAAGCCACGTTCCCCGCGCAATCGGCCGCGATCCGGGCGGTCGTGCAGGATGAGTGGGGCCGACTCACCGCGGCCTCCTTCGAGATTCCGGTTGAGGCGGCAAGGTACGGAGGAAGGAGCGGTTCGGCAACAGACTACAAGGACATCGTCTTCTACGTCGCGAGCCGGAACTCCCAGATCTACCACCGCTCGACCTGCGACGCGGTCTGCCCGATTCTCCAGCAGGACCGTCTCTACTTCTGCAATCAGGGGAACGCGGAGGCCTCAGGGAGGAAACCCTCTCCCGACTGCTTCGGAGTCAAGTAGAAGCGTGCCCGACTGCCCTGAAGTTCCCTTCAGGTTAGGCAGAGACGGCAGCCCGGAGCGGGCCAGCACCGGGGGCGCAGCCCAGTCGCTCGCGCGGGGAACTCGTCCGCCGAAGGCTCGGAAGCTGGAGAGGGGTATCGATCTGGAGTCTACGGGACGGCTTTCGAACTGCCGAGTGGCTGGAGCCGGAGGTGCTGGAGGCCCTTTGTGCGCTTTGAGACCGACTGGCACTCGTCCACCCCCTAGAACCGTTTCCAACCCTGCAGGCTCCGGAGTTCCGTCGGGCCGGGCAAGTACACCCGGCCCTCGGCCGACTGCGTCTGCCTCTGAGCGCGCCTGGGTGGCAGAGGGGTCGTCGAAGGGAACGAGATGCGAGTCCGCTGCCGGACCGTGACGCTTCTCAGGCGAGAGACTCCGTGCTACAATCCGAGTACCCTGAGGAGGGTGAAACGTAGTTTCTGCTCCATCTCAGTGGTGACAACCCGGAGGGCTAGCGCATCCTTGGCTGAAAGGGGAAGAGGTAGGATAGCTCGACACCGCGAGCGCTCGCGCAGGAGGGGTGGGCGCTCGAAGTGGATGATCTGCGACCACGTCCTGCCCTGTCTTCCAGTGTTTGCCACCACTCTCCTCGTTCTTGTCGCCCCGCCAGCGCTGTGCCAGGAGAAGCAAGAGATGCGCCTTGCCATTGTTCCCTTCCGGGCCACTCTGGGCCTTGAAGACCCTCTGGGATCGACACCCGACCTCGGCGCGACGATCGCCGCGAAGCTGACCACTCTTTTCGTTCAACACCTCCGGCCCGACTCTGACGTCGTCATCATCAGCAATGACGTGGTAGAGATGGCCTGGAACCAAGCCGGAATGGCCCAGATGGGACTCGTCAGCAAGGAACACGCGGCAAGATTGGGGGAGGTTCTTCAAGCCAACTTCGTTTGGTGCGGGACGTACACACTCGTCGGCTCCGAAGTCTCCGTAGAGGCGACCCTCTGGTCGATAGAGCGCGGAGCAGCCGAGCCAGGGTATGTCGCGGCGGTACCGCGAACCCTCTTCGTGCCCGACCTCGAGAACATCGACGCTCTGAGTTGCGCGCTCTTCAGCAAGATGTACGAGTTGGTGCTGGGGGAACGGCCCCCCTTCTCTTGTCCTCAGGTTCTGTCCTCCGGGACTCTGCTGCCGAAGGTCGTCGTCATCGTGGCTCCCTTCCCAGTCGGCCAGATATCGGTGACGGCGCGCGCCGGACTGACGACCGTTGGAATGGGGATCGTTAACAACGTCATCACGACCGCTGAGGAGCTGACCCCGGGCCTTGAGCTAGACGAGATCACGTGGGCGTACGAGGCCGACTTCTGTGCAGGCTATGGCTTCGCCCCGGGCCTCGACGCAACGGTTGGAGTGAAGCTGCTCCAGGCAAAGAGGAATGCGGGCGGAAGCGCCAATGTCGCCTTGGAGGTCAGCTCGGTCTCTGCCTTGGCGGGCCTGACCTACCACTTCCGCCTTGCAGGAGTCGACGTTGCCGTCGAGGGGCGCGCCGGCTGGGCGGGGGGAAAGTTCCTCAAGAACGATCAGTGGGGCTACCTTGCCTGTCCCGCCCTCGCCGCGGCAGGGGGCATGGCTTTCGAGGTCGCGGTGACTGCGGGGTTTCACATAGACCCGACGTGGAGCCTTGACGTCGGCATTGCGTATCGGGGCATGGGGCTCTCAGGCCCGTTCCTCGAGTTGCCTCTGCTTGACTTCGGCGGAGTCGGGCTTCGCATCTCGGTGACTGCCGCGCTGGGGGGGCACTACCCGGGTCTGGGAAGGAGGTAGGCATGCAAGACCTTGGGCCCAAGAGGAGAGGAACACTGACCGGCACAGCCCTTGGAGCCGGTCTGGGCCTCCTCTTGGCCGGCTGCTCCCTCTTCAACCTTCCTCCAACCGCAGGCTTCGCGCTTCCGGAGCAGCCCCGCCCCGGCCTGGAGGCGGTCTTTGTGAACACGTCCACGGATCCGAATGGATTCGAAGACCTGCGCCAGTTCATCTGGGATTTCGGCGACGGCGGCACGGCCGACAGCCAGAACGCGGCGCACGTCTATCTGCAAGCGGGAACGTACACCGTGAGGCTTACCGTCATCGACTCCGCGCAGCACGCTGATACGAAACAGCAGGATGTCGAGGTCCGGAGCCGGGTCTTCGCGCCTGCGAATAGCGGCGACGCCGTCCTCGGGTGGAGACTGTCCCGAGCCGGCAACCGCTATCTGGTACCTGAGACCGCACGGTACAGCCCGGCCCCCGGGGGAGGTCCCTGGATCGTGTACTACCCGGTCGAGGAGGTCTCCCCCCACCGGTTCGTCATGATGCCCCAGAACATCGTGGGATGGCTGCCACTCCGTTTCTCCGAGGACTTCAACCAGCCCATCGAGCTTGTGCTCCGTTGGGAACTGCACAGGGAGAATGGTGATCTGGTCTGCGCCTATGACTACCCCCACCCGATTGCGTTGCCCGGTCCGGGGCTGGCAGAGGGAGTAGACCTAATCTGGGACTTGTGGGACCAGTACGAGTACGGCTACACCCTCGCTGAGGGGCGCTACTACACTCGACTGGCTGTCAAGGATCTCCTGAGCGGCGAGCTGTTCGCGTGGCACTTCCCGTTCATCGTGGATTGGGGAAGCACGTGATGGTCGGTGCCGGTCCCTTCCGCCAGGCTTCGCATCCGCGCAGAACGCGGACCGCACTGGTACTCCTGTCTCTCGCAGTACTGGTCATCGCCGGCTGCTCCAACCGGCGTCCGACTGCCGACTTCTCGTTCGAGCCAGAAGCTCCGTGCGTCAACGAGCTCGTCTACTTCGAGGACAGCTCGACGGATCCCGATTCCCTGATCGACCTGATCGCTTGGGAATGGACCTTCGGGGATGGGGGGACGGCGACCGGGCGCGAAGCCTGGCATCAGTTCAGATCGGCAAACGACGGCTCACCTTGGAGAGTGACGCTGAAGGTGACCGACGCGGCCCAGAACCAAGCCGTGAAGCTCAGGCTTGTCTCTGTCAGAGCGGGAGAGCAGCACGAGTCGTGCGGTTACACCATACAGAAAGCGGGGACCTCATGTGAAAGAATGGGCAGCGCCTGTCCGGCGATCCCTGCCCAATCGCAGCTGCCGCTCCATCGAGAGGACGTCTGGACCTCTTGGTGGGAAGCCCCGCCTTCCGGCGCCCTCTACCTGCTGGTCGAGGTCTACTTCCCGCAATTCCCCAAGGCGGACTCCCCTCGTTGGATGGACTGCCGCTGGACGATCTACTCCAGAGGTACGCGCAACGAGCTTCGTCCCGAGTTCATCAGGGAGTTCCGCACCGACACTCGACTGGCGGGGAGCAGCGACGCCTACGCGGTCGGCTTCCCGCTGGAGCTTGCGATCGAACGTGACCTTGCGACGCCGGGCTGGTACCAGGTGTTCGCAGACATACAGGGCGTCGGCGACCGACGCACGGTGGTCGACTTCCTGATCCATGCCGACGGGGTGCCGCCGGCGGATTGATGGCCGAACTCGGAGAGCAGAGAAGGAGGCGCGAAATGGGTAGGCGAGTGATCGTTGTTCTCGCGGTGCTTGCGATCGGTGCTCTAGCTCTGGGCCAGGTGACGACCTGGTTCCAGACGAGCATCACGACCCCAACCGGGATTACGGGGTCCCTCAACTGGAGCGAGCGGTGGATCCAGGTCGTCGGGTACGGGATCCCACCCACCAATGCCGTGAACATGTCTCAAGGGCAGCTCCTCGCCAGGCAGGGCGCGATCATGGACGCGCAGAGGAATCTCCTGGCTGTCATCGGGTACGTCGACGTCACGGCCGAGTCGACCATGCTGAACTACATGGCCAACGACGTCGTGCGGACGGCCGTGGAGGGATCGATCACGCACGCCCAGATCGTGCCGGGGGCCGACAAGTGGACGATCCCTGACGCGGCGAAGGGCGATTGGCGGCAGGGGATGTACGAGGTCACGCTCCAGTACAACCTCGACCAGCTCCTCCTCTTCATCTATCCGCAGGGGAACGCCGTCAACAGACCCGGCGGAAGCGGCGCAGCTCCCGAGGTCGGCTACACAGGCGTCGTCATCGACGCGCGGGGCTACCGCATCCAGCCCAGCCTCTACATCAAGCTCGTGGATCCTCAGGGAAAGCCAGTCGCCGAGGCCGTCGCTGCCGCCTACGTCCCCTCGACAAGCTACAAGCTGTCTGGCACCAACGAGGCCGTCGTGGCGGCAAAAAGCGACCCGCGCGTGGGGACGAACCCCCTCGAGGTCCGGGCTTTGGGCACAGACCAGACGATGAAGAACTGGCTCGTGATCTCCGCGGCCGACGCGGTCCTCATCCACAAGGTCGCCGATGGAACCGACATCTTGATGCGGGGCGACGGAGCCGTGCTTGTCGTGTCCGACTAGTCTGCCCAAAGGTTCGCGGCGGCGTGCGACGCGCGTTGCGGGATCTCGCCTGCTCTTCAGCCTCGCGCTGGTTCTCGTGGCATGCGCGATCGCGACACCGGGGGTCTGGGGAACCGTCAAGGTTCAGGTTGAAGGTGTTGCGGCCCTCGTCCCCGGAGAGGACTTGGCGAGAACGAGAGACGAGGCCCTTCGCGACGCTTGGAGACGCGCCGTGGAGGTCGGCGTGGGGCTTGTGCTCCGCGCTGAATCCTACATGGCGAACTTCCAGGTCCTCGAGGACAACATCTGGACCTCCGCCAGCGGCTACGTGAAGACCTACCGCGTGCTGACGGAGACACAGGACGAGTCCTTCTACCGAGTGACCATCGAGGCGGAAGTCGACATGCTGAAGCTCGGCACGGCCCTCGAGGATCTTCGGATCGAGATCGACAGGATCGGCAACCCCCGCGTGGTCGTCATCGCCCGCGAGTGGACGTTCGGGACGGAGCAGCCGTTCTCGGTGGCCGAGGGCGCGCTCAGACAGGCGCTCCTCGGCAAGGGCTTCCTCGTCCTCGATCGCGAGCGGCTCGCCGAGATCAGGGACCCGCAGCTGCTCGCGCGCGCTGCCGAGGGCGACACGAAGGCGGCGAGCGAGGTAGCCCGCGCTCTGGATGCGGACATCGCCCTTGTCGGGCGCGTCCGAGCCGAATCGCAGGGAAGCACCCAGGCGGGCGCCTTCATGTGGTACTCCGCAGTGGCCCACGGAGATTTCTCCGTGGTCCTGCGTGGCACCGCGGAGACGCTCTCGTCGGTGCTCGCCGAGGAGACGGCCTTGGGACTGAGCCTCGAGGCTGCAGGAACGCAGGCCGTCGAGAAGGTCGCGGAGTCTTGCGTGCCCCAGCTGGTCATCGAGACCGTGGCCGGCCTGAACTGGGTGAGCGCGAGCGCTTCCAGGGTGCTCAAGGTTCTCGTGTTCGCGGTCCCGGACTACTCGGCCGCCACCGCCCTCCAGAGCGCTCTCGGATCGGTGCGCGAAGCAAGCCAGGTGAATCTGCGCACGTTTGGACAGGGACTCGCGAGCTTCGATGTGCTCTACCTCGGCCCCGCGGAGGCCCTGGCGAGCGACCTCGAGTCGAAGGTGTTTCAGGACGCTCTGAAGGTCGCGCTGGGGCGTACGGCGAGCCTCCGGGTTCTGTCGATGGGCTTCGACACGGTGGAGCTGGAGTTGAGGACGAGGTGACTGCAGGAGGTCAACGTGAGCGACCGGACTAGACGCTCGGTGTTGGCAGTTGTGCTGCTGGCTTGCGCGGTGACGTGCCGCGCGGATGTCGTGTCCTTGGTCGGCGGCACGGAGGTCACTGGGACGATCACCAAGGCGGCCGTCGGCCGAACGATCGAGGTGATGGTTCCGAGCACCGGAGCCGGCGGCGCCCGGATGGAGTCTCTCGATTGGGGGCGAGTGACGAAGATTCAGCTAGACGAGGTCGCGCGCGGACCGGACATGCTCATCCTGGACAGTGGCGACCGCGTCTCGGGGACGATGGTGGGGTCGTTCTTCGGGAGTCAGATCCAGTTTCTGACGTCAGAGAACGCTGCGTTATCCTACGACGCAGGTGCGATAGACGAGATCCGGCTTGGAATCCGCCTCCGCTCGGCTACAAGCTCCCCGACCGCTGGCACGATCGAGTCGGTGCCCAGCCTCGCGCCCGCATCGGGGCTGGGTCTGATGTTCGCCTACCCAGGCCTCGGGGTGACGAGGGACATCGTCGCACCGGTCAGCCAAGACACGATGCTTCTTGCCTCACTGGGTGTCCGGGTTTGGCTCGAAGTCGGCGGCCTCGGGTTCGGCGTGTCGAACGATCTCACCTACTTGCTGCGGATCGGCTCCATCTACCTGGGGGTCGGGACCGG
>CAYHBG010000066.1:0-1596 GCA_964354815.1 uncultured Thermotogae bacterium
TCCCAGTCCGAGGCGCGCTGGCTAGAGGTCCAGCATCCGCCGATACAGCGGCAGGTGGGTCTTGCGGTCCTCAAGGTAGGTCGCGGTCTTCTGCCACTCCTCGATCTTGTCCCTCGACATCTCGTGGACGGCGACGCCCTCGCCTTCCTCGACCCCGGCCAGGATCCGCCCTGACGGGCTGACGATGCAGGAGTGACCGAACTTAGTGAACGGCCCTTCCTTTCCCCATTGGCAGGCCATCGCCAGACCGACCGTATTCTCCAGAGCCCGGACGACCGCAAGGGCTCGAGGCTGCTGCTCGCACCATCCCCACTCGTCGAGGGGGCCGTAGCGGAGCCAGTCCGTCGTGTTCAGGAGGTACTCTGCCCCGGAGAGGACGAGCCCGCGGATGTACTCAGGAAAGAGAAGGTCCATGCAGATCGTGAGGCCGAGCCGCCCGAGCTCGGTCTCCACGATCGCCGGTTCCTCGCCAGGGAGGAACATCGCCTTCTCGGCGGAGAAGAGGTGAACCTTGCGGTAGCGAGCAAGGATGTCCCCTTTTGGCCCCATCAGCACGGCCGTGTTGTGGTACCCCTGCTCGCTCTTCTCGATGAAGCTGCCGTAGAAGTGGACCCGCAGCTCCCGGCAGAGGGATCCGATCGCGGCGGTTGTCCGCCCCGGGATCCGGTCGCCTACCTTGGCCAGTCGATCCCCCACGTCGTAGCCGGTCGTGAACGCCTCCGGGACAAGGACGATCTCCGCCCCCATCGCGGCCGCCGAGCGGAGGAGCCCCTCCGCCTTCTCCAGGTTCCGCTCCACGTCCCCAAGGACGCTATTCATCTGGGCCACAGCGACTCGAAACCCCATCTAGTCCTCCTTCTTGAACAGGGCAATCGCGACGAGCAGGACGAGGGCCCGCGCGATCTGGTGGTACCAACTCGAGAGGTTCCACAGGTTGAGGAGGTTCCCCAGGACGGCGAGGAGGAGGACGCCGGCGATCACGCCGACGACGTTCCCCCGCCCGCCCCCAAAGGGGATCCCTCCGATCAAGACGGCGATGATCGAGTTCAGCTCGAAGCCAGGGCCGACCGAGGGGTCCCCGGCTCCCATGCGGCTGGTGAGGTACAGACCGGCCAGGGCGGCACAGCCCCCGCTCACGAGGTAGGAAGAGAACTCGAGCGTGCGCACACGAACTCCGGCGAGACGGGCGACCTCGCGGTTCCCTCCCAGGGCGAACAGGTGCCGTCCGTAGCGGGTTCGATTCATCACGGCCCACGCGAGAACGAACACCCCGACGATGATGAACAGGGCGGACGGAAGCGGCCCGACGCTGCCGCGCGATAGGCTTCGGAACCCCTTCCCGATGGAGCCGATCGTCCCGTGGGTGATCAGGAGAACGACGCCGCGTGTGATGGACATCACACTCAGGGTGGCGATGAACGGCGCGACGCGAAGCCACACAACGGCGATCCCGTTCAGCGTACCGACGACGAGAGCCACCAAGAGTGCGCCCGCCGCCGCGGGGAGGATCATCCCGTCGCTCCCGGCCATCAGTCCCGCGGAGAGGATCGTCGTGAGCGTGATCGTGGAGCCGACGGAGAGGTCGACGCCTCCCGC
>CAYHBG010000066.1:1696-3614 GCA_964354815.1 uncultured Thermotogae bacterium
CCTCCCGCATCACGAGGACGCGGTCGCTCATCCCGAGGACCTCGGGAAGCTCGGAGGAGATCATCAGGATCGCAAGCCCCTGCTCCGCGAGGTCGCGCAGGTGAGAGTAGATCTCGCTCTTCGCGCCGACGTCCACCCCGCGCGTCGGCTCGTCGCAGATGAGGACCGATGGCTCGGCAAGGAGCCACTTCCCGATCACGACCTTCTGCTGGTTACCCCCAGAGAGAGCAAGGACGGCGTTCTCGGTCGTCGGGGTGCGGATGGACAGGCGCTCCACAAGGCCGGCGACCGCCTCGCGCTCGCGTGCTCTCTGGACGACCCCGAACGAGGCGCGCCGGTCGAGGCTGGGAAGGGCGACGTTCTCGCGGACGGAGAGGCCCATCACCAGGCCCTCTTTCTTCCGGTCCTCCGTGAGGAGGGCGACCCCGCGTTTCACGGCAGCGCTCGGTCGACGGAAGGACACCCTGCGCCCGAAGAGCGTCACCTCCCCGCGGTGCGGGCGGGCCCCAAAGAGGGCCTTGGCGAGCTCCGTCCTCCCCGCCCCAACGAGGCCGTACAGCCCGGTGATCTCCCCGCACCGCAGGGTGAAGGAGACGTCCCTCACCTCAGACCCGGAGCGGAGGCTGCGGACACCGAGAGCCTCGTCCCCCACGTGGCTTGCCTTCGGCGGGAAGACCTGGGCGAGCTTCCGGCCGACCATCAGGGTGACCAGGCTCTCCCGGTCCGTCTCCGCCACGGGCATCGTCCGGACGAGGCGCCCGTCCTTGAGCACGGTCACCTGGTCGGCGAGGCGGAAGACCTCCTCCAGGTGGTGAGAGACGTAGACGATCGTGATGCCCCGCTCGCGGAGCTTCCCGATCAGGGCAAAGAGGTGCTCCCGCTCGGCGATCGAGAGGGCGGAGGCCGGCTCGTCCATGATCAGGAGGCTCGCGTCGAGGGAGAGGGCCTTGGCGATCTCGACAAGTTGCTGCTTCGCCACGCTCAGCCGACAGACCGGCGTGCGCGGCCGGATCGAGGCCTCGAGGAGCGCCAGGAGGTCGCGCGCCCGCCGTCGCTCCTCCGTCCTGCGCAGCCAGCCCCCCGTCGCGGGCTCCCTGCCGAGGGAGATGTTCTCTGCCACGGAAAGGTGCGGAACGAGGTTGAACTCCTGAAAGATGATGGCGATTCCATGGGCGCGGGAGATCTCGGGCGTGAACGCGGAGAGACGCTCCCCGTGGACGAGGACCTCCCCCGCATCGGGGACAAGCGCCCCGGCGAGGATCTTCATCAGGGTCGACTTCCCGGCCCCGTTCTCCCCGACGATCGCGTGGATCTCCCCCCGCCGAACCGCCAGGGAGACCCCGTCCAGGGCCTGCACCCCGGGAAAGGCCTTGGAGACGCAGGTGATCGTCAGGGCGTCCGTCATCGACAGGGCTCCACCAAACAGCGGCGGCCGGGGCAGAGCCCCGGCCGCCCCGTCACGCTACTTCTTGTAGTACTGCTGGATCCACGCCTCGGGAAGCTCGTTCACCGCGAAGTACTGGTCGTTCAGGTCGGGCCGGTAGTACTTGTCCAGCTCGTCCTTCTCGAAGGTGATGATCGGGTACTCCACGATGTGGGGCACGGGCTTCCCCTGAAGGATCTGCACCGCCAGGTCGACGCAGGTCAGAGCGAGCGGGCAGCCGCCGGTGACGGCAAGGAAGTCGATCGAGTGCTCCTTGGCGATGCGAAGCCACCCGTTCCAGTCATCGGCCGTGATCGGCGGGATCGCCCGGCCGGCGTCGAGGAGCGCCTCCACGGCGCCAAGGCCCATCTGCCCGCCGTCCGCGATGACGCCGTCGATCTTCGGATTCGACTGGATGAACGCCTCCATCGCCTTCTTGGCGTTGACCGGCGACCAGTCGCAGTACGCCATGCCCACGACCTCGATCTTCGGGTA
>CAYHBG010000066.1:3714-8042 GCA_964354815.1 uncultured Thermotogae bacterium
TTGAAACCCTTGAAGAAGTCCTTGTACTTCTCCTCGATCCCGTAGCGGAAGTGCAGGCCAAACATGGTCATCCAGGCGTTGGTGTCGCCGAGGCCTGCCCGCCCCGCGAGCCAGGGGCCGGTCGCCTTGTACTGCGTCGTGTCAACCATCCCGGGCAGCAGGGTGTCCTCGGCCAAGCCGAGGACACTCCCTCCCAGGGCCAGGACCACGAGTCCAACCACGAGAACCAGCGATCTCTTCCCTTTCATCACGACCTCCTTGTGGCTTCTCTTCGATGCTCAATCAGACGCGCTCCCCGCCCGCGCCCTCCCGCACGGGCATCCGCTGTGCATCCGGCCCACCTCCTTCCGCACTCCCTTGCGGTCCGGCGGCCGCCTCTCCCCCCGGGACCGGGCAGCGCGGCGCCCTCCGTCGCGGCGCCCACGCCCCAGAGAGCGAGTACAGGGCGACCGCCGCAAGGATGACCGCCCCACGCACGACCAACTGATAGTCCACCTTCAGGTTCAGGAGAAGGACGATATTCAGAAGGGTAGCCATCAGAAGCACCCCGGCCACGGTCCCTGACACCCGCCCCCGCCCTCCGCCCAGCACGGCCCCGCCAACGACTACCGCCGCGATGGAGTCGAGGTCATACCCGACGCCAATCTCCTGGTCCGCATACCCTAAGTACCCGACAAGGACAATCCCCGCCACCGCCGCGAGGAGCCCGGAGAGCAGGTAGGAGGTGACCGTGATCCGGTCGACCCGCACCCCGGAGAGTTCCGCGGACGCGGCGTTCCCTCCCACCGCGTAGATCCGCCGGCCGAGCGTGGTGCGGCGGAGGACGAAACTCGCCAGGACGGCGACAAGTGCGAACAGGAGGACCGCCACCGGGATGGGACCGACCGTCCCCCGGCCGAAGGCCCGAATCGCCGGCGGCAGGACCCCGGACGGGGTCGCTCGCGTCACGAGGAGGCGGAGTCCGGTGACGAGCAGGCCGACGAACAGCGTGGCGATGAAGGGTTGCACGCGCCGCTTCGTGACCAAGAGCCCATTCCCGAGGCCGATCAGGAGGCCCATCGCCAGGCAGAGGGGGATGGCCAAGGCGACGAGGGCGTCCTGCCCGCCTGTGATCTCGGCGACGGTCACTCCGGCGAGCTGCATCACCGCAGCGACGGAGAGGTCGATCCCCCCCGCGACGACGACGATGGTCTGGCCGATGGCGAGGATCCCGATCGCGGCCGCCTGGCGGAGGATGTTGAACAGGTTCGCGGGCTGAAAGAACTGCGGGGAGACGACGGCGGCAACCACAAGGACGAGAAGGAGGAACAGGTAGACGATCTGGTCCTTCATCCCCCGCCTGACGCGCGCGGCGATCCCTCCGCTCACGGGCCACCTCCCTGTCTCCACGAGAGGATCAGTTCCTCCGAGGTCATCACCCTCCCATAGTGGTGTTCCACAGTGTATAGCGCGGTCTCGGTGAGAATCCTATTGTAGGCGGCCCCACGAACGGAGAACGAGGCCAGGCCGTCGGAAACGGCGATGACGTGGTATCCAAGGGCGAACGCCTGATGCAGGGTCTCCCCGGCGCAGATCCCCGGCCCTGTTCCGGCCACCACGGCCGTCCGCGTCCCGGCCCGGCAGAGGACCGTGTCCAGGTTCGTGCCGAAGAACGCGCCGTAGCCGAACTTCTCGATCACGAGTTCCGTGGGCAGCGGGGCGAGCGCCGCGACGTGCGCCGCCCCCCACGTGCCGGGGAGGGCCACCGTCGGCTTCCCCCAGAAGGCGTGCCACGACGGGGCGTTCAGGGCGGCGTCGTTCACCATCCGCGTGTGCACGACGAGGAGCCCGGCCCGCCGTGCCGCCCCGAGGAGGCGAGAAAGGGGAGCGACGATCGCCCCCACGTCGGAAACGTCGAACCCGTACTGGGCCATCCTCCCCTGCGGGGAGACGAAGTCGTTCTGCATGTCGACGATGAGAAGAGCGACCCGGTCCGGGGCGAGGTCTTCGCGAGCGATCCCCCCGCGTCTCCCTTCCTCCACGGTCTCCCCCTACGACGCCATCCACTCGTCCACGTGCTCGGCCACAAACGCGTCGTCGCGCAGGTGCGGGTAGAGCGCGTAGATCCGGTCGATCTCCTCCCTCTGTCCGGGGGAGAGGTCAGCCCGCCGGTCGAGGGTCCATCGCCCCGTGAGGAACCCCGAGCGCGTCAGGACCTCCTGGATCCCCGCGATGCACCCAGCGAAGGCGTGATCCGCGTCGAAGATCGCCCGGTTCGCCTCAGTGATCTCCTCTCCCAGGGAGAGAAGCTCGGCCGGAACCGCCCCCCCTCTCTCGGCGACCGCCCTCGCCCGGTCGAACGTCTCCACCGCCCTCCTCGTCCAGACTGCCCACTGTCCGAGGAGTCCGCCGACGAAGCGCAGAGTCACGCTGCCCTTCCCGACCGGGACGCGAAAGGGCGTCACGAGGTCGTGGACGATGTGGTCGTCGTTTCCGGTGTAGAGAGGGATCTCGTCCGCTCGCCCGCTCTCCGCCACCGCGCGAACGACGTCCAGGGTGAGGTAGCGACTGAAGGGGGCGACCTTGATCGCGACGAGGCCCTCCAGCTCGCATAGGCTCCTCCAGAAGCCTCGCGAGAGGAACCTCCCCCCCACCGCAGGTTGGAGGTAGAACCCCATGATCGGCAGCACCTCACTGACGGTGCGGCAGTGAGCCACCAGGTCGTCGTCGCTCGCGCGGGGAAGGCCGGCCAGACTGACGAGGCCGACGTCGTACCCGAGGTCCCGCGCGAGCCGCGCCTCGTCCACGGCCTGAGGCGTCCCGCCGCAGATCCCGGCGATCCGGACCGCGCTCGGGGCCTCCACCTTCGCCACCTCCGCCGCCAGCGCGAGGACCGGCCGGAGAAGGGCGTGACGAGGGTCGCGAACCTCGAACTGCGTCGTGTGCACTCCGACGGCGATCCCGCCCGCCCCGGCCGCAAGGTAGTAGCGGGTGAGCGCGCGCTGTCTGCGCTCGTCCAACCTGCGCTCTGGGGTCAGCGCGAGGGGGTGGGCCGGGATCGCCTGCCCCCGGCGCAGGGCGGCCAGGGCCTCGCCCCTTACCCGTAGCGCCATCAGAACCTCCCCCTCCGCTCCGCGAAGTGCGTCGGCTTGTCCAGCGTCGGGCCCCCGATCTGGACCCAGTGGGCCACCCAGCTGATCATGCGCTCCAGGGAGACGGACGGGAAGCCGAACAGCCGGCACGCCTCGGCGCTGCTCGCCAGGAGGGCCGTCCCCTCCTCCTCGTACTCGAACACCGGCCGACGTCCGAAGATCTCGCCGAACCAGTGGGCCGCCGCGCGAACCGAGATCGGCTCCGGCCCGGTGATGTTCAGGACGCGGACGGGACTCCCGCAAACGTCGAACGAGCGCAGGATCATGTCGCAGGCGTCCCCCTGCCAGATCACGTTCACGTGCGACATCCGCAGGTCGATCGGCGCCCGCTCCCAGACGGCCTGCGCCAGATCGAGGAGGACGCCGTAGCGCAGGTCGATCGCGTAGTTCAGGCGCGCAAGCGTCACCGGCGTGCCGTTCTTCTCGGAGAAGTACTCGAAGACCCTCTCCCGGCCAAGACAGGACTGGGCGTACTCCCCGACAGGGGCGGGCGGCGTCCGCTCTGTCGCGCCGCCGCTGTCGACCGGAACGAAGGGATAGACGTTCCCGGTGGAGAAGACGACGATCCGCGAGGCGGGGAATCGCTCGGCGACGAGACCAGGGAGAAAGGCGTTCATCGTCCAGGTCAGAGCCTCCCCTCCCGTCGACCCGAACTTCCGACCGGCCATGTAGACGACGTTCCCCGCGCTCGGAAGGCGCTCCAGGGCCTCCCGATCCAGGAGGTCGCAGGAGATCGTGTCGATCCCGGCCTCCGTGAGCTTCTCCTCCTGGCGGCAGTCCGTGAACCGGGAGACCGCGATGACCCTCGTCGAAGTCCCTGCCTCTCGCGCGGCGCGGTCGGCCATCGTGGCCAAGGTGAACCCGATCTTGCCCCCGGCTCCCAGGACGAGAAGGTCTCCCCCCAACTCCGCCATGAGGCGGACCAGCCCTCCTGACGGGCGCGACATGACGTCGTCCAGTTCCGCCTCAGACTCGATCCGATCCGGCAGCTTCAGTACGTGGGTCATGGCTCCTCCCCCCTCGTGCTCGTGATCCCGTTCGCCAGGATCGAGGCGTAGAACGCGATGAACTCCCGCATCGTTGTCCTGGATCCAAAGGGAATCCCGGTCAGCTTCCTCATCGTGTGACGGTTGGAGAAGTAGACGACGGTGATCGCTTGAAGCATGTAGACGAGCCGGTCAAGGTCCAAGTCCGCTC
>CAYHBG010000067.1:0-4701 GCA_964354815.1 uncultured Thermotogae bacterium
TCTACTGCCTGGCGATCGGGACGGTGACGGTCCTTCTCGCTCGGGTTGGGTAGGCCGGGGCCGGGCTCCTACTCCCCTGAGGAGAGGGCGCCAAGGTACACGAGGGCCGTGACGAGGAGGGCGAGTCCGACGGCCAGGGCAACGGCGATCGAGGGAGCAGCGGGCGGGAGGGTCGGTGGAGGCGAAAGGACGGTGTACCCGGCGACGTCGTAGGCGAGTGGCTCTCCAGGGACGTCGGGGTCTTCCACCCACACCTCCCATGCCCAGGTGCCATCCTCTCCTGCGGCGATCGTCGCGCGTCCCCACTCCCAAGGCTCCGGTCCGAACCGGCGCGGCTCGGGGTAGACACTCTCCTTCTCTGGAGAGAGGAGGAGGGGGACGCTCGGGTCGGGGGTCGAGGTTAGGTAGTGGGCGTAGCGAACCGCACCCTGCGGGTCGATCGCCCGCGCGAAGAGGAGCACCGGCCGGTCGACCTCCCCGACCTCGACGAGGCGGCGCTGGACATCCCCTGGGCGGAGGGCCTCGGCTGCCGGCTCGAAGGTGACCTCGAGGGAGGGTTCGGTGGGAGCTGGGACGGGGACCGGCCCGGAGACGATGACGTAGCGGTCGATTGTGTAGCTTCCAAAGACCCCTTTGGCGAGGGTGGTCCGGACTCCGTCGCGGCTTGCGGTGTCGCGGTTGTACGGGTCCTGGATCCGGTAGGTCTCTTTGGTCTTGCCGGTGAGGACGACCCAGTGGCAGTCCTCTGTCCCCCGCCCGCCGTGGCAGGTCTTGCCCCAGTGGACCCCGGCGACCACGGGGTACCCCTTGGCGAGGGCCCGATCGATCCGTGTCCGCGAGGCCCGATCCAGGCCGGTCGTGGCCAGGTTCTCGTAGAAGGCGAGGGAGATCGCGGGAGGAAGGTTGTCCCACTCAAGACAGCAGTTGCCGACGGGGTCCTGCGCGCAGCGCCCGTACCCGCGGTGGGTCTGAAGCCAGTCGTTCAGAATGCCGGGATCCATCCCGGTCTCTCCCCTTCCTGTGCAGGAGGCGGCAGCGGGGATCGTGAGTTCGACCTGGTAGTAGTCGAGGACCATGGCGAAACAGGTGACGAGGCACCCCGTCGAGGCGACCTTGTCCGGACAGCCGGAGGTTCCGAGCGAGCAGAGGCCCCAGTGTCCCGAGGCGTCGCGGTACGCCTGGTTGAAGCTCGCCATCGGGCCGGGGAGCTGGACGAGGTCCTCGGCGAGACCTCCTGCCGAGAGGAGGAAGAGGGACACGACGGCAACGAGTCCTGCGGCGCCGACCCGGCGTCTCTCACCCGGCGCGCGTCCCATGGGGTGAGCCCTACACCCCCTCGCGCTCGCGGATCGCCTCCGCGGCAATCAGGCCGGTGAGGGCGGAGTAGACGATCCCGCGGCAGTGGCCGGAGGCGTCCCCGGCGACGAAGAACCCCGGGATTGCCGTCTCCATCGACGGGCTGACCGGGTAGTGCGTGTCGTAGAACTTGATCTCCGGGGCGTAGAGGAAGGTGTTGTCGGCGGTCAGGCCGGGGAGGATGTTGTCGAGCTGGTCAAGCCCCTCGAGGAGGTTCATCAGGACGCGGCCGGGAAGGGCCATGGAAAGGTCGCCGGGCGTGGCGTCGGCCAGGGTCGGCGAGATCGTCGCCCGCCGGAGGCGTTCCACCGTCGAGCGGCGGCCCTGCTTCAAGTCCTTCAGGCGCTGCAGGATGGGTCTTCCCCCCCCGATTGTCGTGGCGAGCTTGGCGATCGCGCGGCCGTACTCGGTCGTGTCCTCGACGGGGTTGGTCAGCTCGATGTGCGAGAGAAGGGCGAAGTTCGTGTTCCCGGTCTTCTCGTCGTTCTCGGCATGTCCGTTCACAAGGGAGAACTCGTCGTAGCTCTCGCGGACGACGAAGCCGCGCGGGTTCGTGCAAAAGGTGCGCACCATGTCGTCGTACGTCCTCGTCCGCACGCGGAGCTTGGCGTCGTACATCACGCGTTCGATCGGCGCGTAGATCTCTGCCGGGAACTCGACGCGCACCCCAACGTCGATCGGTCCGTACTCGGTCTTGATCCCGAGGCGCGCGGCCTCTTCCCGCAGCCAGTAGGCCCCAGCGCGGCCGGGCGCGGCGACGACGTAGCGCGCACTGACGTCCTCGACGCCGCGCAGGACGAACCCGTCCTTTGTCTGGCTGACCGTCTGGATCTGGTTCCCAAGGGAGCCCTGGACCCCTCCGGCGAGGAGGTGCTGATAGAACCGCTCGATCGTCTGGCGGACGGCGCCCGTCCCCATGTGGCGTTGTCGCCCGCTGATGAACTCGATCCCGTAACGCGAGGCCGCCTTCTTGAGCTCTGCCAGGCTGTCTAGATCCTCCCCGGAGTACTTCTCCGGTGCCCCGAACGCCGTGAACACCGCGTCGACGCGGTCAATGTAGTGCTGGATCTCGGCGTCGCTTCGCCCGATGGTCGAGGGGTCTCCGCCGATCTTCGGGGTCAGGTTCAGCTTCCCGTCCGAGTACGCTCCGGCCCCGCCGACCCCGAAGGCGAGATGCGTGCGCCGGGAGGGCTCCTCCCCTCGGTCGACGAGCACCGTCTCCAGGCCGCTCTCGAGGAGCGCCTCGGCGGCAAAGAGCCCAGCCGGTCCGGCCCCGAGGATCGCCACGTCGGCTCGCTTCACAGCAGGACCTCCCGGAGCTCGGCGACCGTGGTAACCTCAAGGTCAGGGCAGACTCCGTCCGACGACGCCGTGCTCGGGCGGACCCACGCCGCGCCGAGGCCCGCCCCCTTCGCCCCCACGACGTCCGCCTCGAGGGAGTCCCCCACGTGGAGTGTCTCGCACGGCCGCACCCCGAGGCGTAACAGGACGTAAGTGAAGATCCTAGGGTCCGGCTTGTAGATCCCGAGGTCTCCGGAGACGGCGACCGCCGTGAAGTAGGGGGCGAGGGAGAGAACGTGGATCTTCTCCCACTGGAGCTCGCTCGGGCCGTTGGTCAGTAGGCCGAGGCGATACCGGGGGACGAGGTCGGAGAGGAGGTCGCGCGCCCCGGGGAACAGGCGCAGGGAGTCCGTCCTGACGCGGACGTAAACCTCGGCCAGCGACCGCACGAGCGAGAGGTCCCTGACCCCGCGCTCGACGAGCAGGCGTGCGAAGACGCGCTCGCGCAATGGGGCGGGGTCCGGCACGCGCTCCACCTCGAGAAAGATCTTCTCGAACCGCTCCGCGGCCTGGTCGATCTCTCCGAGGAGGGTCGGCGAGGAACCTGTCTCCTGGAGGGCAAGGGCGAGCCCCTCGGCAACCCTGAGCGAGTAGAAGCAGAGCGTCCCGTCGAGATCGAATACGACCGCCCTTAGTCCTCGCGCGTCCATGGTTGAACGGCCTCCTCACGTGCGGTACGCTTGGGAAACCCGCATGGCATGAGGCCAAGGGGAATCATAGGTCGGGCGTCGCGTGAAGTCAAGGAGAGAGGATGCGCATTACCGGGGGGACGCACCGAGGGCGGAGGCTCGTTCCGTGGGACGAGGAGGGGATCCGCCCGATGCGCGACTTCGTGAGGACCGCCCTGTTCAATATCCTGGGCGACGTCGTCAGCGGCGCCCGGTTCCTGGACGTGTTCTGCGGCACGGGGAGCGTCGGTCTGGAAGCCCTCTCTCGGGGGGCGACGGACTGCGTCTTCGTCGACCAGTCGCCGGCGGCGTGCGGGATTGTCCGCCAGAACCTTGCCCAACTCGCCTTGCTCGACAGGGCGAAGGTCGTCCAGGGAGACTTCGCTGACGGCCTCGAGGACCTCGCGCGCGTCGGTCGGCAGTTCGACCTTGTCTTCTCCGGACCTCCCTACGGAAAGGGGCTCTCGAAGTCCGCTCTCCGCCTACTGGGGGAGAGGCGCCTCCTCGCTCCAGAGGGGCTCGTCATCACGGAGGTGTTCAAGAAAGAGATCCTCTCCGAGACCTACGGCGCCCTGCAGCGGGTCGACGAGCGGACGTACGGGGACAACCTCCTCGTGTTCTACGGCGTTCGGGAGGCAGTTGGCGGAGGGACGGTGGGCGGCTAGGATGGGTGGACGCCAGGGAGGGGAATGACGCGCAGGCTGGTCCTGTTGACGAACGACGACGGGGTGAACGCGCCTGGGCTGATGGCGCTGAAGGCCGAGCTCGACCGGGTGGCGCAAGTAGAGGTCTATGCTCCTGACCGCAATTGGTCTGCCGCAAGTCGGACCCGGACCTTCCACAAGCCCCTGCGCATGGACGAGGTCCGCCTTCTCGACGGGACGACCGGCCACGTCTCGAGTGGTGCCCCCTCCGACTGCGTCTCCCTGGCCCTCCTTGGCCTGCTCAAGCAGCGCCCAGACCTCGTGGTATCAGGGATCAACGCGGGGGTCAACGCCGGGGAGGATATCACCTACTCCGGGACGGTCGCCGCGGCGATGGAGGGAGCGCGTGCAGGGATCCCGGCGATCGCGATCTCCGCAGAGGTCGGTGCGGAGAGCTCAGAGCCGGCGAACTACGCGCCGGCAGCCCGCTTCTGCTCGTGTCTCGTCGCGTTCGTCCTCGAGAGCGATTCCCTTCCGGCGGGGACGCTCCTCAACGTGAATGTCCCTCGCCTGCCGGCGGGGCGTCCGCCGGTGGTCAAGCTGACGCGCTTGGGAGGGCAGGCGTACTCGAACTACCTTGTGACCGGCGAGGATCCGCGCGGCCGGAGCTACTACTGGATCACCGGGGACCC